>CAMYNQ010000296.1 GCA_947259785.1 uncultured Chromatiaceae bacterium | reverse complement strand
CCTCATTATCCAAGCCTTGTGCGTGACTGGTAGAATCAATCAAGGCCAATAACGAAACATCCTTACCCTGTTCAGTCAGTTGCTTGGCCATCTCATAGGCCACCGCACCACCAAAACAAAACCCTGCCAGATAATAGGGGCCTTCCTTTTTAAATGCGAGTAACTCCTGGATATAGTGGGCAGCTAGGTCTTCAACCTTAATCAGTGGCGCACGCCTACCATCAATGCCAAAGTCTTCAAAGCCATACAAAGGTTGGTCTTCCCCAGGTGTCTTGAAATGATGTGTTTGACTGAATCGCTTGTAACCAAACCCGTCATCAGCAGGGGCCGCGCTACCCCTTTAGCTAATCACTCCTGTCATAGAATATCAAGCTAGCGATTTGATGACCGTTGCCGCCAAGCGTTCAGTATAGGGATTTATCTTATGATGCGTCGGCATCCAGCCCATGAGAAAGCGGTAAAAATCGGTCCATGCTATGGCATACATGGCCGACCACTCAGCCTCCAAGGCCTGCCAATCAACCTCCTTGCCTGTCTCTACCAATGCCGACTTAAGCTGAGAAAAATAATAGGTTAAAAGCGACTGCTCCCATTCTTCGCATTGCTGGTTTGTGAGACAACTGCCGAGAAAATAGGCCACGTCCTTCATGCCACAGCCGCCACCGATATATTGAAAGTCTACGGCGGCCACCGAGTTTCCATCTGCGGAGAAACAGAAATTGGCCACCTTGGCATCACCATGCACCAGGGTTTGGAAACTACAACTGTTCAGGCGCCGATCAATCTCGGCAGCAGCCTGTTTCAGCTCACCATTGGCCATCGCGTCAAACTCATCGGGCCGTGTTGCCAGATGCCAGTAGCTGCCGGTCTGCCACAAATTGTCAGGTGTCACCCCCATGAATGCTGCATGAAAATGGGCTAACCATCGCAGGCAAGTTTTAACACCCGCCATATCAAGAGATGATCGCCTAGCCGCATACCCAGCCGCGTCCAAGTCTTCAAGCACAATGACTCGTTCATCTCCTACTTCTGTCGTCCCATAACATTGGGCTACCCGGCAGGCTGTAGTACATTGCTCGCTCCAGTCGCGATACCAATGTGTTTCAACGTCATAAGACCGGACCTTTCGGCGATGGGCGAAATCCGAATTCCAGCCCCGCGGATGGTCTGAATCGGTAGGGAAGGCAATGTACTTGAGCACAACCGATTTTAATTCCGACCCGGCAAGTCCGACTCGAACGATTTCGCCATAACCACTCCATAAAGATTGGATGGTGTGTTGAGAAGTAATGGCACTTGCCCCGGTAAGGCTGAGCAATATTCCCTGAAAATGCTTATTCATTATGTCTCTGCTAAATCTCGGCGCCGCGACACGCTGGAATCACTGGAAGGTCTTTAACTCGAACGCAACACCACCGCTATCCACCTTCTTGAAATACTGAGCCAAATCGCTGTTGTAGCCGTATCGATACCAGAACATCAGCGGAATACCCACGGAGTTGGTCGTTAACTCAAGGGTAACAGTATTGTATTTTGCCGGCTCACGTGTCCCTGTTTCATAGATCAGAGCCACTTTGTTAATGGACAAAAACAGCTCATCCTCATTGCTCCATTTATGCAGCACCTGAAAGCCACCCACATCTTCGCGCTCTGTGATTTCGCGTTCCGGTTCAAAACCGTCAATCCCGTCCACAACATAGTATTGTTCTATCTCGCCCTGCAGCGCCCCACCCACATAGTTTTTCAACTTTAGATAGGTGGATACCTTTGTTGCTTCACTGTACAAAAATGCGTGCTTGTAGGTAATGCCCCAATAATCCCAGCCACGGCTAATGTAGTCGTTGGCATACTCGGGCTTCTCCAGGTCAGCGGCCAAATTGTCATAGCTGGACTTTGTGGATATGCGCTGGCCATTGGACTCGTGGGCGTACTCTAAGTCGATATATTCGCCCTCAAGCAAATCAAACCTCAAAAACAACTTGGGATTGAAGCGCTTGGATA
>CAMYNQ010000295.1 GCA_947259785.1 uncultured Chromatiaceae bacterium | reverse complement strand
TGGCGAGAGTGTTAGCACTTTGTCTGCCGGTATCAATCTGAAGTTTTCATCCATGTAAAAAATCTGTTAAGCTGTAATGGCTATGCAGGAAGCGGGCGCCTCAGGGCGCCCGTTTTGTTTTGAGGTAAAATCCTTTGTGGAAACAGTGCCTTGTTTGACAGTTTTGGCGCTGACATGGTAGAAAACGCCTTGGTTGGCGGAGACGTGCATTAATGAGATGCAATAGAATTTTCCTGTTTTGGGCTATGGCGTTTTTTACGGCAACGGCTCAGGCGGGTGTGTTTAATACTAAGCATAATTTGGGCAGTACCGGCCTTAACGCGGCCAGTACCTTTAGTGGTACACGCGAAATTTGTGTTTTTTGTCATACACCGCATGGTGGCGATGGCCAGGCGGCGGCGCCTATCTGGAATCGAAATCTCGATCCCACCGGTTTTGCTACTTACGATCAAATGGGGACAACAACCTTGGATGCTGGCGTTGAGCCAGTTGGTTCTGTTTCTTTGGCTTGTCTTTCCTGTCACGACGGTACCCAGGCGATGGATGCTGTTCTGAATGAATCTGGCTCAGGTCGAGATGTGCCGGGGTTTTCGCGTGGCTTATGGGTGGGTCAGGCGGCATCGGTTGAAGGTCGGATTGGGCCGCCAGATGTAGTAACCAATCTAGGTAAAGATTTGACTAATGATCATCCTGTCGGGGTGCAGTATTCAGGTGGTGGGTATTCGTTATCAAATCCGGCGGGGCCTGGTTACGATAAGGATTTTAACCCTGCTTTGTCTGAGATTATGGGGGCAAGTCGGGTGTGGTGGGTGAACACGCCAGGCGGCACGGCAGCATTTGAAAAGTCGGATATGAAGCTTTATACCCGTGTGGGTACCAGTGAGGGTGCTTACATTGGTGAGCAGCAGCCTTATGTGGAATGTGCTTCATGCCATGATCCGCATGTTGATTACAATCCAACATTTTTGCGCATTGATCCTGTTGGTAGTCAGGTTTGTTTAGCCTGCCATAACAAGTAGAAGTGGGGTCGTAGGTGTTTCGGGTTATTTTTATTAGCTTGAGTTTGATCTTGCCTGCGCTGGTTTGGGCGGCCGACGCTGTTTTTGCCCGTGTTAATGGCGCTGTGTTGACAGTGGCCGAGGTGGATACGGCAGTCTATATGACAGCGAGGCAGCGTTTGTATCATGGGCGGATGGATGAGGGGCGTGAACAGGCGTTGCGGCGTGAGGTGGTTGCCAGTCTTATTGATAGGTTGTTATTGATTGAGGCGGCCCGGGCGCGTGAAGTTGCTGTGGATGAATCGGCGAAGCAGCAGTTGTATAAGAAAATGCTAATAAGATATGATGTTGAGGCGTTGCCACAAGATCATCGCCAGAAGATTGATGCTGAATTGTTGCGGCGAGCGGAGGAGCAGTATTTGCTACAACAGTTGGAGCGTGAGGTTAAAGCTGTTGCTGTGCCAGAGGATTCTGAATTGCAGAGGTTCTATCAGAATAATATTGAGAAATTTACGACTCCACCAAAGTTGCGGCTTTCAGTGATTTTGCTAAAGGTGACGCCGTCTGCGCCGAGTCAGGCCTGGCAGGCGGCTAAGAATGAAGCGGAGCAGTTAAGACAAAAAATCATTTCGGGTGCCAGTTTTGCTAAATTGGCGCGCATGCATTCTGGTGATGCTTCGGCTGACGATGGTGGTGATTTGGGTGTGGTGCATCAAGGGATGTTGTCACGTGAGGCTCAAGAGATTGTGGATGATTTGGCGGAAGGGCAGCTCTCTGAAGCTGTGGTTTTGCTACAGGGTGTGGCGTTGTTTAGGTTGGAAGAACGTCAAGTTTCTAAGGTTAATTCGCTGGTGCAGGTTAGGGAGCGGGCGCTAGGTCTGTATCAGCGTGAGCAGGCTGAAGAAAAGTGGCAGGATTTACTAGGGGCGGTGCGGTCTGAGGCAGAGATTGAGATGGTTGGTGGCGAGATGGTGGTTGAGATGATTTGGGCGCAAGGGGTTGATGTTGTCCAGTAATAATAAACAATGCGGAGCAGCTGGGTAGTGCAGAAGGCGATCCGAAAAAAGCTGGTTGTTCAATCGTTACTGAT
>CAMYNQ010000294.1 GCA_947259785.1 uncultured Chromatiaceae bacterium | reverse complement strand
AATTGCATCAAGTGTAAATATACCGACTGTGTCGACGTCTGCCCGGTAGACTGCTTTCACGAAGGTCCAAACTTCCTGGTTATCGACCCGGAAGAGTGCATCGACTGCACCCTGTGCGAACCCGAGTGCCCGGCCAATGCCATCTTTGCCGAAGATGATGTGCCAGACGATCAGCAGGACTTCACCGCCCTGAACGCCGAACTATCTCTTCAATGGCCGGTGATTACCGAGAAGAAAGATGCCCCGGACGATGCCGAAGAGTGGGATGGCGTGCCAAACAAGATTGATTATTTAGAAAGATAAATGAGATCCCAATAAAAAAGCCGCTGAGCACATAGTCAGCGGCTTTTTTATTTGTAGCCTGGATGAAATACTCACCCGGGCTACCTTCGCTCCAGACTGGCTAGAATTTTCTATTTAAAACGCACCGCCAACACATCACACGGCGCGACATTCACCACCGCTCTGGCGGTAGAACCCAACAAATGTTCCAGACCATGGCGGCTATGACTGCCCAACACAATCAAGTCGACGCTGTTTTTCTTCGCAAACTCAATGATCTCGTGTTTTGTCACCCCCATTTCAACATGACCATCGGCTTCTACAAGCGCCAACGATAGGCACAGCTCGACCATTTTATCTTTGGCCCGCTGCAACAATTGGCGTTCTATTTCCTGCGTCTCCGGTAACACCAGTTCGTTACCAAAATAAATGGGCACACTCTCCACTACATGGATCACACTGAGTTTAGCCTGATGCAAATCGGCTAACTGCTTCGCCTTCTCAGTGACAGCACTGGTCTCCTGCAACAGGTCAGTGGCTAACAGAATATGTGTATAGGGTGTCGACATAGCCGCTCCTTAAATACTTTTACTACTCTTAAGCATAGATGGCTTTAAAGGCAGCAACAAACTCGTCATACATTGCAATTGGCAAGTCATTGATACCCGCCGCCGCCTTGCGCCCACCACCGGTTGGAAACTGGCGACACAGATCATCAGCACCGGATTTATTATTCAGTGGCGCACGCACGCTCACCACATAACCCCCCTGCGGCAACTCGGTCAGCAGGGCATGGGCACGATCAGGATTGGTCGTGGACAACTGATTACCAAACACACCTGAGACACGCCGCGCCCACGGCTCAGCCGGAAACAGATAGATAGCCACCTTTTCATCAACAATAGCAGGTACGCAGGCCTCAGCCTTAGCAAAGTCCTCTATTGAGCCATTACGCAAGGTTTCGAACACACCTGCCTCAGCAGCAATAAACTGCAAAGGATCTTCATAAGCAGCCATGCGTTGCGAAAGCTCAGCCGGGGCAAAGTGTAAATCCTCGACCGTAGCGCCATAACCGTTGTAGTTAAGATTGATGCCAAGCTCACGCAACAGGCCCAGCTGCTCTTCACTCAGGCCCAGGCCTTCTGCTGCCTGCCGGGCACGTCCATCAAAGTTATCGCCAAAAGCGCCCACCACCGCCCAGGCCCGATATTTAGCCTCAAGAAATTGATCAACAATCAAGCAGGTACAAGTATCAGGGGCCGTATCTATATTTGCATGCAGATTGGCTGATTTAGGAATATCACCGGCGAAGTGATGATCAAAATATTTAACCTCAACACCCTGAGACAAAAGCGACACCAACGGCTCACGGTTTTTATCCAACGAGATATCAAATACATTGACCTCATCACCTGCGGTCGCACTGACCTTCTCCAGCAAAGCGATGTCACGCTTAACGCCGGTGACTAATTGACTCTCAGCCGGAAAGGCCAAACGAAACTGCTGTAAGGCACACAGACCATCGGCATCACCGTTAAACACATCGAATCTCATCTACCAATCATCCTTACATTTATTTATATACAGAACAGCCGCATATTCTAAAGCATATAAAACAAAAACGGCGCCTAAGCGCCGTTTAACACATCTTTCATTCAAGCTAGACCCTAAATCGAGTCACCGCTCCTTCAAGTTCCGAAGCCAAACTCGACAATTGCCCAACTCTTGAGTTTGTACTCTGTGACGCATCACCCGTCTCTTGAGAAAGATTACTGATATTGACAATATTAGCGTTAATCTCCTCAGCCACGGAGTTCT
>CAMYNQ010000293.1 GCA_947259785.1 uncultured Chromatiaceae bacterium | reverse complement strand
CGATACTCATAGATTTCATCCAGGCCGGGGCGTGATAATAAACCGCGTTCGGCACGTGGGTACATCTGACCATGGGTGTAATAGTAACTGTTAAAGATGAAGTCGAAGCCCGGATGGAATACCCGGTAAGACTTATCAAACTCTGGCAGTACAAAGGCCTCAAAGAACCAGCTGACATGGGCGATATGCCATTTCGGTGGACTGGTCTGGACAATGGATTGAGTCTGAAAATCATCTGCCAACAAGGGTTGGCAAAGCTGTTCGGTAAACTGCCGAACAACCTGGTATTTTTCAATCAGCGTTTCGCGATCGATTGTATGGCCTATCCCGCCGTCCATACTCCTCCCCCTGCTTGTTTGTTTTATAAAAATGTAGCAGACAAATATTAAAGTTTCTGTGCTGGGTTGCAATCACGCATAAAATTAATGGTTAATGCAACTCAGTTAGACCCATAGCATCATTGTGATACAAGCTTAAACTGTCATCCATCTACGCGCCAAGCTCAATTGGATAAAAAAGCCCTGAACACGGCCCGAGGCGTGTGCGCTATGTACAACAATTCCATAGGATCTATCATCAATTGCATAAACAAAAAAACTAAGGGGGAAGCGATGCGTATATCCGGTTTGATCAGTTTTATCATGTTCTTTTCATTGCACGCACAAGCTGCTTTACACACACAAGAAGTGACGTACGAGGCAAATGGTACTGAGTTAAAGGGTTATCTGGCCTACGATAATGCCAGCAAGGAAAAGCGCCCCGCCGTACTGGTGGTGCACGAATGGTGGGGACATAACGACTATGCCCGTGAGCGCGCACGCAGGCTGGCTCAACTGGGTTATATCGCCCTGGCTGTTGATATGTACGGTGAGGGCAAACAGGCTGCACATCCGGACGACGCACAAAAATTCTCCTCCGAAATTGCCAACAACATGGAGTTGGGCATACAGCGCTTTAAGGCGGCCATGGACCTTATTCAAAAGCACCGACTGGCTAAGGCCGATGATATCGCGGCGATTGGCTATTGCTTTGGCGGTGCCGTGGTCTTACAAATGGCGCGAGAGGGCCTGCCTCTTGATGCGGTAGCGAGTTTTCATGGCAGCCTGGCCAGTAAACGGCCGGCTCAAGCCGATGCCGTTCAAGCCAAGATTCTGGTGGCTCACGGCGGCGCCGATCCATTTGTGCCGGCCGAACATATCACGGGATTTATCGATGAGATGAACAAGGCCGGCGCTGACTACCAATTCAATATCTACGGCGGTGCCCTGCATAGTTTTACCAATCCAGCGGCGGATGAGTTTGGTAAACGCTTTGAACTGCCGCTCAAATATCACAAGCAGGCTGATGAGGATTCCTGGCGTGCCATGAAAACCTTCCTCCGCGAGGCATTTTCTGATTAGGCTCGCCAGATAGATTTTTAATAAGAAATAGAATTGTTACGATGTGAAACACAGGGCCCAAGCGCTTAGCGTTACACTTTCGGGATAAGCCCATAAAAATAGAAAGGCCGCTCTATATCAGAAAGCAAACGCCGCCTCTTGACCATTCCCGCCATCGCCCTGGGCATTGTGATATATATGTTGATGTCCGCTGGTAAAGAAGAGGCGCCGCGCCAAGCATTGGGCGAATACGCCACACTGGTCGGTTTCATTGTCCATCATAAGGTTTAAACCACCGGTTTTAGCTGCGAGAATATGCTGCACGAAAGGAGGTGCGGCATGGATTATAACTGTGGCAGTCATACGGTGTATCAAATTGAGTACCACGTTGTATGGGTTACGAAATACCGACACAAAGTATTGAGCGCAGAGGTAGCGGAGCGAGTTCGATAGCTGGTGAGTTGCCCGCCTACAATGGCACCGAGTGAGATCATGAGGCGGATCAAGGAGCGCACATCGAGTAAGCTGTTTGAAGAATTTCCGCACGTGAAGAAAAAGTATTGGGGTCGGCATTTCTGGGCAAGAGGATACTTCTGTGCCACGGTAGGCCAGATGACGGAGGAAATGTTTGGGCAATATTTGGAGCATCACTTTGAACCTAAGCCAAAACGACGATTTCAAGATGGAACCCGATTAAGACGCGTCGTTCAGGCGACGCGTATCCGGACTTTCAGTCC
>CAMYNQ010000292.1 GCA_947259785.1 uncultured Chromatiaceae bacterium | reverse complement strand
CCGCCCACCAGATAGGCCTGGTACCCCGCCTTTTTGAGGCGATACAGGACCTTCAGCGCATTTTCACTGATGTTATTCCTAGTAATAGGATGTTCAGAACGAGGGATAATTCGAGAGTTAATTTTACAGCCCCAGTATTTTATTTATACGTCTAACTTGTAAGGGGATCGAAATCATAACACAGCACCATTGCAGCAGGTAGCCAAGGCTGAATAGCTGACTAATACACAACAGTATTGCAAAAATACGACAAAAGACTTGCTTTTTTACGACAGATGGGTTTTTATGGCCTTCGGTTACCTAATAACCCTACTAATTCACAGCCCATTAAACAATAAATCCTTTTGGGAGGATCATATGAAAAAGAAACTACTACCTTTGGCGATTGCCGCCGCCATTACTCCAGGTTTTGCTGCCGCAGCAGACGTGAGTGGTTTTGTTGACGTTATGTACAACATCTCCAGTGACAGTGCCCCAACTACTGACAGTTCTTTCGGCGCATTTGGTGAAGTAGACTTCATTGCCTCTCCCGCCGACGGTGTTACCACTCGCATCGACGTTGATGTAGATGCCGCAACAGACACAGTCGCCATCGAACAAGCCTATTTTGCCTGGGGCGCTGCTGAAGGCGTGACAGTCATGGGTGGTGTAATGAATAACCCAATCGGCATGGAGTGCGGCGATGCACCTTGCATGTGGGGCACCAATGGCGGCGTAGTTGGCAACATTTTGAACAACCAAACTTCTACTCTTGATGGCAACAACGTTGCCGGCCTGGCTATTGCCGGTGCAGTTGGCCCAGCCACCGTTACTCTGGGCTTCCTCAACGACATCGGTGGTGTTGCTGAAGAAAACTCTGTAGCATTGGTCGTAAACTTCACCGCGATGGAAGGCCTGGACCTGGAACTGGGCTATGTTTCTCAAGACAACGACACTACCGCAGCTGGCGCAGTGGTTGATTTCAATGTCTCTTACGCCACTCCAGTCGAAGGCCTGTCTGTTGCCCTGGACTACCTAGCGCCATCTGAACTCATCGATAGTGCAGTTGAATTTATGGTCAACTACAAAATGGATGCCTTCGGCGCTGGCGTACGCGTGGAAAGCGTTTCTTGGGCAGCAGATGTTGACGATACTGAGCGCACCACTTTCCACGTATCCTACGACGTCGCCAGCAACCTGGTTGCCATCCTGGAATTTGCCGATGGCAGCGAAGCTGACACAGCCAACACACTAGAAAGTGTTGCTGGAGTTGCCCCAGAAAGCACCACTACTCTGGAGCTGATCGCTACTTTCTAATCCTATTTTGAAACATCTAGCGATTCGAAAGGCCAGACATGTGTCTGGCCTTTTTTAGTTTAAAAGCCCATCAAACCAAATAGTTATCCAAGCACTTCAAGCTTCCAGCCCCGTCTGCCGATAAATAGAGATAGGCATAACTAAATCAGCAGATGGAGATCAATATGAGCAGTACCATCTCAGCAACAAACCTTGGTCTGCAAGGCATTCAAAAAGGCATGGACGGGCTGCGCAAAAACGCCCACAACATTGCCAATCAAAACAACGACACCAGCCAAGCGAAACCAGCACTGGAAGACTCGCTTGTGAACATGAAGCTGGACAAACTCCAGGTTCAGGCCTCGACCAAGGTCATCGAAACCAGTTCCGAAATGATTGGCAGCTTGATCGACATCAAGGCCTAGAGACCTCTAATCCCCCAACCATGCAAATCAGCGCCACCACCCAATCCTTTGTTCACAGCCACAGCTCACATGCGGCTGGCAAAGGGCAAGTTAACGAGAGCAAAGACCCAAAGAAGGCCGAAAACGAATCTTCATCTTCGGACCGAAGCGCCGGCCCCGGCAAAGAACTCAGCGCTGAAGAGAAAAAAGCGGTTACCGAGCTGGCAAAGCGGGACCGGGAAGTCCGGGCCCACGAGGCCGCCCACAAGGCCGCGGCCGGGCAACTGGCCAAGGGTGGTGCCAGCTTTGATTATCAACGCGGGCCCGATGGCAAGCTCTATGCGGTTGGCGGGGAAGTCAGTATCAGCACCGGCGCCGTGAGTGGCGATCCTCAGGCCACTCTGCGCAAAGCCGAACAGATTCGCTCCGCTGCCCTGGCCCCCGGCACAACCCTCATCGCAGGACCGAGCTGTTGCCGCCCAGGCCGCCATGATGGCCGCTCAAGCGCGTTCAGAGATGTCTAAGGCTAATTCAGAAGAGAACCAAACACGTCCCGAAGAAA
>CAMYNQ010000291.1 GCA_947259785.1 uncultured Chromatiaceae bacterium | reverse complement strand
ACACCTACCACCACCCAAACTGGCCATTCCTGACTCACCATGCCCAGAAACAGGAAGCTGACGGTGATGCCGGCAAATACAATTACCAGGGTACGTTTACGACCAATGATGTCACTAATCCAGCCACCGCCAGGGCGTGCCACCAGATTGATGAAAGGGTAGATACCCGCCAGCAGTGCTGCGGTCACCTTGGGTATGTCAAACCAGGAGACATAAAACATCGCCAGCATCGACACCACTGCCAGTTCTGTACCAAAGGTAACAAAGTAGGCCCAGTCCAGAATCGCCACCTGCTTGAATTTGTAGCGGTGTAGTTCTGGTACAGGTTTTTTCAAGATGTGACTGTTGACCTGCCAGATCTTCCATACTTGCAATAGATAGATGCCAGCCAGCACAGCGTAAATCACAAAGCTGGTAGCGCTATCAATCAAGCCCATTTGTGCCGGAGAAAGCTTCCAAGTTAGTAGTGCCAGCGCCAGAAACAGCGGGATGTTCATCAAAATATAGATGGCAAGATCGCTAGCACTGGTCACTTCCATGGCGCCCATCTTCTTCGGCTTGAAATAGGTCGAACCTTTGGGGGTATCGCGAACGATGAAGTAATAGATCATGCCATAGGTAATTGCAGCCACACTAGCGATGGTCAGGGCAATGCGCCAGCCTTCACCGGCATCACCCATGTTGGCAGCGATGAAGGGTAGGGTCATGGCTGCGCCAGCTGAACCAAAGTTGCCCCAGCCACCATAGATGCCCTGTGCCAGTCCTGTCTGTTTGGCCGGAAACCATTCACCAATCATGCGAATGCCCACTACAAAACCAGCACCGATAAAACCTGATAGAAAACGTAATAGCGCCAGCTGCTCATAACTCTCAGCCCAGGCAAAGGCGATGCTGATCAAGCCACCCAATATCAAAATGCCGGTATACATGATGCGTGGACCAAGCTTGTCCACCAGCATGCCGACTACGATACGGGCCGGGATGGTCATGGCGACATTAAGAATCAGCAATACTTTTGCTTGTTGATCTGTTAGGCCCAGTGCCTCTTTAATAAAAGGCATCATTGGCCCCAGGCCCAGCCAGACGACAAAGGTCATGAAGAATGCGAACCACGTGTAATGCAGGATGCGAATGTTCGCGGCTTTTAAATTGAAAATATTAAGTTTGTTTTCCAACATTGGAACGCCTTCTCTTCTTTGAAACAGGATGAAGGGGCTAGAGCAAGGGCTGTGCCATGTCTTTAACTATATGAAATTATTATGGAAAATATGAAGTGTGTGTGATTGGTGTACATTGCTGGAACGTTTTTGGTGCAGTTTTTTAAATGCGCGCTCAAAATTGGAGCGCATAGGCTGAGGGGCTGTTAATAGCCCCTACTTTGAATAAAGCTTGTTGTGTGAACTCTGCTGCCCCCATTCTTTTATTGATAAGAAAAGTTGGGGCTATTTTGGTAGAATGCCGGCCTTAATTAAGATATTTCCCTTGATTTTTGTCTGGTAATTCACTGGAGGTTTCCATGAAAAGCAATGTTCAATCTGCTCCTGTACAGTTTAATAATGAAACTTGGAGCGCCAATGCCCAATTCAATGAATACATGTCGGCCAGTAATCCGTCCATGCCTAAGATTGGTGTCAAGGCATTCGATGCCAGTTTGCATCAAACTGGTGAGACCCGGATCATACCTATGGATCTCTCGGACGATCTGCTAACCGCTTATCCAGCAACCACCCCAAATCTGATAGCCAATTTTTTACGTATCTGTGCCAATGAGTCATTAGACACCGCGACTCAAGCGACTTCCGAGATGTTTTATGTGATTCGCGGGGCGGGCACGACGGAAACCGAGTGGGGCACGACAGCGTGGAAAACCGGTGATTTGTTTGTGCTGCCAACGACCGCTAAGGCCGTTCATTATGCGACGCAAGACAGTGCCATTTATTGGGTGACGGATTCACCGGTTTTGAAATATTTAGGTGCTATACCTGCCGCACAACAGTTTTCACCAGTTTTGTTTACTCATGAGCAGATTCAAGAAAAACTGATGGCCGAATATCAGGCGCCTGATGCATTGACGCGCAACCGCATTGGCGTGTTGTTCGGCAACCCGGCATGTCCGTTGACTAAAACCATCACTCATACACTGTGGTCGTTGTATAACATTCTTCCGGCAGGGGCGACTCAACTACCTCATCGCCATAATTCAGTGGCCATTGATTTTTGTGTCGCGGCAGGTGAAAACACCTATACCCTCATTGGCGAAAAAGTTGATGAGAACGGCCACATAATTGATCCGATCAAAGCAATGTGGAAGCCAGGGTGCGCGTTTATAACGCCTCCCGGCTGGTGGCATTCACACCA
>CAMYNQ010000290.1 GCA_947259785.1 uncultured Chromatiaceae bacterium | reverse complement strand
GCTGGCAAGCAGATTCTTGATAAGGTCGACATCCGCCTGCATAAAGGCGAGATCGTCACTCTGATCGGCCCCAACGGTGCTGGCAAATCAACCTTGGTGCGTGTGATCCTCGGTCTGATCAAACATGACTCTGGCGAAGTCCGGCTAGCGCCCAAGCTGCGCATCGGCTACATGCCCCAGCGTCTGAGCATCGACCCAGTGCTGCCGTTAACCGTGCGGCGTTTTCTGACCTTGGCGCAACGTTGCAGCGAATCCAAGCTAATCGAGGCGCTAGCCGAAGTCGGCGCCGAACGGCTACTCGACTCGGCCATGCAAACCCTCTCTGGCGGTGAGACCCAGCGCATACTACTGGCCCGTGCCATGCTGCGCGATCCTGACCTACTCATCCTCGATGAACCAGTCCAGGGCGTTGATGTCACCGGCCAGGAGGAACTCTATCGTCTAATCGGCACCATCCGTAAGCGCCACGGCTGCGGCATTCTGATGATCTCTCATGACTTGCACATGGTCATGAGTGCCACCGACCAAGTACTGTGTTTGAATCGTCACGTTTGCTGCTCCGGTCATCCTGACTCTGTCCGTATAGATCCGAGTTATGTCGCCTTATTTGGCTCAGCAGAGACCCCGCAACCGGTGATAACGCCCTATAGCCATCAACACGACCACAGTCATGACGCCCACGGCGACATCGTTGAAGACGAGCACAAGGGCTGCAAACATGGATGATTTTCTATTGCGCGCCCTGCTGGCCGGCATCGGTGTCGCCCTGGTGGCAGGGCCTCTGGGCGCCTTTGTGGTTTGGCGCAAGATGGCCTACTTCGGCGACACCCTGGCCCATGCCGCCCTGCTCGGCGTAGCACTTGGGTTTATGCTCAACGTCAACACCAACCTCGGCGTGGTGGTGGTCTGCGTCCTATTAGCAATGCTATTGGTTGCCATGCAACAAAAACAGCACCTCGCCAACGACACCCTGCTCGGCATCCTCTCCCACAGCACCCTGTCCATGGGCCTGATCACTCTAGCCTTTATGGAAACCCTGCGCATCGACCTGATGAGCTATCTGTTCGGCGACATCCTTGCGGTTGGCAACAGCGACCTATACTGGATCTTCGGCTGCGCCGCCGTGGCCCTGACGGTGCTGGTACTGATCTGGCGTCCCTTGCTAGCCATCACCGTCCACGAAGAACTAGCCCGCGTTGAAGGTGTGCCAGTGACCTGGGTCAAGCTGACGCTGATGCTGTTGATCGCCATTGTCATCGCCGTCGCCATGAAGGTGGTCGGCATCCTGCTGATTACCTCGCTGCTGATTATTCCCGCCGCCACAGCTAGAACGTTTGCCCGCAATCCGGAGCAAATGGCAATATTCGCTGCCCTCATTGGCTGCATTGCTGTCAGTAGCGGCCTGTTCGCTTCGCTGGAATGGGATCTGCCCGCCGGGCCGGCCATCGTCGTTAGCGCTGCAGTGTTGTTTTTCTTAGCACCCTGGTGGCTAAAACTAAAACGTGGCAAAAGAAATTAACAAATTATTAATAGCCCGCTGATCATCGTGAACCTAGCAATGCTGAAATATAAACAGTCAGAGTTGCACTTAGAAGTTGAATTCACGTAACTTATCACTACGGGTAACTTTAATTGCTTCTCAGCAATCAGATTACTGTCTATGCGACGAACCAGGAGGATCAGTCAATAATACTCATTCGACCCTATTGGGTGCTATTAGCATTAATGATCAGCACCAACAGTGAGGCTGCGCGCTGTCTTTTCGTCTCTTCATATCATCAAGGTTATGCTTGGGCAGATGGTATCGAGGAAGGTGTCCGTAGTGTTTTAGAAGACAAGTGTGAACTTAAGCAGCTCAATATGGATACCAAGCGCAATAAAGATGAAGGATACAAACTCAATAAGGGCATGCAAGTAAAACAATTCATCGAGAAGTGGCAACCCGACATCGTCATTGCCGCTGATGATAATGCCTCAAAATACGTCGTTGTACCCTATTTCAAAGATAGCCATATCCCCTTTGTATTTTGTGGGGTCAACTGGACCGTCAATGAATATGGCTACCCCTTTAGCAATGTCACCGGCATGGTCGAAGTTTCCCCCATCAACGAGGCCTTCGAGAAAATAAAACAAATCGACCCCGGGGCAAAGAGTGGCAGCTATATCGGCGCCAATACACTCACCGAAGAGAAAAGCTATAAACGCTTCAAATTAATAGCCCAGCGCTACAACCTAACATTGAAAAAGCGTTTGCCCAAGACACAGGCTGAATGGAATCAAGCCTATATGAAATCACAACAGGATGATTTCGTGATACTGGGAACAAAATCCGGTATTGATGACTGGAATGATGAACAGGCCTA
>CAMYNQ010000289.1 GCA_947259785.1 uncultured Chromatiaceae bacterium | reverse complement strand
CCGCAACAAACACCAGGTGGTGGCGTTTGATGATGGCACAGGCGAAAAACTGTTCCTCATCGGCGGTGAAGAGCATAACGGCGTAGCACGAGTTCCGGCAAACGACATCTGGACCTCTACTGATGGCATTACTTGGACAGAAGAACCGGCCAATCTCAGTACAAGATTCTCCGCCCGTCACTCGCATCGTATCGTCAAACATGACGGCGCGCTTTACCTGATCGGCGGTGTCGATGCCAACGGCAAAAAACTCAAAGATGTCTGGAAGAGCAGTGACGGCATCAACTGGCGTCGCGCCTTTAGCGACACATTCGTCTTTCAATAAAAACTTTTCTTCTGGCAGCCGGGCCATTGACCGGCTGCCAGCACAATCAGTTAGAATCAAGACCAGCTGAGCGGGTATCGTATATCGGTATTACCCTAGCTTCCCAAGCTAGTGAGGCGGGTTCGACTCCCGCTACCCGCTCCACTCTACTGCGTTTTTTTGCAGCCGGTAATTACCCAGATAAAGCTCATCCATGGCGGTGTTTTGAAAACAACGCAGCGCATCTTGTGGTGTGCAGACAATAGGTTCGTCACGCACATTAAATGATGTGTTCACCACCAGCCCATAACCGCTCAATGCCTTAAAACGGTTGATCAGATTGTAGTAACGCGGATTACTCGTGGCGCTGACGGTTTGAATGCGAGCCGAATGGTCAACATGAGTCACCGCCGGGATATCAGATTTGGCCAGATTGACCCGCTCAATGCCAGTGACTGCCCGCACCTCATCGCTGAATTCGACACAACGCCCTGCCTGAACCGGCGCCACCAGCAACATATATGGACTTGGCTGCTGCAAATCAAAATAGGCTTGTGCATCTTCTGCCAACACCGATGGTGCAAACGGCCGAAACGATTCGCGGAATTTTATTTTCAGATTCATCACCGACTGGGTTTTCGCCGAACGTGGATCACCCAAAATGCTGCGATTGCCCAGCGCCCGCGGACCAAATTCCATCCGCCCCTGAAACCAACCGATCACCTTTTCCTCAGCCAGTGCCTGGGCTGCCGCCGCGATCAATTCATCGTCCGTCAACGTTTGATAAACCACCGCGGCATTATCAAGCACGGTCTGAATTTCAGCATCCGTAAACGCCGGGCCGAGATAGGCGCCTTGCATGGCATCAGGTTCTACAACTGACAAACGGGGTTGCTGATGATGTAGGTGATAAGCCACCAAGGCCGCCCCCAGCGCACCACCGGCATCACCGGCGGCAGGTTGAATCCACAGCCCGTCAAACAGACCTGAGCGGGCCAGCTTGCCATTGGCAACACTGTTCAGCGCCACGCCACCTGCGAGGCAGATATTCTCGATGCCGTACTCCTGTCGCAGCGAGGCTACCATTTTCATCACCACCTCTTCCGTCACCACCTGAATCGATCGAGCCAGATCCATGTCCATCTGCGTGATCTCGGACTCGGGCTGACGTGGGCCACGAGCAAACAATTTATCAAAGCGTTTGTTGGTCATGGTCAGACCGGTGCAGTAATTGAAATAAGACATGTCGAGGCGATAAGAGCCATCATCAGCGATATCGATTAGATGCTCTTTGATCAGACCAACATATTTTGGCTCACCGTACGGCGCCAAACCCATCAGTTTGTACTCGCCGGCATTGACCTCGAAACCGGTGAAATAGGTAAAGGCCGAATAGAGCAGGCCAAGCGAATGAGGAAAGTGGATCTCTTTCAGTGAACGAATGGTATTGCCCTCCCCCAGCATCACCGAGGTAGTTGCCCATTCACCGACGCCATCCATGGTCAGGATCAGCGCCTTATCAAAAGGTGAAGGGTAAAAGGCCGAGGCGGCGTGGGAGAGATGGTGCTCGGAAAACAACAAGCGCTGGCTGGGATCAAACCCTGGAGCCAATGCCTGCAACTCTTGTGTCAGCAAACGCTTCTGAAACAACTTTTCTTTCAACCACACCGGCATGGCACGAACAAACGAGCGAAAACCAGATGGCGCAAAGGCATGATAGGTTTCCAGCAAGCGTTCAAATTTAAGAAAAGGCTTGTCGTAAAAGACAATATTGTCGAGCTGCGCCAGCGCTATGCCCGCCTCGCGCAGGCAATATTCAATCGCCTGACGCGGGAAATCAGCACAATGCTTTTGCCGGTTAAAACGCTCCTCCTGGGCGGCGGCAACAATCACACCGTCCTTGATCAGAGCCGCGGCACTGTCGTGATAAAAAGCAGATATACCGAGAATCCACATATTCAGAATTGATTTTTGAAGTCTTCAGGGGGCCAGGACTTGTCCTGTGGTTGCCAATAACTGTTTGCCTGTTTGTGTTTCAAGGCTAGAGCATCCCGCCCAATCAGTCGAAACA
>CAMYNQ010000288.1 GCA_947259785.1 uncultured Chromatiaceae bacterium | reverse complement strand
GAGCACAATGATCAGGCAGTAGATCCGGCTGAATCGCGCAACAGATCGAAACATCTATTCATCAACCCAGCTCACGCCTGGGCCTATGCGCGCCGCGAGAGCCTGGAAATTATTCGTGATCCGATTCGTATCGCCTTTGCCTTACTTGGCCCCGTCATATTGATGATTGCCTTTGGTTACGGCATCACCTTTGATCAGGAAGATATTTCCTATGCGGTACTCGACTACGATCAAAGCCCGGAAAGCCGCAGCTATCTGGAAAATTTTGCCGGTTCCCGTTACTTCTCACAAGGCCCACCGTTACATCATTACAACGACGTAGAAAACGTTTTGCGTAAAGGCCAGGTAAGCTTCATCATCGAAGTGCCAACGGGATTTGCTAAGGATCTGAAACGTGGCCGTCAGCCGGAGGTGGGTGTCTGGCTTGATGGTACCTTTCCGTTTACTGCCGAAACTGCACGCGGATATATTCTCGGTGTGCATCAGTTTTACCTGCAACAGCGGCTGCGTGCAGCGCCTGGCCAAAACCAGCCACCTGCGCCTGTCAGCATCGAAACTCGCTTTCGTTATAACCAGGACTTCAAAAGCGTCTATGCCATTGTGCCCGGCACCATCATGATGCTGCTAGTGTGGATCCCCGCCATGATGACCGCCGCCGGAGTGGTGCGGGAAAAGGAGATGGGTTCCATCACCAACCTTTATGCCACCCCGGTGAACGGCTTGGAATTTCTGCTGGGCAAGCAGGCCCCTTATGTGTTGATCGCTCTGCTCAATTTCGCCTGTCTGGTGCTGTTGGCGGTGTTCCTGTTTCAGGTGCCTATCAAAGGCAGCGCACTCACTTTGCTAGCGGGCGGGCTACTCTATGTCATTGCTACTACCGGTCTGGGTCTGCTGATGTCCTCGTTTATGAAGACCCAAATCGCCGCCATATTCGGCACCGCCATCATCACCACCATGCCTGCGGTCAATTTTTCGGGCTTTTTCGCCCCGGTCGCTTCCCTAACACCCGGTGCTCAGGCCTTCAGCCAGATTTTTCCCAGCGGTTATTTCCAGCAGATCAGCTTGGGCACCTTTACCAAGGGCCTGGGTTTCGAGGCGCTGATGCCCAACCTTGGCATGTTGGCACTATTGATTTTGGCCTACTTGTTATTGTCGCTAAGCCTGTTGAAGATGCAGGAGCGCTGACCATGAAACGAAGCCTAAGCAACGTCTTGCAACTGGGAATCAAAGAGTTGTTCAGCCTGCGCGCTGACGTGGTGATGTTGTTGCTGATTGTTTATATGTTCAGCTTTGCCGTGTTCGAGGAGGCCCAGAATGCCAGTGTCGGGGTGGTCAATGCGCCGGTGGGTATTGTCGATGAAGACCGCTCGCAACTCTCTCGGCGCATTGGTGACGCTTTATTGCAACCCCGTTTTCAGACGCCGGCGGCATTGCAGATAGACGAAATAGACGCCGCCATGGATGCGACTCGTTATTCCTTTGTTATCGATATTCCGCCACGGTTTCAGGCAGACATTCTGGCCGGACGACCGACGGTGATCCAGCTCAATGTCGACGCCACCGCCATGGGGCTGGCCGGTACTGGCGCCAGCTATATCCAGCAGATTATTGCTCAGGAGTTGAACGCGTTTCTGCAAGGGGAAAGTGCCACAGCCGCAGTGAAAATTGTCACCCGCGCCCGCTTTAATCCCAATATGGAGCCAACCTGGTTTCAGGGCGCCATGTCGCTCACTAACAACATCACCCTGATGGCCATGCTGCTTACCGGGGCAGCCCTGATCCGCGAGCGAGAGCACGGTACGATCGAACACCTATTGGTGATGCCGCTACGGCCGGTGGAGATCATGCTCGCCAAGGTCTGGGCCAATGGTCTGGTGGTCATCATCGCCACCAGCCTGTCGTTGTTTATCGTTGTGCAGGGGGCGCTAGCGGTGCCTATCCGCGGCTCGATTCCGCTCTATCTCGTCGGCACGCTGATCTATCTGTTTGCAGTGACCTCACTGGGGATTTACTTGGCGACGCTGGCGCGCTCCATGCCCCAGTTCGGGCTGCTCACCATGATCGTGTATGTGATCATGTTGTTATTGTCCGGCGGCAACACCCCGTTGCAGAGTATGCCGGTTGAGTTGCAAACCATCATGCAGCTGGTGCCATCGACTCATTTTGTCAGCCAGGCACAGGCCATTCTGTTTCGCGATGCGGGCTTGGCGGTGGTGTGGCCGCAGTTTGCCGCCATCGCTGCCATCGGTGCAGTGTTTTTTCTGGCGGCGTTGTTGCGATTTCGCAAGACCGTGACCTTGATGCAGGGCTGAAATTTATGAATGCAAAAGAGGATAGGGAGATGAGACGACAGCAACTGTTTGGCATGCTGATCATAGTGTGTCTTTTATTAA
>CAMYNQ010000287.1 GCA_947259785.1 uncultured Chromatiaceae bacterium | reverse complement strand
ATCCGCACCATATCCTCAGGCCGACCAAAGCCGCGCTGCAATGCCCACTGGGCACCACCGCGCAGCATCTCATCTATTTCACGCTGCTTCAGATGGATGCCACCGGTACTGCCCAGACCGGCAGGGATGGTGTTGGAGAGATGGTCTGCCAATTTGTTTTTTACCGCTTCGATGTGATGACGCTGCAAGCCGGTGAGCAAGGTTCGCACGCCGCAGGAGATATCAAAACCGACACCACCGGCAGAGACCACCCCGCCTTCATCCGGGTCAAATGCGGCCACGCCCCCGATAGGAAAACCATAGCCCCAGTGCGCATCAGGCATGGCATACGAGGCCTTGAGAATGCCGGGCAAGCTGGCAACGTTAAGCGCTTGAACAACTACCTTGTCATCCATGCCTAGAATCAGATCTTCACTGGCATAGATGATCACTGGCACCCTCATGTTGCCCGATACAGGGATCTGCCATTCATAGGCAGATTGTTTATTGAACTGTTTGATATCCACGTAAAGATCCTTTTACTAATCAATCAAACATCGACAACACACTGGGCCAACCAAGAACCATCTGCCTGCTGCAAGACGGCCAGTTCGGTGTAGGTAGCGCCTTTGATCTCAACAGCAGGATGGTGTCTGCTGACATCCACCGGCTCGCCCCAGGCCCTGGCATGGAGATGCGTGCCATCCAGCAGCACCTCAAAACAACCAAACAACATCTTGCGTAATGCCATTTGGTAGATCACGGCGTTGAGCCAGTCAGTCAATAACAATTCAGTATCAGGCGCATGGCAATCGAACTCCACCTCTTCACGACAAACGACTAAATCAAGATCAGTAGTCACCGCCGTCATAGCCAAGGCTGCCTGCTCAAAGGCCCCTGCCATGGAAACGGCAATACCGCGGACACCGATATCAGCCTGATGTTCAAAGTGCTGCCAATACGCTGTCATCGTTACCCTCAAAGAAACTTAACGCTTACCAACACCGCAACCCATTCAATGGTTATGCCTAACAGTGGTGCCTTGTCAGGTTTGGCTGCGAACACTGAACCGTTACTTGAGTCTGTCCAGCCTTTCCATGATGCCGGTATATTCAAGCTCACTCATGGCCAGCATGGCGGCATAGCTGGCAACCGGTGGCCCTGACGGTGCCGGAGAAAGATTCTCTAAGCAACTCCTGGGCGGCGCCATACCCCCCCATAAACAACTATAGGTCAGATTCATAATCTCTTCTATTCGCAGGTAACAAACCCTAACCTAGCTTGAATCACTAACGATTACGCAACGACAATACCCTATTTAAATCAAGAGAGATCCAAACCGAACCGCAAAGTTATTTGCTTATTCCCAACCCGTATATCTACCTGGAGCAACCGTTCAAATTAACTTTTCCTTGGAGGCCAAAGTGAAACCCTATTTAGCCGCTCATAGCCTTGCTATCGCCGTAGCGCTATTATGAACTTAGTGAAAGGCTTGCTCTCAAAACTCGTGTTACTACTTCTATTGCCTGGCACCTGTCTGGCTAACGACCTCTATTTAACCCTCTATAATGGGAAATATACCGATAACAGGTTGGGCGATGTATTGCTTAGCAAGCCCGTTGATCAAATGGACTCCTACCTGGCCGTTATCGCCTGGAGCAAAGCCTTCCAATTCAAAACTCCAAAGCACCAATGGGAGCTTGAAGCCCAACTCGGCAAACATTATCGCGGCCAAGACCATTTGGAACTCAATCTACTCGCTATCTATCGCTGGCAAAAAACCCCATGGCAGCACATCTTAAAAACCAGTTTTGCAATCGGCGACGGCTTATCCTATGCCAGTAAAGTCCCTCCACTGGAAGCCGCAAGCCATACCAACGTCGGCGCAACTCGATTGCTAAACCACATCATGCTTGAAATGACAGCCGCCCCTCCCCAAGCAAAAGACTGGGCCATTGTCGCCCGTGTCCATCATCGCTCCGGCGTTTATGGTTTATTTAATGATGTCAAAGGCGGTTCCAACGTTATCGCTGTCGGTCTAAAGTTCCGTTATGACTAATAGGTGAAAATCATGCCTGGCTGCATACAAATCCGTTTTTATGAAAAATTAAACGACTTCCTGCCAGCGGAACAACGCAAGATCACGCTTAAACATTGTTTTAAACAAGCAGGCTCAATCAAGGACATGATAGAAAGCCTCGGCGTGCCGCACACCGAGATTGATCTGATCTTAGTCAATGGCGAATCAGTCAACTTCAACTATTTAATACAAGACGGCGACCGCATTAGTGTTTATCCCGTGTTTGAATCTTTGGATATCACAACCGTCAGTCATTTACGTCCCAAGCCATTACGAGAAACCCGTTTCATACTCGATACCCACCTCGGCCGCCTCGCCGCCTATTTGCGTATGCTCGGTTT
>CAMYNQ010000286.1 GCA_947259785.1 uncultured Chromatiaceae bacterium | reverse complement strand
TGTTCTGGCTATAGCTGTTGCCGACCTTGCCGATGGAAGTGACACCCAGGCCAATCAGATCACAATCAGCATGGGTGGAGTAACCCTGGAAGTTTCGATAGAGATGGCCTTCGCGCTGCGCAATAGCAAGCTCATCGTCGGGTTTGGCAAAATGATCCATGCCTATATAGACATAACCGGCCTGCTGCAGACGCTCATTGGTCATCTGCAATATATCAAGCTTCTCGCTGGCGCTGGGTAGATCATCTTCATTGATACGACGTTGTGGTGGAAACATGGTCGGCAGATGGGCGTAGTTGAAGACAGACAGGCGATCTGGGTCAGCCGCCAACACCCGATCCAGGGTATTACTAAAGCCCTTCACAGTTTGGAGTGGCAGACCATAAATTAGGTCGATGCTAATGGATTTGAAACCTTCTCTACGGGCATTATCCAATGCTGCCATAGTTTCGGCTTCAGTCTGGATTCGATTGACCGCCTTCTGCACTTTCTCATCAAAGTCCTGCACCCCCAGGCTCATACGATTAAAACCCAACTCACGCAGGATAGTAATGGTCTCAGCCGTCACTTCGCGTGGATCGATCTCGATGGAGTATTCACCCGTGTCATCGTCATGCAGTTTGAAATGCTTGCGCGTCTCAGCCATCAGCTGACGCATTTGTTCGTGACTAATAAAGGTTGGTGTGCCACCGCCCCAGTGCAGCTGATCGACCATGCGTTCAGAATCAAACAGCTTCGCCTGCATCGCCATTTCTTTGTAGACCCGGTCAAGATAGGGTTGGGCCTTGCTGCGGTTTTTGGTGGCAATCTTGTTACAACCACAGTAAAAACAGACTGTGTCGCAGAATGGAATGTGGAAATAGAGCGATAGCGGCGGCTTGTCGGCGTTGGTCAGTTGGGCGATGTTACGGTATTCCGCCTCAGCAAAACCTTCATGAAACTGCACCGCAGTTGGATATGAGGTGTAGCGCGGCCCGGATTTGTCGTAACGATTAATCAGGTCAAGGTCGAAAACCAGGGATTGATCCACATTCTACTCCTCATAAACACTTCAGTTGTACTTGTGGATTATAGGGGAATTTGGCTTTTTTATTAAGCCTTGCAGGCCTGTTGGAATAGTTCACGATATTCGAGCAGGGTCTCGGCCGGAAGCAGGAACACACCGTGGCCACCACGTTCAAACTCCAACCACTCAAACGGCACCTCGGGAAAACGCTCTACCACTGCCTCGTCGCTGTTGCCGACCTCAACCACCAGCACCCCGTGCGGCGTCAGATAATCCGACGCTTGGGCTAGAATATGCAACACCAAATCAAGACCATCCTCACCTGCTGCCAGTCCCAATTCAGGCTCTTTACTGAACTCCTCCGGCAGCGCCGCCATGTCCTCAGCATCAACATAAGGCGGGTTGGAGACTATCAGGTCATAACGTTTGCCCGGCAGGGCACTAAACAGATCCGACTGAATCGCCTGCACCTGCTGCTGCATCTGATGCCGCTCAATATTGATCTGGGTCACCTGCAGTGCCTCGGCTGAAATATCCACGGCATCGATCTCGGCCCAGGGAAAGGCCATGGCAGAGGCAATAGCAATGCAACCGCTGCCAGTACATAAATCCAGGATATGCTCGGTGCGCTCTTCATCCACCCAGGGGGCAAAACGTTGTTCAATGAGTTCAGCAATAGGTGAACGCGGCACCAGCACCCGCTCATCAACATAAAAACCCAGCCCACCAAACCAGGCCTCATGGGTTAGATAAGGCACCGGCAGACGTTCGTCGATGCGACGTTGAAACAGGTTTAACAGCGTCTCTTTCTCGCTATCGGTCAAATGAGCATGATGCAGCTCAGGTGCCAGTGGTGGCGTCAGGTGCAAGGCGTGCAAGCACAGAAACAGGGCCTCGTCGACAGCGTTATTGGTGCCGTGGCCGAAATAGAGTTTGGCTTGATTGAATCGGCTCGCGCCCCAGCGGACAAAATCAATAATGCTATTCAGCTGCGTTGCAGCCTCTTTATAAGAAGTATTCAAGATTGATGCTCTTGGCGTTAATTATTTTTCCAGATAGGCGGAGAACAGTGGCCGCATTTTATTCATCACCTCCTCCACCCGCATTGGGAACATACCAGAAAACACGTCCCATTCCATCAAACTCTTGGCAACTGCACCATCCTTGCCTGCGGTTTTCAGGCGTTTAGAAAGCGCTGTATTAACAATCTCCAGATCAGCATAGATTTCAAACAATCCATCCAGACTTATTTCCCCATCCTCGCCCTCCTGGCGGCGAACAAACTGTGCCATGGCATAACTGGTAATGACACGATAAATGGTCTCGGCCTCAGTGGCGAGCGGAAGATGAAAACGAGCCAGCGGACGAAAAAATGCTGATTGCGGGCAATCACTGCTGGCCATCAACAGACC
>CAMYNQ010000285.1 GCA_947259785.1 uncultured Chromatiaceae bacterium | reverse complement strand
CAGAACAATTGCGTGGTCAGGGTGATGCGATGGCGGCGGATATCTATGCCAAGGCTTATAATCAAGACTCTGAGTTTTATTCCTTTTACCGAAGTCTGCTGGCTTATAAAGAATCTTTTCAGAACAAGCAGGACGTAATGGTGATTAAACCGGATACTGAGTTTTTCCGATACTTTGGTGACCAAGACGGCGCTGAAAAGTAAGGGTTTAGCCTGACAGGCAATTTGTTTCATAAACAGGTAAAATACGATACCGGGCATGACACGTAGTGTGATGCCCGCTTTTTTTGGTAACGATGATGTGGCAAGACTTGTGGGCGGCACTAGCCCTGGTTCTGGTGATTGAAGGGATTTTGCCCTTTATTAATCCCAATGGTATGCGCAAGACCTGGCAGCAGATGGCGCAAATGGATGATAAATCCCTGCGTATTGCCGGCCTGGTGAGCATGATTGCCGGCCTCATCGTATTAAGCCTGGTGCGCTAAAGGCACCTAGATGAAATTTTAGATAACAAGAATGGTTGGACGTGTGACACAGAAAAACGATCGCTGGTTATTGCCAGAAGGCATAGTAGAATTGTTGCCCGAGCAGGCACAACAGCTTGAGCAACTACGCCGCTTATTGGTTGATAGCTTCAATGCTTGGGGTTATGAATTGGTTATGCCGCCGCTAATGGAATACCTGGAGTCATTGCAGGTTGGTACCGGCAATGACCTTGATCTACAGACTTTTAAGCTGATTGATCAGTTGACTGGCCGTTTGATGGGTATTCGGGCCGACATGACTCCACAAGTCGCGCGTATCGATGCCCACGTTCTCAAGCGTGATGTCCCCACCCGTCTATGTTATATCGGTCCCGTTTTACATACCAAATCATCCGGTTTTGAAAAATCTCGTTCACCGCTTCAAGTGGGGGCCGAACTCTATGGTCATGCCGGCATCGAGAGTGATGTGGAAATTCTGCGTTTGATGGTGGAAACCCTGAGGACGGCTGGTGTTGAAAATCTTCATATTGACCTGGGTCATGTGGGTATTTATCGTGAATTGGTTAAAGACGCAGGGTTGTCTGCCGACCAGGAAGTGACCTTGTTTGAGGCCTTGCAGCGTAAGGCCAAGCCTGAAATCCACGCTTATCTTAAAGACTGGGGAGTCAAGAGTCCCGAGCGTGAACAGCTTCGCAGTCTGGTGAATCTGAACGGTGACCGCCTCGTGCTGGCGCAAGCGCGTGAAGCATTTGCCTCAGCAAGTGAGGGCGTTAAAGCTGCGCTTGAAAATCTGATTCAGATTGCTGAGTTGGCTGAGCGGCATATCGGCGACCTGCCTCTCTATTTTGATTTGGCTGAACTACGTGGCTATCGTTATCAGACCGGCGTGGTATTTGCAGCTTTTGTCCCAGGGCATGGTCAGGAGATTGCTCGTGGTGGTCGTTACGATGCCATCGGTGAGGCCTTTGGCCGTGCCCGTCCGGCCACCGGTTTTAGCTCCGATCTTAAGACCCTTGTAAGTCTAAGTCAGAAAGGTATGCCGACTGTCAGTGGTATTTTTGCACCAGTTTCCGATGATCAAAGTTTAGATGCCAAGGTTGCTGAGTTGCGTAGCCAAGGTGAGCGTGTGGTTGCCATGTTGCCAGGACAGAGGGGTGATGCGACTGATTTCGGTTGTGACCGTGTCTTACAGCAAAGCAATAACGGTTGGGAAGTGGCTTCTGTTTAGAGGCTGAAATTAATTGGTCAGAATTTCTATTTATCTACAAACGGTAAGCAATAAATGAGCAGTGGTAAGAATGTAGTTGTCATCGGCACCCAATGGGGCGATGAGGGCAAGGGCAAAATTGTTGATCTGCTGACCGACACGGTTGCTGCGGTAGTTCGCTTCCAGGGTGGTCATAATGCCGGTCACACCTTGGTGATTGATGGCGAAAAGACCGTCTTGCACCTGATTCCATCGGGTATTTTGCGTGAAAACGTCCAATGCTTGATTGGCAACGGTGTTGTGTTGTCTCCTGAAGCGCTGCTGACAGAGATTGAAGGCCTGGAAGCCAAGGGTGTACCGGCGCGCGAACGTTTGAAGATCAGCCCCTCCTGTCCATTGATTTTGTCTTATCACGTTGCACTGGATCAGGCCCGTGAAAGGGCGCGCGGTAAGGCGGCGATTGGTACTACTGGTCGGGGTATCGGGCCGGCTTATGAGGACAAGGTTTCACGTCGTGGTCTGCGCCTAGATGATCTGTTCCATCGTGAGCGTTTTGCCGCCAAATTAGGTGAGGTTCTCGATTATCACAACTTTATGCTGAAAAACTATTACAAGACAGACACCGTTGATTTTCAGCAGGTAGTGGATCAAAGTCTCAGCTGGGCAGAACAGTTACAACCTATGACTGCTGATATCACCGGGATGCTGCATGATTATCGTGATAATGG
>CAMYNQ010000284.1 GCA_947259785.1 uncultured Chromatiaceae bacterium | reverse complement strand
CCGACACTGCCGGTGGCGTCGACATCAGTGATGATAGAGCGGATATATTCTTGACCGGTGTTATTGTCTGCAACGATCTGTTGTAAGAAACCTTGTCCCCCCACTGAAAAGGAGCAGGTCATATCCGCTGGACAATCGGATAAGATATCGCCATCGACCACAGACCAAGCGCTAAAGTCCACGGGGGCGCCCGCAGGATCACTGACATCAAGCGGCACACTTCCTTCTTGAAAGGCGAACTGCTGCCCGACTGAGTTCGGCAACCGCTGAACACCTTCACCAGAGCGACCATCTTCGTCTCTCCCCGGCATTGTTCTTCCAGGTGTAAAAGACGGCATCGAAGGCCTCAAACCAAACTGGTTCTCAAGCCACACATCCGGATTTAAATTACCGCCGAATTCTAAGAACCTGGACACCTCGCCGCTAGTGCGGTTTTCATAAGCCAGGTACTCCTCCTTCAGCGCCTCAAAACCGGGCATAAACTCGTTTGACTCGAACTCTTCCAGTTCTTGCCAATGATTATTGCTCTGGCCAACCCATTTCACCGCTACGGTATCTCCAGGATTCCATGAGACTGTTTTGCCATTCAGGGTAGCCGACCCCGATGGGGTCATGTCACCCCTGGTAAGGCCCAAGGCAAAGCCCAAGGCTTCATCGGCATTTCTGCTACCACCATTATCATCATCACCGTCATCACCACTTAGGCTCTGGTCTATACCCATTTGCTGGACAAACTCTTGATCTACACGAAGCGAGGAACCGGTCTGGATACCATTTTCATTGAGGTTGGCCTTGAATTGGAATGAGGTGCTGAAGTCTTTACCGAATCTGCCATCGGTCTCACTAACCAGCTGATCTGTGGTGATATTCGGCTCGCCTATATCGGCGGCCCAACCGGATTCCGTGGTATTGATCATCTCGAAATTGACATCTGTGCCATCGAAACTATTGATCGTATCGTTGCTCAGCACTTGACGATTAGCCAAACCGTTACCGGGAATAGGATCGTTAGGATCGTTGCGTTGAACAAAATTCTCTGTGGAAAAAGGCAAAGTGTCGGCGTTACCGCTCAAGGCTTTGTTCAAAATGATTGTGTGAATCTGCGCAATATTGCCTTCATCGTCGAGGATCGCCTGCTGCAAAAAGCCCGAGGACTCAACGATGGTTGAACAGAAGGTTTCTGACGGACAAGAAGCCGAGACTACCCCTTCTAGGGATGACCACTGACCAAATTCCATTGGTGCTGCAGCAAATGCCGATAAAGTTATCGAAAAGCCAGATAAAAACGCACAACCGAAGATTACTCTCTTCATTCACTTATACCCCGTTATATTTTATTATGCACCCACAACTACAACTACATTTTATTATGTACCCACAACGTAAACGCCAGTATACCAGGTTAGTACTATACAGCCATGAAACTCTTTGCTAATCTAAGCATCAGAACTCAAAATCACGTGCTTATAGCATCTATCCAAATGCGCACTTCTTCACACTGTTATACCGAACGTTAATTAAACATTGCTTGTTCAATCTCGCTTAAGCGTTGGCGGCGTAATTCATAGCGTTCCGGATCAGCTAAGCGCAGAATTTCTTCTGACCTTTCCTTCTCAGCTAACAGTTTCACATGCCTTAAGGCTGACCTTTCCTGCCGCTCGTTATGCATTTTCCGACGTAATTCCAATTGTTGACGTTGTTTTTTTGCCACTCTGATAATACGCTCGCGGTATTCAGAAGGTAATTGTTTAAGGCGTTGATCCCAACGCTGCACCGCCAGGTTCTCCTTAGCACTGTTTGCCTGAGCACGCTTGGTCATCATGCGCAGCAAGGCTTCTCCTTCCAATAACATCAGTGGTTCAAGCATGCTTCCATCCACCTCGCCCTGTGGCAGTAAACGCAAGCTAACCAACATAGGTTTAGTACCCTTTGTAGTGTCCGGTTCACCGTAAAGAAAGACCGAATTTAAACCACGGACGAGCCGCTTAATTCCATATTCCAGCGCCTGCCCCTCGATCACAGTACTCACTTGACGCTCTACCCGAGGGTCCATCAACACCTCAATACCTGACAACAATGCAATCCTGCTTAAGACTGCCTTCAATGACACTTGCTCAACCTGAACAGTCAACCTGTCATTACCAGCGTCATAGCTCACCTGCTGCGACTGCAATCCTTGTGCATTGGCATCCATAACACTCAGCATTAGCAAGCCAACTAAGAATGTGCACATGAAGGCCACAAGTGTGAATCGTTGATAAAAAGTCAAATCTGTCATTTTAATTCTGACAAGGTACCTTGCTGTACCTATTCCTCATCATTACTTGAAGAACATACGCCTTCTTCACAGACCCCACCGATAGCCGCACCGCCAGTTGGGCCAACTGTTGCACCGTCACCGCCATTAAACGTCAATGTATTGCTGTTC
>CAMYNQ010000283.1 GCA_947259785.1 uncultured Chromatiaceae bacterium | reverse complement strand
TAAGACCGTGTAAACTTTCTTCAAACTGCACGGCTTCTGAAATATTCTGCGACAAAAACTCCATGATACGTGGGTAATAAATCATCGCTTCATCTATTTTTGGGTTACTGCCCTTGCTATAGGCACCGACACTGATCAAATCACGGTTTTGCTCGTAGGTTGAATATAGTTGCTTCAGGTGTCGAGCCTGTTCCATGTGTTCGGGTGTAACAATCTCGTTCATCACACGACTGATTGAAGCTTCAATATCAATTGCTGGATAGTGTCCCATTTCAGCCATCCCCCGTGAGAGTACGATATGGCCATCCAGTATCGCTCTAGCAGCATCGGCGATAGGGTCTTGCTGGTCATCGCCTTCAGTCAATACAGTATAAAAAGCCGTGATTGAACCACCACCTTTATCACCATTGCCAGCCCGCTCAACCAGTTGTGGCAATTTAGCAAACACCGAAGGCGGATAACCCTTGGTCGCCGGTGGTTCGCCAATCGCCAATGCGATTTCACGCTGAGCCTGTGCGTAGCGGGTCAATGAATCCATCAATAACAAAACCTGCAGGCCTTGATCACGGAAGTACTCGGCAATACTCGTAGCCAGCATCGCGCCATGAAGGCGCATCAACGGGGAATTATCCGCGGGTGTTGCAATCACAACAGAGCGAGCCATTCCCTCATCGCCAAGGATGTTCTCGATAAACTCCTTAACCTCGCGACCACGCTCACCAATCAAGCCGACAACAATCACATCAGCAGTGGTGTACTTGGTCATCATCCCCAACAAGACACTCTTACCGACACCACTACCAGCAAACAGACCCATCCGCTGGCCACGGCCGACTGTGAGCATTGAGTTAATAGCGGCCACCCCCACGTCCAGTGGCGTATCAATTGGATGACGCGCTAAAGGATTAATAAAACGCCCCGCTAGGGGTACTCTTGCCTCCACCTCAAGACTGCCCTTGTCATCTAGCGCTCGGCCGGCACCATCCAGCACCCTTCCAAGTAGAGACATGCCCGCTGGGGCCTCACAAACCTGGTTGGTCGGTATCACTTTTGCATTAGGCACCAATCCCTGAATATCACCTGTTGGCATCAAATAGGTTTTATCACCAGCAAAACCAACCACTTCAGCATCTACCGGTTCACCAACGGGAGGAACAACCAAGCAACGGCCACCAATAACCGCCTGAATACCAACTGCCTCAAGTGTCAGGCCTACCATACGCGTTAGCTTGCCACTGACAGAAAGAGGAATTTTTTTCTCGAGTTTTTTTGAGCACTGGGCTAGGCGCTCGGACATATCCGAAAAGATAATTTCAGATGGACTGGCGCTGTCAGCCATCAGACCTTTCACTACCCAGTATGGCTGCGGCAATCGAGGCAATTCGACTTTCGAACGATGCATCAACAACGGTCGAATCTGTTTCAACTTTGCAACTACCACGACTCAAGACAGGGTCATCCATAATAGTCCATTTACGCTCACTAGCATTTACGGGCATGATCTTTCGCACAAGCTCGGCATCATCTGGGTTCAAATAAACACGAACATTTTCTGCCGAGGAAGGCAGGAATAATAACGACTCTTTAACCACGGCTACAATTTGCTCTGGATCAGTTTTCAGTTCGCGCCTAACAATCTGCTTGGCAATCGAAACAGCCAGGTTAACCAGCTCTTCTTCAAGTGCTTCATCAACATACTTCAGAGGCGTGGCCAATGCATTCAGAATCGAGTTCAACGATTTCACCACCTGTTCATTCTGCTGCTGACCACTGGCAACACCATCCTGCTGACCTTTATTAAACCCCTCTTGGTAAGCCTTTTCTCTTATGCTATTAAGTGCATTTTCAACAGCCCTGGTTTCACGAGCGGTCAGGGAAGCACCTTTTTCAACAGGTTTTGATGCATCACTAATTTCAGGAAGCATCCATGCTTTGGCATTACCATCACTGCCAATAATTTTAGACATACTCTTCGCCACCCTTGCCACCAATTGCTATTTCACCTGAATCCATCATGCGGCGAACAACAGCAAGCACCTCTATATTTGCACCCTCGACATCGGAAAGCTTAACCGGCCCTCTGGCCTCAAGGTCGTCACGCAGCATTTCACTGGCACGTTTAGACATGTTTTTGAATATTTTGTCCTTGATAACTTCATCAGCGGCCTTCAATGCCAGCACTAGCGTTTCAGATGAAACCTCACGCAGAAGCGCCTGTATACCCCGGTCATCAACATCGCCAATATTCTCGAAGACAAACATGAGTTCTTCTATACTTTGACCCAGCTCAGAATCGGCCTCCTTAATCTCGTCCATAATTTCGGATTCGACCGAGCCATCCATAAAGTTAAGAATATTGGCCGCAGATTTCATACCACCCACACTCGATGATTGCACCGCATTATTGCCTGAGAATTGTTTATCTAGAATCATATCCAATTCA
>CAMYNQ010000282.1 GCA_947259785.1 uncultured Chromatiaceae bacterium | reverse complement strand
GGCATGCCAATATTATATTTTTTGACAAAATATTTTGTCTGCGCAATTTTCTGATCCAGCGACAGCGCCAACACATCAATCTGCGGATTATCCTTTTGCCACTGAGCCACCTCAGGCAGCTCTTTACGACAGGGAATGCACCAGGCCGCCCAGAAATGCAGCAGCTTGGGTTTGTTGGTCATCTCAGTCAAACGATACTGATTACCTGCACCATCAATCCAACGCAACTCTGGCATGGGTTGTTTATCGCCCGCATCAATTTCAGCCTGGGCAAAACTACAAATGCACAACAACCCTATAAGCCCGACCAAACTTTTTTTTATGGCCAACATATCAACGTTCAACGGTTAGATAATACAGGACTTGGTCAAACTCCTGTTCCGTCATACGCTCCATGCCCGCTTTATGCATACGCTTCTGCATTGTGTTTAATACAATACGCCATTGCTTAGGTTTTAGTTGCCCTGCTTCGGGCGCCTGATGACAAGTTTCAGCACAACGAGATTCAAAGATCTCTTCGCCCGCAAGATAGGTTTCATCCTCAGCCTGAACCGCCATAGCCAAGCCAAATATAAACATCAAAATTAAGCCACGCTTCATAGCAACTGTTGCTCAAGTATATTCATCAATGTCGCACCATTTCGATAGTCTTCATTCATCAATATAGTCCCATTCGCATCAATCACCACCACCGTCCCCATGGCGCCGTTAAACTGTCCCATCAAGGCACGCTGATCGTCCACCAGGGTTACAAAATCAGAGCCAACATAACCATTGGCTTGCTCCGAGGCACGCGCAGCAGAAACACTGCCTGAAACATAATCCACCAAACCATAAACAACGCTGCCGCGACCGGCGAACTGCGGCATCACCACATTATAGATATGATCCGAATGGGCCAGACAAATCGGACACCACATGGTGAAATAGAGCACCACCACATCGGCAGGCTCAGAACCTGCTGCCAAGCGGTCTGACAATTGGAAAGTATCTGCAACGCTGGTTGAAATGGAAAAGTCAGCCGCCAACTGGCCGGGCATATAACCTGTTGTGCCAGCCACCACCGTCTCTCGTTTGTCGTTTGAAGATGGATTAAGATCATCCGTCAAATCACCGCAGCCCGACAACACAGACACCAGCACCGCCAATGAAAAATATTTAAACCATGCATTAACGCAGGACATGGCTGACTCCTACAGTAATCACATCGGTAGTGGGAAAGTTCTTACCCCAACCCTCTTTATCCAAGGCATGGCTCCAGGTCAACTTAGCCACCCAATCTCTATCCTCACTCGCCCATGCCAAGGTCGCAGAGGCAGAACGCTTTTGCATGCCTGAAGTTGTATCTACCACACCATCGATGCGCGCTTCATCTTCTTGCAGATAAGCATAGGCAATGGTGCCAGTGATTGACCGCATCTCTTCGGTGAAGTGGGTATAACCGAATGACAATGAACTATTGAGACGATCACCACGCTGCTTGTCATAGGGCTCAACATAGGTGCCATATTCTCGGTTCACCGGTCGCTCAAGGTATTTGCCATAGTTGGCGCTGAAGCTGGCGTTCCAGGGATAAACGGTTTTATCGAATAGAACATTCGCGTCAAGCCGGTACATGCCCAGCCCGGTGATATCAAAATTATCAACCACGTCACCGTATTGCGAGGTACCCGTCGGCAGCGTCAATGTACCACCCCAATAAACCGCGGGGATCAGATCCTGCCATTTCTTGACCTTCCAGACACAAGCCACCTTGTCAAACTGTTCATACCAAATTGATAACTTAGTGTCACCAAGGCCATCAGTATTGCGTGAAAAACTGGTGTACTGATTTTTATTCCAAACATAGGGCACTGATATTGATGCCTGCCAGCGCGGCGCCAACCGATAGGCATAACCAAGGTTGAGGCGATATTGATTTAGGTCAGAACCGGCAGGGTCGGGCGACCAACTGCCATCGCTCTTCCAAAAACCATCATAGCTTTCGTAATCAACGCTGACATCCACCATCGCCTGAGAAAACTTGGGCAACACCAAAGCGCTGGCCGAACCGCCACCACAACAAGAGGCCGCCCAGGTGGGTGCACTAAAAGCATAGACAGTGCTCGCCATAAGCACCGCCTTTACACTCGTAATAATCGATTTGTTGTACTTCAAAATACCACCCTACATGGACATGCCAGGGGTGACCGTAAAGGTCGCATAATCATTGCTACCATCAGCGGCCTGGCCATTGATGGTCTTTTGCTCACCGCTAACAGATAGCTTGGCGTAGATACTGCCCTCGGTGCCATCGGTCAAACCACTAAGGCCGGCAGCTGTCCAGTACCCATTGCCATCTGCAGTGGCGGTCGTCCATGTAAAACCATCGGTGGAGACCTCGACAATAATGCTACTGGCAGTCAGCTCATAAGTTTCGCCAGAATTGAACACCGCACCATCA
>CAMYNQ010000281.1 GCA_947259785.1 uncultured Chromatiaceae bacterium | reverse complement strand
ATTCAATCTCAATATCGACCCGGTGTTCGGCCACCTTCAAATCGACGCGAGTGATTTCCCAGGGAGTATGTATGCCTAACAACAGGCCGTAATGTTCTTCTATTTCCAAAATCTATACCGTGATAGTTGATTCCGATTTGGGGTAAAATTTTATAGTAATTTCACACGGATCTACGAAGAACCATTTTCATATTCCACTCATGAGCTTGCCTCGTTATTGTGGTACCACTCTGGACAATATTCCGGCAAAGACTCCCTATATCGAAGTTGACCCTGAAAGGATAGAGTATTGGCGCAAGCGCCTGGGTGAAAATGATTTCAGGATTGGTCTGGTGTGGGCAGGGCGTGAGACCCATCTTAATAATCAGCGCCGGTCCTGTGGTTTGGAAGGATTATCAGCATTGTCTGGTATAGATGGTGTCCGTTTTTACAGTCTGCAAAAGGGTGATGCTGCGCAGAGTTTGTCACAAACCCCAGCAGGTTTGCAGATAGAAGATCTGGCCGCCGAGCTGGGTGATTTTGCCGACACGGCGGCTGCAATCGAAAATCTTGATTTGGAGATTTCGGTGGATACCGCGGTTGCGCACTTGGCCGGCGCACTGGGAAGGCCCGTGTGGACGCTCATCTATTCGCCGTCGGAATGGCGTTGGTTGCTCGGGCGCGATGATTCGCCTTGGTATCCCTCGATGCGCCTGTTTCGTCAGTCCAGATCGGAGGGCTGGTTGCCAGTGCTGGAGCGTGTTGCTGAGTCTCTGGTAGAGCGGCTTGTCTCGTCTTCTGCGCCGATAATGATAAGTTCAATTCAACGCAAAATCAGAATGACGACCATGAGTGACGAGTAGCCTGGGATATGCTCGTTCCGTTAGGCGTCGTTATTATGAAGTGTACGTCGAGCATGAGTGCCCTCTGGCGGGAGTCAAGCAAAGTGTTCTTTATTTCAACTGAACCGTAACGCCTTGTCCACTGCCTGCTAATTGAATCTCAGCACCATATTTGTTGTCTTTGACAACGAGTTCTAATTTTTCCTTGTTTGACTGATAGCTGACCAAACTGAAATTTGGTGCATAGTCTATGATTTGTTCTGTAATCTCAGTTTCATCCGGCCATTTCCCCATGCTCATATAGTATTCTTGCAACATCAAACGCAGGGGAATAGCGCCACTAAGGGCGTTTGCTTTGAGGGCATTTGCCAAGGCCTTGCGGCTAATTGAGGCATTATCCAGACGGCCATTGATCTCGATCACTCGTTGTGGTTTATCAGTATTGTCCGCCAGGATTTGGCGATAAAGGTGCTCTACTTTTTCCATCTTTTGCATAAGCATTGAGGGATCTTGTAGTGTATTATTGAGCAGAAGATTATCGGCTTCAAAAATAGGTAGGCCATAGCGCAGTTCATCCTCGGCCATTTGGCTCCAGCGGCGCTCCGCTTTAGAGCTTTCTTCAACAACTTTTTCAAATAGAACGCGTGCCTTATGAAAATGTTCCTGACGTTTCAGCTCCTGAGCCTGGTCATAATCTGAAATAATTGCTGATGCCACAGATTCTCCTTGACGATGATTGTTAAGGTTGTCGTCGTTATTATTTTTTTGCGTCATGGTTGTTTTTACATTGAGGCGTTTGGCCGCTTCTCTGCCAACATGTTCAAAGGCATTGTAGATCCCTTGGTAGTCCATGCCATGAATATCCATAGAGACACTTGAAACATAGCTGGGCTTATCTTTTAGATGCAAAGACATGGTCAGTTTCACAATCTTGGCGGGGCCAATAAGTGAAATATCAAGTTGTAAATTCCCGTCATGCTGCTGAGAGGTATTGCTTTGTTTTTTTATCTCAAATCGCCCATTAGCGCTTAACTCTGCCAAGGCAGTATCTGCTGCTGCAGCCTTCATATCCCGCACTGGTAATGGATACCAATTGTCATTGGATATAGTAGTTTCGGTGATAATCAAAAATGGCTTTGCATAACTAGCCGCGGATAAAAAACACAGCACCAGACAAAGTAATAGGCGCATAGACTTTCCTTTAAGGGTAGAGGTGGTTCTTTAAGTATCGGTTTTAAGTGGCAATAAATTTAGTGGTATTTATTGAGTGATGAAAACAGCCCCCCCCTGTGGTGTTTTATTAACGGGGAGAAGGGATGGGTTATAACTTTTTATAACGTCTATCAAATTCTTCGGCACTAAAGCCATGCATCTTTTGTTTATTGCCGATTGTTATTAGTGGATAAACCGAACCACCCAGTTTTTTAAACTCGCGCATGCGGCTGGGTAGTTTTTCAACATTGTATTCAACAAAAGAAATGCCGTTCTTTTTAAAATGGTTTCTGGCCCTTTTGCAGTAGCCGCACCACGTGGTGCCATACATCGTAAGCGCAGCGTAATCCCCACCTAGCAAGCCGCTTCGAGATCTGCAAGTCTTGTCTCTTTGTTAAAACAAGGAGACATCGCATGGATCGCAATGAACTGACAGAGAAGCAACGTCACTG
>CAMYNQ010000280.1 GCA_947259785.1 uncultured Chromatiaceae bacterium | reverse complement strand
TTCAAAAGCTAGGTGTTTTTATTGGCTTAAGTGTTAAACTGAAATAGCCATCTAGTTTATGTGTGTAAAAGAATGTATCGTTCATTTTATCTTTGTCACCGTACTGTTGAAGTGCGGGTTAGGATCAGTAAACCATGAATTTATCCGCTATTCTCGTCATCACGGCAGCCGCCGAGGTGGAGGCTTGTAAGTCTCTACTTGCCAGCCTAGCTGGAATCACCGTACATCATTTCGATCCGATCACAGGCAAAATCATGCTTACCCAAGAAGCCGAGTCAATCGATGCTGAGATTGAGGGTTTAAAGCGCATTAAAGCGCTGAAAGGCGTATCGATGGCCGAGATGATCTACCACTATTTTGAAGATGATGAGACTTTAGAAACTCACATGCCAGCTGATCTTGATTCATTTCAAGGGTTGGGTGAGTTACCGGAATTTTTGAATAAGACAACCGAACAAATTTAGATGCTGCGCAGGTACAAAACAACGCATATTTTAAGAACTCTATTTGATTGAAGGGAGTCACCCATGAGCATTACTCGCAGAGACTTTTTAAAAACCAGTATGGCCGCGGCTGCCGCTGCCAGCGTTGGCATTCCCTTGAGTTCCGCTGCTAAAGAAGCGGCGACCAAGGTCGATGAGGGCTGGCGCTGGGACAAGGGCGTGTGCCGTTTTTGCGGCGTCGGCTGCGGCATCCAGATAGCCACCAAAGATAACCGCATCGTCGCTACCAAGGGTGATCCTGATTCCCCCGTTAATCGCGGCCTCAACTGCATTAAAGGTTATTTCAACGGCAAGATTCTCTACGGAGAAGACCGTCTAACCCAACCGCTGTTGCGTATGAAGGACGGTAAGTTCGATAAACAGGGTGACTTCGTAGCGGTGTCCTGGGAGCGTGCCTTCGACGAGATGGAAAAGCAATTCAAGCAGACCTATAAAGAACTCGGCCCCACTGGTGTGGCGGTGATGGGGTCGGGCCAATACACCATTCAAGAGGGTTATGCTGCGTCCAAGTTGATCAAGGCTGGTTTTCGCAGCAATAACATCGACCCCAATGCTCGCCATTGCATGGCCTCGGCAGTGGCCGGTTTCATCCAGACCTTCGGCATCGACGAACCGGCCGGTAATTATGATGATATCGAGCACACCGACACCATGGTGTTGTGGGGCGCCAACATGGCTGAGATGCACCCCATTCTCTGGGGCCGTATTGTCGATCGCCGCCTCTCGAATGACAAGGTGCGCATCATCAATCTCAGCACCTACAGTAATATGTCGTCTGATCTGGCCGACCTGGAAATCATATTCAAGCCGCAAACTGACCTGGCAATCCAGAACTACATCGCTCGCGAGATCATCAAACGCGATGCGGTTAATTGGGATTTCGTCAAAAAACATTGTGCCTTCGCCACCGGCCCTTATGACATCGGTTACGGCATGCGCGGCAACGACAAGTTTGCCTTTGATGCGGAAAGAGACACCCAGGCTAAACAAGGCAAAATTACTCTGGATGCCGCCGAGGCCATTGGCCAACGGCGCAAAGCGGGGGATGAGGTAACGCAGGCCAACGGTAAATCGGCAGGCAAACACTGGCAAATTGAGTTCGAACACTTCAAGCAGGCAGTTGAGCCTTATACTCTGAATTATGTTGCCGAACTGGCCAAGGGCGATGTCGATGAATCACTGGCTCAGTTCAAGCAAAAACTGCAACAGCTGGCTGACTTCTATATTGAAGAGCAACGCAAGGTAGTGTCGTTCTGGACCATGGGGTTTAACCAGCACCAGCGCGGTACCTGGGTCAACGAACAGGCCTATATGAATCATCTGTTGCTGGGCAAACAGGCGACTCCCGGCAATGGTGCCTTTTCACTCACCGGCCAGCCTTCGGCCTGTGGTACCGCGCGTGAGGTGGGTACCTTTGCTCATAGGCTGCCTGCCGATATGGTGGTCATGAACCCCAAACATCGCGCCTTTACCGAAGATGTTTGGAAACTGCCAGCCAAGACGCTAAATCCAAAAGTAGGTAGCCATATCACCAAGATCATGCGCGACCTGGAAGACGGCTCGGTGAAGTGGCTCTGGGTGCAGGTCTCCAATCCATTCCAGGCGACGGCTAATGCTAATCACTGGATTAAGGCAGCTCGCGAGATGGATAACTTCATCGTGGTTGCCGATGCCTACCCCGGCATCTCCACCAAGGTGGCCGACCTGGTGCTGCCATCAGCGATGATCTTTGAAAAATGGGGCGCCTACGGTAATGCTGAACGTCGTACCCAGATGTGGCGTGAACAGGTGTCACCACCTGGTCAGGCGCGTAGTGATGTCTGGCAGATCCTGGAATTTTCCAAACGTTTCAAACTAAAAGAGGTATGGGGTGAGCAGACTATTCAAGGTCTGAAAGACGCGGGCTTTGAACCTAACACCTTGCCTAATGTATTAGACGCAGCCAAACAGATGGGTTATTCATCCGACAGTACCTTGTATGACGTTTTGTTTGCCACCAA
>CAMYNQ010000279.1 GCA_947259785.1 uncultured Chromatiaceae bacterium | reverse complement strand
TAAGTCCAACAGAAGTGACTCATCAACACCGACTGGCCCCTTTAAATCAAGTTTCCAATAGTGACAGCGTTAATCCCAGTCAGGGCACAGGCAAACCGATGGTGCAGGCCAAATTCGTTTCATCTTCTGATGTTTCGACCTCTGATAATGTTGTATCGTCTCAGGCAAATAAAGCTAACGATTATAATTCCACAGTGTTAACCCCAACGAAAACTAATCCCTCACCTGACAAATTTATGCATGCTCAATCGGAGAATGTGCAATCATCGTTGAATCCAAGCCAAGTTTCAATTGAATCGATGATAGAACCAATACATTCCTCAATACCATCACCTCGTGATATAAAAAATGGTGAATCGCTTTTAGGTATACAGCCGAATGTTCGAGAAAATTCTTTTACAACAGAACCGGCCATTACAAACTTTTCTAATGAAGCAGTAACAAAACCGCAAGTCTTAGTTGACACTGAGCAAGATATTTTGCCTTCCTCTAAAGAGGTTTTCGAAATCCCTGGTGAAACGGCGCAACTGTCTCAAGACACAGTTTCTTTTCAAGATGATCATCAACCTTTAGAAGCAACACAAATAGAAGCAATACAAAAAGTCACCTCTAAAGTTGCAAGTAAAGATAAGGCGCAAACAATAGATGAACACGTACAAGAACCAACAAAACCGGGACAGCCGGGACAGCCGGGACAAAAAGTAGCGCAAAATAATGTTCCGCTAGTGAACACAGAAACATATCGATCCAAGTGGTTAACTACAGACAACAGCTCACCTGGTGTGGAAAACAAAGAGCCGGAGTCGCCACATGTACATATCGGTCAAATCGAGGTGATTATCATGGCGCCGCCATCTCCGTCTCCTTTTAAAAATGGAAGCCCAGTAAACACTACGGTTGATATAGCCAGCCGTTTGTACCTAAGAGAGGTGTAGTGAATGGCTCTGCCGGTTTCTTCATTATCTATCATGTGTACTGCTATCGCACAGTTTGTGCGTGATCAGCTGGATGCGACGGACAACAACATCCGGGTCAGCATAGGTGCTCCGGCAGAAGCTGCTAATGTCAGCGATATGCACCATCTTAATCTGTTTTTCTATCGTGTTGATCCCGCAGGTTTTGGACCTGGTACGCCATCGGATGAACCAATGATGGTCCGCCTGCAACTGTTGATTACAGCGTTTGGAATTCTGGAGGAAACCATAGCTGCGGGTGAAAACGAGCTGCGAATATTGGGAGAGGTGATACGTTTGTTTCACGAAGTCCCGGTGTTGGCGTCGATGAATGTCAACGAAGAGCAAGTACAATTACAAATGGTTTTGCAGTCGTTAAGTCCCGACGATCTTAATCATATTTGGTCAACACAAAAGGATACTGCCTATCGCCCTTCGGTAGCCTATGAAGTTGCTATTGGTCCGATAGTGCCGAGCGTACGGAGTACAGGTAGCCCTATGGTAGGTGGCATTGGTAGTCAACTTTATCCTCGCATGGATGCGCGCCAGGCTCCCTTTACAGGTAGTGTAGTCATTCCACCGATCCTTGCTACCACTGTACCGATTGAGATGGAGGATTGGGCTCCAGTAATTTGCTTTTTAGTGAATAGCAATTGTGCGCAGAGCCTGAATTTTGAAGCCGGTAGTGACGAGGTCAATGCTTTTACACCCAACGTTTGGATCGCCGGGGATACTACCGAAACTGTCACTTTACGTTGGGATATTTGGGATCGTCAAAACGGTTGGCGAGCTGATGGTACTACGGTTGAAACCCAGCCAATCAGTATTGCCATCAATCCAGATCTAGCGGTCCCAGGAACACCGGAAACTATTTCATTACCTTTCACTGATACGCCTGGGCAAGCGGTTTTATATGCAGTCCGCAGCTTTACCCGTGGTAGTGATGGTGTGCAGATAGAAGTCCGGAGTAATCCGTTACTGGTTAATTTGTATTGAAGATAGGACAGCAATGATGAATGTCGCGACTGAAGCCTATATCCCTGTCACACTTAACGCCGAATGGGAGCGTATTGAATTATTGGCTAATGGTTTGTTGCTACTCCGACAAGGTAAGGAAATGCCTGAAGAGTGGGTGGATAAATTGAAGCGTTTGCAACAGCAAGTGGAAAAAGGCCGAGGTACACATGGCCTTTGGGCTGTCGCTGGTTTAGCAGGACTCGATCCGCTCTTATATGACATTCTTGCCTGTGCAGTGGTGATAGAAATGCAACCGCGCTTAACATGGTTGTTTCAACAGTTACAACCAGGTGTTTCGCAACCTTATCCCACTTTGGCATTGTTACAAGAACTGCTGGCCTTTGATAGCAGTGAGATGCCTGTGTTATACACCGCACTCAGTGAGACATCGTTGTTAAGGGCTGCACACTTAATTCGTATGGAGAGTACTGATCCCTTGCAACCTATTATTCCAGGGCCTGATCTGGCAGCCCGTTTGTTCGGTTTGCCACTGGCCGAAAAGGCGCCACCTAGCTCCATTCGTGTAAAGCAAAGAGCTAGCTGGCAAG
>CAMYNQ010000278.1 GCA_947259785.1 uncultured Chromatiaceae bacterium | reverse complement strand
CCGGCAAACATAAAAATGCCAGCACTAAACGCCAAAGGAATACTAATAAAGGAGAGCGCTAACAAAGTGATGATCACAGTGATGCTCGCTACGGAAAGACGTGCCACACCCAAGCTCACCCATTGTCGCAAAGCGGTAAGGTCACCAATGAATCGTAACAACACTCCGCCACGACTTCGTTTTTGCAGCTCACGAGGTGCAAGACGGCTCATATGACCAAACAAACCCAAGCGCACTTCATGCGTATAGTCCTGCCCCATTTTTTCGGCATCAACCCGCTCCAACACACTCAGGCCGGCCAGGCTCAATGCTGCAACAAACAATCCCACGCCATACCAAACCAGCTGTTCAAATCCTACCTCTGGGCTGGCAGTAATAAAGAAATCAAACAACTGTTTGATTAACAGCGCAACACCGACCATCAACAGCGCCGATGCCACACCATTAGCAATAAGCCGCGCCAGTAATGCAGTACGCCGGCCTTTCAGGATGGGCGGCATTGTGGTCATGACGCCGCCTGAATTGATACCTTCTGAATTGCTTGACTCGCCTTCAGTAAGCCCACAATCTCAGCAGATGAAAGTTCAGCAGTACCCAGAACAGGAAGATCTATAATCTGCTCTGCTTCACGACGCGCCAATGGCGATGCAGTAAGGGCCCCACTCACCGCAATAACAGGCAGTTCATTTTTACGCAACCACTCGACACCATGGTGCGCGCCCATTGCATCACCAGCAGCAAATATTACCGAATCAGTTATGGCACGAAATTTTTCAGAACGCAGCAGGCCGCTGGTTTCCTCTTGCAACAAGCCATCTGCAATCTCCAAGACAACCACATCGACAGCATCATGCACCAGCTGCGCCAACAGATTAGAGGCAATGCTTTCCAACTCACTAACGGGAGTAAGATGGGTCGAGACATAACCAGCATCAGTAAAATCATATACCGCCGTTGCGCCAGAATCTTTCATTAACCAAACATCACCACCTGCGCCTGTCCCGGTCACTTTTGCAGCCCCCACCTTCAAGCCTGCACGCACAAGACCCTTAATCATATTAGCCGCCGTTGTGGTCTTACCCGCATTCATTGACGTGCCCACCACAGTCACAACCGGAGTGTTGTTTCTTAACGCTGGAAGCGCTGGCAACGCCCAGTCTGACATATTGATACGTTTGCCAGATGCGTCCGCCAACAATCCTATCGGACGAATTTTGGTTGGGGCTCTTATTTTGCTATTCCGACTAAGACACGAAGAGGCCACTCCGCCCGCCGCCACCAGATGGCACTCTGCCAAATCAGCAGGAATCTCTGCCTCAAATTGATCTGGCGCATAACGATTGCCATAACAAACGATCACCTCGTCACCGGGGAAAAGCGTTGCACGCCGCCCGTGACCCAATTCAATACGTTTGTGCTGCCCCAGCCTGACAACCTCGGCCAGCACCAGGTCACCGGCACGCGGAATTATCTCGCCAGTCAACAGAGATGCAATCATGTCTTTGTCGATTCGGCGAGTGTTATAGGATGACTTTGCACGTTGAACACGTTCTTTTTCGATAGGCGAGCACAACGCACTGTCACTGACATTTAAATCAAAATTTTCCATAAGTTTTGTTCTGTTCTTCATTTCAACCTCTTTTTCCATTTACAATATCAATTGACAGCTGCTATCAATACACAGCTACTTAATCAAGTTACGCGGCAAAATATCGCTACAAACTTAAACCAAACTGAATCCACTTCTAATAACGCTCAGCGTCACAAAAATGTTCCATTATTTTTTGCCATAAACCAGAAATGTCATGACACTTCCGATCAACTCAATACTTGTTGAATTAATTCAAGCACTCAAAGCTTTCCCCAGCGTCGTCTTGCAAGCCCCACCCGGCGCTGGCAAGACCACCCGCGCCCCCTTGGCCTTGCTTGAGGCCGATTGGCTGGCGGGGCAAAAGATCATCATGCTCGAACCACGCCGACTGGCAGCACGCAATGCCGCCAGTTTCATGGCCAGGTGCCTGGCTGAAAAAACCGGCGACCGCATCGGTTATCGAATAAGAATGGATAGCAAAGTCGGACCAAACACCATCATCGAAGTCGTTACCGAAGGCGTCCTGACCCGCATGTTGCAACGTGACCCCGAGCTGAATGGCATCGGCCTGGTGATCTTCGATGAATTTCACGAACGCAGCCTGCAGGCCGATCTGGGCCTGGCCCTGTGCCTGGAAAGTCAGACCGCCCTGCGTGACGACCTGAAAATTCTGGTCATGTCAGCCACCCTTGACGGCGCGGCGACTGCAAAATTACTCGGTGATGCCCCCATGGTCACCAGCGAGGGCCGTAGTTACCCGGTTGAGATCCATTATGCAGCGCCACCGCCTCGGGCCAGGCGCGAACAACTGTTACAACATCAGGCCAGCAGCATCAGCAAGGCCCTGCAACAGCAAAGCGGTAGCGCACTCGTCTTTCTGCCCGGCACCGGCGAGATCCGCCAACTAGAACAACAACTGCAGCAAATGCAGCTGGGCGACGATATTTTGATCACCCCGCTTTACGGCGACCT
>CAMYNQ010000277.1 GCA_947259785.1 uncultured Chromatiaceae bacterium | reverse complement strand
CTGGTAGCTTGGTGATCTCGGTGCCGTTGACCATCGGCCTGGTAATCTTTTTCATGCACTACCTGCGCTGCATCCACCCACCCGGTGGCGCCACGGCCCTGCTGACCTTGCTGGGTGGCCCCGAGGTCAGCGCTATCGGTTATCAGTTCATGCTGACGCCACTGGCTATCAATCTGCTGATCCTGATGCTGCTGGCCTTCAGCCTCAACAAGCTGCGCGCCGAAAAGAACCGCTTTACCCATGTTGAGATTCCCAGTGGCTGGCAACAGCGTCAACAGACAAATGTGGCGCCTCGCTTTAGCTCTCAAGACCTGCAGGCAGCGATTGATTCCCTCGATAGCTACATTGATATGGATGTCGAACAACTGGTACAGCTTTATGAGGTGGCCGAACGCCGACGTTACTCCCGCAAACTTGGAACATTGAGCTGCCAGGATGTGATGGAGCGGGCCATTATCCGCGAATATGGTGATAGCCTACAGGATGCCTGGTCACAACTCAGTCAGGACGACCAGCAGGCGATTGTGGTCATCAATCGCGCCCATCACGTTGAAGGCATCTTGACCCTGAGTGACTTTATCAAACACGCCCAGGCTTTTGACCTGGCCACCGAACAGCAACGACTGGCGGCGTTGATCAAACCCACCACTACCTTGACCTCGGACAAGCCTGAGGCCGTCGGCCAGATCATGAGCAGCGCAACGATCTGTGTGCAACAGGAAGGGGGTGGCCGATGCCTGGCCCATGTTTGAGTCTTATGGCATCGAACACCTACCAGTGATCGATCAGGACAGTAAGTTGGTTGGCATCATCAATCGCTCGACACTTGCACCACGACTACACAGTGCTGATTGTTAAGCTGAATTTGAAAGTATTTGAATAAGGCATACAGAGCCACGCTTCGCCGGCACACCTAGTGTTGTAATGATAAAAAACCCTGCCTGAGAAAATACAAGGCAGGGTTGATTGTTGCGGAATGTTACAGGCAGGGATCTTCTATCGGGTCAGATGCAGAACCGATAATCTGTGAAAATGAAGTTCCCCGAACAACCTGAGTAATTCGCGTCCCACCGAATGTAATAGTAAAGAACTGGCAAAACGAACTAAAGTCAGTGGTATTTGCACCACTCTGGGAAATGTTCATATTGTCGGTGGACAGCGAGAACGAGTCGCTACCAATAAAGCTGGCATCATTGGTGTTATTAGTGTTGGTATTCGACCATGTGTTTTGCGCCCAACTATTCCCGGTAGAAAAAATGGAAATTGCGGCAACCAGTGCCAGATGACGTATTTTCATAAGTAGAACCTCCATGTATCAAAAAATATGCACAAGAAATATTAAAGGCAATTTTCTCCTGTTAGTCAATCAATAAATCGCCGGGGCCAGTTTAATCAGGAATCCTTCTTATTTGAATTTTGTCGATGCGGGTAGCGGCTGATGATGACAAAAAAGTATCTATTTTTTTATTCATGCCGCAAGGCTTCAATCGGGTCTAGACGCGCAGCTTTACGCGCCGGGACGTAGCCGAATACAACTCCGACTGCTGCTGAGAAAACAAACGCCAACAAGATGATGCTGCCGTCAAAAATCAGCGGCACCTGCAAGGCGTTGGCAATGAAGAAGGTTGCAATTAGGGCGAGCAGGATGCCGATGATGCCGCCGACGGATGACAATACCACGGCCTCCACCAGGAATTGCCGCTGCACTTCGCGTTCCAGCGCGCCGATGGCGAGACGAATGCCGATCTCGCGGGTGCGTTCGGTGACCGAGACCAACATGATGTTCATAATGCCAATGCCGCCGACGATCAGGCTGACTGCGGCAACGGCGCCGAGCAAGGAGGTCATGATTTCAGTGGTGCCGGTCATGGTTTTGGCGATATCTTTCATGTCAATGACGCTGAAGTCGTCCGCATCACCGGGGCCGATGTGACGCCGCTCACGCATTAGCAGCTCTACATCACGTTTTGCCTTGCTGGTGTCGTCACGGGCGGAAAGGTAGATGTGGCTGACCTTCTGCTGACCAGAGACAAGCCGCCAGTGGGCGCGCAACGGCATAAGGATGGCATCATCCTGATCAGAACCCATGGCCGACTGACCCTTGCTGGCCAGCAGGCCGATGACTTGGCAGGGGATCTTGCCGAGGCGGATGGTTTCACCGAGGGGGTCGAGATTGCCAAACAGTTCACGTTGCAGGGTAGCGCCCAGTAGGCAGACCGGTGCGCCGGCGCGTTGTTCGTTGTCGCTGATGAGTCGACCGCGGGCCAGGGGCCAGTTGCGCACAATCAGGTAGTCGTTTTCCATGCCGGTGACGCTGGTGGTCCAGTTGTTGCTGCCATAGACCACGGTGACGGCTTTGCTGGTGATACCTGCGGCGGCGACCACGGAAGGCAAGTCATGGCGCAGGGCCTCGGCGTCATCCACTTCCAGCGGTTTGGCGGCGGCACGCGAGCCACGCAGGAAGCGCTGGCCGGGACGTAGGATTAACATGTTGCTACCCAGGCTTTCGATCTGGGCGCTGATTTTGGCGGTGGTGCCGTTGCCGATGGTGACCATGGTGATCACAGCAGCGAC
>CAMYNQ010000276.1 GCA_947259785.1 uncultured Chromatiaceae bacterium | reverse complement strand
GGTGCCGTTGAATAAGTTCAAGTAATTCGACCAATAAACTGATGCCTGGTTCCTCCAGTTCGCGAAATCGTCCAGGGTTGGGTTCCAGTTGTGCAAGTTGGGGTTTTTCCAGTAACAGGCTAATGATGTTGCGAACTGGGGATAGCTTGCGTGTATCACTAGTTTGTCTGGTTTGTGTTCTGGTTGGTGCTTGCGTTGCGGATTTCTCTCCGAGCAGTGACATGAGATCTGCGCCAGGTATGCCGGTGCGATTTGCGAGTTCGGTAATAATCATGTGTTTGAAAATGCTATTGCTGATTTTTGTCAATTTGGGGCGGGCCAGGTCTATCAGGCGGGCGCGTCCGTCTATGGCGCTCATATCGACGCGCTGGCTTAGGTTCTGAAGCAGGAATTCTGAAAGTGAGATGGCGTTCACGATCTTTTCTTCAAAGGCTTGTTGGCCGATCTGGCGGATCAGGCTGTCTGGGTCTTCACCGTCGGGTAGGAACATAAATCGGGCGGTGCGGCCATCTTTGAGTTCGGGCAGCATGATGTCGAGCGCTTTCCAGGCTGCGTCACGGCCGGCACGGTCGCCATCAAAGCAAAATACGACTTCACTACAGGTGCGAAACAGTGGCTGCAGATGGTCGGGTGTTAAGGCGGTGCCAAGGGTGGCGACGGCGTAATGAACGCCATGTTGGGATAGGGCAACAACATCCATGTAGCCTTCAACCACCAGTAGCCGATCAATTTGGCGCAGGGCCTGTTTGGCTTCATAGAGGCCGTATAGTTCTTTGCCTTTATGGAATAGCGGTGATTCTGGTGAATTGAGGTATTTGGGGTTGTCTTCTTTATCTATGACGCGGCCGCCGAAGGCGATTACCCGGCCGCGCCGGTCTCTAATTGGAAACATGATGCGGTTACGGAAGCGATCATATTGGCGGCCAGCATCTTTGGCGACGCTCATGCCGGTGGTGACTAGTTGTTGCTGGCTTTGTTTGTCTTTGCCGAGGGTTTTGCCGAGATTATCCCATCCTGGTGGGGCGAAACCTATGCTGAATTTAGCTGCGATCTCGCCAGTGAGGCCGCGTTGTTTGAGGTAGTCGATTGCTTTGCTGGCCTCGGGGTGTTGCTTGAGTTGCTGTGCATAAAAGTCAGTGGCTGCCTGCATTATGGGGTGCAGGTCTGGGCCGGATTTTTGTGCGATGGTGCTGTGTTCGGTTGTGGGTAGTTCCAAACCAGTGCGGTGGGCGAGCTCTTTAACTGCCTCGATGAAGTCCATGTGTTCGTAGTCCATCAGAAAACCAATGGCTGATCCATTGGCGCCACAGCCGAAGCAGTGGTAGAACTGTTTGTTTTGGCTGACGGTAAACGAGGGTGATTTTTCTTCGTGAAAGGGGCAGCGGGCTTGGTAGTCACGACCGGTCTTGCGCAGTGGTACGCGGCTGTCGATGACGTCGACAATGTCTACTCGGTTAAGTAGTTCGTCAATGAAGTGTTGTGGAATGCGGCCTGCCATCAAGGGACATCTTTAGTTGGGTTGCGGCGAAACGATCAGTTTAGCCGCCGGGCAGGTTTTTTCAAGCAGAGGTGAGCTTGTTTTTGACTAGCTGGCTGGCTTGGCCCATATCGGCGCGGCCTTGGATGCGAGGTTTGAGTGCGCCCATTACTTTGCCTATGTCTTGTGGGCCGGTGGCACTGAGGCTATTAATAATTTCGGCGACAACAGCGTCGAGTTCGGCGGCATCCATCTGTTCAGGCAAATATTCTTGCAGGATGACGATCTCGGCCTTTTCGATGTCGGCTAGTTCTTGGCGTCCGGCATCTTCATATTGCTTAATAGAGTCGCGGCGTTGTTTTACCATCTTTTCCAAGATGGCCAATACTTGCTCATCATTAGGGGTGGTTCTTTCATCCACCTCTTTTTGTTTGATGGCCGCTAAGGCTAGACGAATAGTCGCCAAGCGCGCCTTTTCTTTGGCACGCATGGCAGTTTTCATGTCATCCTGGATTCGCTCTTTCAAGGTAGCCATAATTGCTGCTGTCCTTGTGCTAAAGAGGTCTTAGTAAAGACGTTTGCGGTGAGCTTGTTCGCGCATCAGTTTTTTGTGCTGACGTTTAACTGCAGCAGCAGCTTTACGCTTGCGTACGGCTGTTGGTTTTTCGTAGCACTCGCGGCTGCGAATTTCAGACAGGACGCCAGCCTTTTCGCAGGTGCGTTTGAAGCGACGCAGGGCGATTTCGAAGGGCTCGTTTTCTCTCAGTCGTACTGATGGCATAAGTATCCAGTTCCTTAAGCTCGGGTTGTTAAAGTTCACCTGTTAGGGTGGGAGGGGCGCTATTTTAGAGCAATACACCGAAATTGCAAAGGGCTGTGATTTATTGGCTGTTGCCGCAGGCCGAACAAGATGGGTCTTTGCGGAGTTTGAGTCGGCGTGGTGACATAGTTAAAGCGTCTATGGTGAGCAGTTGCCCGGTGAGTGGCTCGCCTATATTGAGTATGACTTTTAAGGCTTCCGCTGCCTGGATGCTGCCGATGATGCCAACAAGTGGGGCGAATACGCCGCGGTCGTGGCAGGTTGGTTGGGGCTGGTCGGTTTCCTCTTCGATATTGTAGAGGCACTGGTAGCAGGGGGTGTCTTTCGAGCGCGGGTCGA
>CAMYNQ010000275.1 GCA_947259785.1 uncultured Chromatiaceae bacterium | reverse complement strand
CGGAGCCAAAACCGGAGCCAAAACCGGAGCCAAAACCGGAGCCAAAACCGGAGCCAAAACCGGAGCCAAAACCGGAGCCAAAACCGGAGCCAAAACCGGAGCCAAAACCGGAGCCAAAACCAGTTGCGACAAAGCCTGTAATGGTAGTAAAAAAACCGCAAAATGATGTTGTTGCTTCTAAGGTCGAAAAGCCTGCTGCAATTAAAAAAGTGGCTCCGAAGCTAGAGGCCGAAGTCTTGCCGCCAGTGGCAAAGGTGAATGTTCAATTACCGTTAGAAGATGAGGCCGATCAGGTGGTGGTAGACACTGTCTCAGATTTTGAATTGACGGCCCTGGTTTTTGACCTGATTTTTTACTACGAATCTGGTGACCTAGATGGTTTTTCCGCCTTGTTTTCCAAGAATGCCGTGGCTGATGGCATGAAAGGTGTTGCCAGGATTAGAAAAGATTACCAGCGATTGTTTGCATCAACTGATCTGCGCCAGATGCGTGTAGAAGATATGCAGTGGCAGCACGACGCTGACAGGACTACTGGCCAAGGCACCTTTTTTGTCTCGGTGTGGCGAAATGTTGGCGGAGAACCATTTCTTCAGCAAGGTACATTGAATATTGAGCTGATTAGAGATGGCGACAAGCTGTTTGTAACAAGTTTAACCCATGAGTTAAATTAAACGCTTGCGCCGAGGGCGCATCATGATGTCAAAAGGATTTTGGCTGTGAAAATAAGGCAACTCAAATTTTCCATACTTTGCTTTGCGATGTTTGTGTCTGTCAACGTTCAGGCGACGGCAATAGGCATGCCGTTGCCTGCTGCCAGACTGGGGTTTGCTATTGGCGTTGCCAATCTTTCCGTCAATGACCCGATTGCTGATTCGGATAATGAATGGGTCATAAGGCCAATAAACCTTATCTATACCGATGAACTGATTTCATCAAAGCGCTATTGGCTTGAGGCCTTTTATCAGGATGCGGTGTTGTCAGCGTCGCAGGACCAGGTCGGTCAGCATGTTAAACAGTTTGGCCTACGGGCTAGTCTGCAACAACATATCGGTACAGCCAGGGTTGGTGAGTCGTGGCTGGGGGGCGGGTTACAGGTTTCGCATGATCGCTTTGAAAATCGTCACACAGTAGATTCTGCGGGCTATCTGGCGCAGACTTATCCAGATCGTTCAGGGCTTCAAACTGGCCTACTGTTAAATTATGTGTTGGAAAAAAGCGTTGGCAGCTGGGATGTGGCTGGTAAAGTTGAAAAGAATATTCCGATAAGTGATGGCGTCAGTGAATTTACGCTTTCTGTGGTGTTTCTGTTTACTTATTAAGTGGGTAGGGCAAACGATGAAAAGAGTATTTCAAATCGGCATAACACCAGTGCTAACCGCATCCTTGTTTGGTCTTGCGGCTTGCAATGGCATTCCGGGGGCTGAATCAGGTGATTTACCCTCAAACCGTCCAACGGCATCCGTTTCCGGCTTTGTGGTGGACGACGCCATCAGTGATGCCTTGATTAATGTGTATGCCTTTGACGGCGGCGTAAAAGGCGATTTGCTGGGGACTGCAACAACTGAGGCGGATGGCGCTTATGCGCTAGAGATTGACGCTGTCAACAAACGCCCGGTCTTGATTGAGGCGCGTGGCGGGAGTTATGTCGAGCTTGCCACCAGACAACAAGTTGTACTCAAGGATGATGAAGTTCTGAAGGCAGTCGCCATTTTTCAGCCGGGGCAACCGCTCTCGTTAATGGTGACGCCCTGGACCCACCTTGTTGTTGCCTTGGTTGAATTTCAGCTTAGTTCGGGCGCAGATGTGGAGGAGGCGATCGCAACGGCTTCAACTGAGATAAATGAGTTGTTCGGTTTTGACGTGCTGTCGGTCTATCCGCGTAGTATTGCTGACCAGGGAACGGCGAATGGTGTGAATGACGAGCATCTGTACGGGTTTTTTCTATCCGCGTTGTCAAGCTGGACAAAACGGATCAGCGAGCAGAATGACCTGGCACCGCATGAGACTTATAATAGTATTGGCTTGAGCCAAATTCTCTTCAATGAGCTTGCCTCTGACAGCCTGTTGGATGGCAAAGCAACAATCAACGGTTCGGGCGGTTCGGGTGAATTGGCCCTGGGCGTTGTTGCACTGGATGCGAACACCTATCGAATATCCTTTGCCCAACATATGCTGGCCATGGCGGCAGGCAATGAGAACCTTACCGATATAACTGTTGACGAACTATTGCCGCGCGCCTTCGAGTTTCTTAATAGTCAGCACCGTTTGTTTGCCGGCGTGGCTGTTGAATTGGTGGGAGACCCGGTGGACGTCTCCGTGGATGAAAATCTCGGCAGCTACCGCAGTGGTGTATTTGATTATGTCGCGACACTTGGCAGCCCCGAGCTGATCAGCAGCGTAAGTTTCAGTATCGATGGTGAGGAACTGCCGGTGGCCGTTGTGCCCGGCGAGATGAAAGTGCCGATTGATTCGCGCCAGTTCCCGGATGGTGAGCGTACGCTAACGATGGTTGCCAGAGATTGGTTGGGTAATACAGTGGCAGATGTTTCGTCTACGTTTACGTTCGACAATACCGCCCCATTTGTGAATGTGACTTCAGATCCTTACACAAATGATCAGAGTTACATTTTGAGCGGAG
>CAMYNQ010000274.1 GCA_947259785.1 uncultured Chromatiaceae bacterium | reverse complement strand
GGCCGCCAAGGTCGCGTAGACGCAGTTGGCGGGCGATTTCATCGGAGGCTTCAAGGTTGGTGTTGAGGGCGGTTTCTTCGATGTCACCGCCTTGGGTGGCGCGTGAGGAGTTGATGTCAATCGAAACCAGGGCTTCGGTACGGTCAATAACGATGGCGCCTCCGGAAGGTAGGCGTACTTCGTGCTGGAATGCTGTTTCGATCTGACTCTCGACTTGATAGCGTGAGAAGAGAGGAACGCTATCATCGTAGAACTTTAACTTACTCTTGTTATGTGGCATGACCTGGGTCATGAAATCCTGAGCGTAGTCGTAGACTTCCTTGCAATCGATTAGGATTTCGCCGATATCCTGGCGGAAATAATCACGAATGGCGCGGATGATCAGGTTGCTTTCCTGATAGACCAAAAATGGGGCTGGGCGTTCCTGGCCAGCCTTGTCGATGGCTGTCCACAGTCGAATTAGGTAATCCAGATCCCATTGTAGTTCTTCGGTAGACTTGCCGACACCGGCAGTGCGGACGATGACGCCCATGCCTTCAGGAATCTCCATAGATGCCATGGCTTCACGTAGTTCGCTACGCTCCTCACCTTCAATACGGCGTGACACGCCTCCTGCACGAGGGTTGTTAGGCATTAATACTAGGTAGCGACCGGCAAGACTGATGAAAGTAGTCAGTGCAGCACCCTTGTTACCACGTTCTTCTTTGCCTATCTGGATGATGACTTCTTGCCCTTCCTTCAATATTTCTTTGATGTTGGGGCGGCGTTTGTCATCCTCAGGTTGTTTTGTGTAGCAGCTTGGGGCAATTTCTTTGAGTGGCAAAAAACCGTGTCTATCTGCACCGTACTCGACAAACGCTGCCTCAAGGCTGGGTTCGATACGGGTGATTTTACCCTTGTAGATATTTGATTTTTTTTGTTCGCGACCAGGCAGTTCTATGTCGAGGTCGTAAAGGCGTTGGCCGTCAACAAGGGCAACGCGCAACTCTTCTTTCTGAGTTGCATTGATAAGCATTCTTCTCATTTGTACTGTCTCCTAGGGCGTCAACCGTGGTTTTCGCCGCGTGAGACTGAACGTTTCTACTGCGCATCTAGATCAACAATGCTAAGCACTTCTCTTCAACCGTGTTAGTTGAGTGCGCTCGCAGGTTGTTTATTAGCGTCACTTATTCGTGAATCAAGCATTCGTCGGCTATTTTTCACGAGGGTGATATTTTAAAATCTCAACCCGCTATTCCCTGTTTGTTACAGGGTTCCGTTCAGTCCCCCGCGATTGTTCACGGGTGCACCAGTGTCTGTTAATTAATTTGTTTGTGCCTGTTGAGGCCTGTGCGCATTTCTGCGCCACTTCATCGGCATTCATATCTTTGCCATGAAGTGATAAAATTTGTCTCTTATGCCAACGCAAGTGGTTGGCATGTTGTCAAAAATATCGGCAACACGTTGCCTAATTTGGTTTATCGCACAGATCTGTCAGTGCAGCCCAAAAGAGGCAAAGATGTATTGCTAAGAGGTAGTGGCGGTTTATGTTAAAGGTTGAAAAACAACCTGGCCAGCCAACACCATATTCTGAATATAACATGTTCCCCCTTGTCTGGAAATATATGAAAGGCTTTAATAATGGTGGTAAATGACTGATTTTTCGGAAAATGCCGCCCCAAAAGTGCGAATGGTAGAGGTCGATGAGGACAGGGCAGGGCAGCGTATAGATAATTTCCTGCTGTCTTTGCTGAAGGGCGTCCCCAAAAGCATGGTTTATCGGCTTTTGCGCACCGGCCAGGTGAGAGTTAATAAGGGTAGAATTAAGCCGGTTTATAAGCTCCAAGCGGGGGATATAGTCAGGATTCCGCCCGTTCGGATGGCTGATAAAGGTGATGTTGTAGACCCTGGTCAAGCCATTTTAGATCGAATCGAAAAAAATATTATTTTTGAGGACTCAGGTCTGATTGTGTTGAATAAACCGTCAGGGCTTGCTGTGCATGGCGGTAGCGGTATCAGTTTTGGTGTGATTGAGGCAATGCGCAAGCTGAAATCTGAATGTAAAAATCTAGAGTTGGTGCATCGGTTGGACAAGGACACCTCGGGTTGTCTGCTGATTGCCAAAAAGCGCTCTGCTTTGAGGCATCTGCACAGTGCGATGCGTTCTGGTGAAGTGAAAAAGTTTTATCAGGCGTTGTGCCGGGGAAAGTGGCGTGGTGGCAGTCAGCTGGTTGATGCGCCTTTGCGCAAAAATGTTGTCAGTTCTGGTGAGCGTATCGTCAGGGTCAGTGCGGATGGTAAGGAAGCGACGAGTCGGTTTACCCCGAAACAGCGCTTTAAGCAGGCAACCTTGATGGAGGTTGAGCTGTTCACTGGACGAACCCACCAAATCCGTGTTCATGCAGATCATTGTGGTCACCCGCTGGCGGGAGATGAAAAATATGGTGACAAGGGTTTTAACAAGCTGATGCGTGAATATGGCCTAAATCGTATGTTTTTGCATGCCTGGCAGTTGAAATTTCCTTGGGATGATAGTGTTTTGGAGGTCACTGCCCCGCTTGATGACTGCTTGGAAGCGGTTCTTAAAAAATTGGCTTGAGTTGATGGCGGAGAAATTTGATTTAATCGTCTTTGATTGGGACGGTACCTTGATGGATTCGGCTGCGCGTATTGTTGCATCACTGCAAGCGGCAGGGGCTGAT
>CAMYNQ010000273.1 GCA_947259785.1 uncultured Chromatiaceae bacterium | reverse complement strand
CGGAGAATGCAATCCGCCCCTTCGTGATTGGAAGAAAGGCATGGCTATTTAGCAGTAGTCAGCGTGGCGCCAAGGCCAGCGCTAATTTATATAGCCTTATCGAATCGGCCAAGGCGAACGGTAAAGAGCCGTACCGTTATTTGAGTTGGTTGTTTGAAAAACTGCCTAGCATTGACCTGGAAAACATCGAAGCGCTGATGCCGTGGAGTATGCCGGAATAAAACAAGAGGGGGTTCACCTGACGCTTACATAGAAATTATCAATGCAGTCAAATATCTTTGATCTAGCCTCTGCCCTGGCGTTAAAGATCTTTCGCTTAATTCGCTCGGCCTTCAAGAATGAGAAAGAACTTTCCGCAGCAACATTGTCGTGACAGTTTTCGTGCCGACTCATGCTGGCCTCAAAATTGTTATCTGCCAAAGACTTACCTCTGTCAGAACAGATGTAATAAACTTCTTGGTCAGAATGCATCATCACTCTAGCTTTTGGTTTTCGTCACCACAGAGCCATCAATCACGAGGGCAGTTCTTGGATTGTTTTTCATGCTCCAACCGACGATCTGGCGGGAAAATAAGCCCAACACAATCGATAGATACACGCAGCCCTCATGTGTACGAATATAGGTATAATCGGTCACCCAAACCTGATTGGGGTGGTCAACCTCAAATTCGCGATTTAACGTATAAAGCCTCTATGCAGTTTGTAGCCGCGTTGCGCTTGCATGCCAGCATCACTCATGACTCTGTATGCTCGGTTTTTGCCACAAATCCCGTCCTTTAGATCCAGGGTGATACTTCTGTAAGCATACGAAAATCCGCTTTCAGTCCAAATATGGCGGTTTTTCTATTGAATGGAGTGAAGAATAAATTATTTGCCTAAACTTTAAGTGGCGCGGGCCGATAGGGCATACACCTTGGTAAAAATATTACACAGGTGGTGGGTCATGAAATGTGATGTTGTATATAAGAAAGCGAGAGAAACAGAATATTCTGATGAAGCGGATAAGCTCAAGCAATTGCGCGGCCGTGGTTTCAAGGATGAACGAGAATATCTAACCTTTCTGTTAGAGCAAGAGCGGATCTGGGAGCAGGAGCACCTAGGTAAAGACAACGAGACAGATGAGGCTGAATAATTTAGCCACTCTGTTGCTAGAAATTCAACAAAAAGATATTGAAAAGCCCCGCTGAGACGGGGCTTTTTTGTGTCTGTTGAATCAATGAAATCAGATCAGGGCTAAGGTGGTTGCCAGCCTGTTTAGCAGGACTCTCTCACGGGGAAGGACATTACATCTCATAAAAAGCTAAAATGCCTATCTTTCTCTACCGCCACGGCTGACCACGGACGCTTCGATGTTACGACTGACAGAAATCAGACTACCCCTTGACCATTCGCCGGAGGCGCTACGCGAGGCGATCATCAAGCGCTTGCAGATAACACCGGAGGCCTTGCTTGATTTCAGCATTGCCCGTCGAGGTTTCGATGCCCGCAAGAAAAATGCAATTTTATTTGTTTATTCTCTGGATGTGGATGTTGCGAATGAGGCGCAGCTATTGCAGCGTTTTAGCGATGATCGCAACGTTAAAGCAACGCCGGACACTAAATACACATTTGTCACCCGCGCCCCTGCCGGCCTCAAGTCGCGCCCGGTGATCATCGGTACCGGACCATGCGGTTTTATGGCGGGGCTGATTCTGGCGCAGATGGGCTTTAAACCGCTGATCCTAGAACGGGGCAAGGAGGTGCGGCAACGTACCAAGGATACCTGGGCGCTGTGGCGTGATCACAAACTCAATCCCGAATCGAATGTACAGTTTGGCGAGGGTGGCGCCGGCACCTTCTCCGACGGCAAGCTGCATACCCAAACCAAAGACCCGCGCCACCTGGGCATGAAGGTATTGCGTGAGTTTGTGAAGGCCGGTGCACCGGAAGAGATCCTTTTTGTCAGCAAGCCGCACGTGGGCACCTTTCGCCTGGTGGGCATGGTGGAAAAAATCCGCGAAGAGATTGTCAGCCTCGGCGGTGAGTTCCGTTTCGACAGCCGCGTCACGGATGTCGAGATTGATAATGGCCAGGTGCGCGGCGTGACGCTGGCCGGCGGTGAACGAATAGAATCTGATCACGTCGTCTTCGCCATTGGTCATAGCGCCCGCGATACCTTCCAGATGATCTACGACCGTGGTGTCTATGTTGAGGCCAAACCGTTCTCGGTCGGCTTTCGCATCGAACATCCGCAGGCAATTATCGACCAGTGTCGTTTCGGCGACTTTGCCGGTCATCCTGATCTCGGCGCGGCGGACTATAAGCTGGTGCACCACTGCAAAAACGGTCGCAGCGTCTACAGCTTTTGCATGTGCCCAGGCGGCACGGTAGTGGCGGCCACCTCCGAAAAGGGCCGCGTGGTCACCAACGGTATGAGCCAATATTCACGCAATGAACGTAACGCCAACAGCGGCATTGTGGTCGGGATTACGCCAGAGGATTTCCCCAGCGACCACCCGCTGGCCGGGATTGAACTGCAACGCGAGTTGGAGTCACGCGCCTTTGAATTGGGTGGCGGCAACTACGATGCGCCGGGGCAGCTGGTGGGGGACTTCCTCAAGGGCAGGCCCTCCACAAAACTGGGCAGTGTCCAGCCTTCATACACCCCCGGAGTGCATCTGACCGATCTCGACACGGCGCTGCCCGA
>CAMYNQ010000272.1 GCA_947259785.1 uncultured Chromatiaceae bacterium | reverse complement strand
GGTGCCTGGGGTACGGCTCTGGCGGCATTGCTGGCCGGAAATGGCCAGCCAACCTGTTTGTGGGGGCGTAATGTCGGCCAGCTGCAAGAGATGGCTGGCAGTCGCGTCAATAGTCACTATCTTCCTGGTGTGGTCTTGCCTGAGGCTTTAGGCTTTGAGGCTGACCTTGCTGCTGCTGTGGCAAGTGCGCAGGATCTGTTGCTGGTGGTGCCTAGTCATGCCTTTTGTCAAACGCTCGAAGCTATTAAACCGTATGTTTCTGAGTCAACGCGTTTGATCTGGGCTAGTAAGGGGTTTGAACCGGATACAGGCCGTTTGCTGCATCAGGTTGCCGAAGACGTGCTTGGTGCAATTCGCCCCATGGCTGTTATTACGGGGCCGACATTTGCTCTGGAGGTGGCCAAAGGTTTGCCAACGGCGCTGACAGTTGCTTCTGCCAACCAGCCCTTTGCTGTAGAGATTGCCGCCCGTCTGCATAACGAAACTTTTCGTGCCTACACTTCGGTAGATGTGCCGGGTGCCGAGGTCGGTGGTGCGGTAAAAAATATACTTGCCATTGCTGCTGGCATCTCTGATGGACTGGGTTTTGGTGCCAATGCCCGTGCCGCCTTGATTACTCGCGGTCTGACGGAAGTAATGCGCCTGGGTGAGGCCCTTGGTGGTCACAAGGAAACCCTGATGGGCCTGGCTGGGTTGGGTGATTTATTGTTAACTTGCACCGATGACCAGTCACGCAATCGTCGCTTTGGTCTGGCCCTAGGCCGAGGGCTGTCAATTGCCGAGGCGCGCGCATCAATCAATCAGGTGGTAGAAGGGATAGATGCTGCACGTGAAGCGCGCGGACTGGCCGAGTCGCTGGCTATTGAAATGCCAATCATTGAGCAGGTCTATCAAGTCTTGTTTAATCAATGCTCGCCGCGTGAAGCTGTGCATCATCTTTTGACGCGTCAGCAAAAGCCCGAGTCGATTTGATTGTTTTCTATGCTTGACTTGAACCTCTAAGCTCCTAACAATGGCTTTTAATGAAAGCCATGATTCTTGCAGCCGGGCGTGGCGAACGCATGCGCCCGCTTACTGACCATACCCCCAAGCCCTTGCTCGAAGTCGCCGGACGACGGCTCATCGAATATCATATTCAAAATCTTGTTGCTGCAGGTATTACTGAATTGGTGATTAATCACGCCCATTTGGGGGGGCAGATCGAAACAGCGTTGGGCGATGGTTCGGCTTATGGGGCGGCCATCCAATATTCGGCGGAGGAAGAGGCTTTGGAGACCGCCGGTGGAATTTTTAATGCGTTGCCCTTGCTTGGTGATGCGCCATTTGTGGTGGTGAATGGTGATGTTTGGACGGATTACCCATTTCAGCTATTGCCAGGATCAATTGAGGAGCTGGCGCATCTGGTATTGGTAAACAATCCCGAACACAACCCTCAAGGTGATTTCGCCTTGCAAGGTAATCGGGTGAAGGTGGATGGTGAACCTAAGTTTACGTTTAGTGGCATCAGTATTATCCGACCGGAGTTGTTTGCTGGTTGTCAGGCAGGTGCTTTTCCATTGGCGCCATTGTTACGCCAGGTGATGCTGTCGGGCAAGGTTACGGGCGAGCATTACCGTGGTGAGTGGTGTGATGTTGGGACACCTGAGCGTTTACAGTACCTGGATCAAGCGTTACGTCTGCGTTAATCACAATGGGGTTGTGAATTATGGGGCAGGAAATAGACTCGAGCCGTTTTAGACACAAAGATTTTCGGCGTTTCATGTCCAATCTAAGCCGAGAAACAAACCTGCTCGGAGATTGGTTTGATCAAGGTGTGTTTTGCGATACCGGCAAGGTTGGTGGTTTTGAGTTGGAGGCCTGGTTGGTGGATGCCAATGGCCAACCCAGTGCGATTAATGAGTCTTATCTCAGATTGACTAAGGTCAGTGGCTTGCCGGTAGTGCCAGAGCTGTCCCGTTTCAATATCGAAATAAATAGCGAGCCGCGTGATTTGCAGGGTGATGTGCTGAGTCAAATGCGCACCGAACTGGAAAATACCTGGCGGCAATGTTGTGGCTTGGCGAAGCAGTTGGATGCCTCGTTGATGATGATGGGGATATTACCAACGGTAAAGGAGTCGGAGTTAATCCTTGCCAATATGTCTAATGTGAAACGCTTTCGCGCCTTGAATGAACAGTTGTTGCGATTACGCAATGGCTGTCCTCTTGAAATTGATATTCAGGGTTCTGAAACATTGCGACTAAGCCATGATGATGTGATGTTTGAGTCGGCTGCGACATCGTTTCAATTACATTTTCAGGTTGGAATTAGCCAGTCTGCACGCTATTACAACGCCGCCCATATTTTATCTGCGCCGATGGTGGCAATCAGTGCCAATTCCCCCTATTTGTTTGGTCGTGATTTGTGGGATGAAACTCGCATTCCTTTGTTTGAGCAGGCGGTCGCCATGGCGGATGTTTACGGCCACGATGGCGTTCAGGCGGGGCGGGTAACCTTTGGTGCATCTTATATTGCTGCTTCGATGTATGAGTGTTTTCTGCGTAATTTGGATTGCTACCCTATTTTATTACCATCATTGTCTGATTCGCCTGTGGAAGAGTTGCCACACCTCAGGTTGCACAATGGCACTATCTGGCGTTGGAACCGGCCGCTGATTGGCTTTAATGAAAATGGTGAGCCGCATCTT
>CAMYNQ010000271.1 GCA_947259785.1 uncultured Chromatiaceae bacterium | reverse complement strand
CAATACACCACCTGCAGGTTTTGACCATGATTGGCTCGCAACCGACCTTGCCAGGCTGCGACCGCCTCACCATTAACTTGCAATTGCGTCTCGCTGTGACCCACCTGACGCCAGACCGGGTGCTTCTGCTCGATCAACACATTCTGGGAATTAACCAGCTCGGCATTCTGACGTTGCTCACGGTAATAACCCAGATAAAGACTCACCCTGAGACCATCCCGCTCATAGCTTTGTTCCAACTCGGCATCGGCGCCCAGATAGCGGGGCCGCCAGTCGCTCATGCTCTCATCCAGCTTGCGCCAGCGTTCGTCTACCGGTGCGATCAGCTTAACCTCAGCCGCATTGACCGAACCATCGCTGAGCATACCCCAGACCGGCCACAGCAGCGCCACAGCCAACGCAGCAGCAGCAACCACAAACGGCGACTTGCTCGGCACCAAAGCGCCACCATTAACCGCTTGCTCAGTCGCTTCAGGTGGGTCCTGGCGCCAGAACGAGCCAACCCAAAACATCAACATGATAACAACGCCAAACCAGACCCAACCATAGATGAAATGGTCCACGCCCATGGCCAGTTTGTAATCACTGAAATGGGCGATCATGACAATCATATAGGCACGAAAACCATTGGCGAGCACCGGCACCACAAATGCAGCCAGGATAAAAATCGAGCGGCGCAGATAACTTGTATAAGTGAGATAAGCGTACAAACAACCCAGTGTCACAGAGGCAATCAGATAACGTACCCCGCTACAGCCTTCGACCACCGACCAGCGACCACTGGGAATCTCGAAAAACAGTCCCTCACGAAACACCGGAATGCCGCTGAGCTGCAACATCATGACAGTGAAATCAGCGGTAAAATCCATCAGCGGCGGGATCAACCCCTCGCCCATGGGAACGGCCATCACCAGGAAGCACAACGGAAATAATATCCGCTGAGTGACCTGCCAACCCAGCATGGAAAACACGACCACGGGCAGCATGGCGACGAAAGCTAGCTGCTGCACCACCGCCACCGAGGCAAAATACGCAAGCAACCAACCAAAACCGAGCATCGCCAACAAGGGCAGACCCAGCATAGTCGGCCGCGGTGTTAGCAGACGCAACTCATCGCGCAGGCGCCAGATCAAAAATAGCGTAATCGGCAGGATAAAAAAGCCGTGAGCAAAGGTCTCGGAGCGCCACCAGATATCCACCATGGCGGCGGCGGTGGGATAAAACAGGGCCAGCAATGCCAAACAGAGCAGGGCCGTCACTAGTGTTGTCTGTTGCCAATTAGGCGATTGTTGCGCCGGTTGATTCATGCCTGTCCCTCCAACATCGGCAACAAGGCCTGTAGGCTATTGTCCCAGGTATAGGTTTGTTCGATATGCTTTCTTGCCACCTGGCCCAACCGTTCAGCCGTGTCTGGCTCGTCCAACAACTCCGCCACGGCCAGGGCAAATGCCTGTGCCGACTCAGCCACCATCACCTCGTTGTTGACCTGAGCTTTAATGCCGTCGAAACCCTGCGGCGTCACCACTACCGCCTTGGCCATGGCCATGGCCTCCAGCACCTTGTTCTGCACGCCGCGGGCAATGCGCATTGGCGCCACAGCCAGAGCGGCATGGGCGAGATAGGGGCGTATCTCTTTTACCGCCCCGGTGACGGTGACTCCGGACAGACTATCTAGCGCTTGTACCTGGCGTGTGGGCCGGGCACCGACGATATAAAAGTGCACTGCCGCATGCGCCTTCCGCACCTCGGGCAACACCGCCTCGACAAACCAGCTTACGGCATCGGCATTAGCCCAATAATCCATCGCCCCGGTAAAGACGACGGCCTGCTCAGCCTCGCCGTAGGGATTGGGATAGTCACTGTCAGGGTTGAAATAATCAATATCGACGCCGTTATCGGCATGGCTCACCTTACCCGCCTCTATCCCCGGCATAGAGGCAAACAACTCGGCCTCTTTGGCTGAAACGAACAGGCTGGCTTCAAACTCATCCGCCACCTGCTTATCAAACGTCAGCAAGGTGGCGGCCTCACGGCGGTAAATCCAATTCATCGGCCATGCCTTGGTGGCGGCATACTGTAGCCATTTGTCCGAATCGACATCAACGAAATCGATCACCCGATGTTGAGGTTCCCATTCAGAGCCCATTACATATTGGGCCATAGCCGAAGAGAACACCAACACTGAGTCAAAGTCATGCTGTTCTTTTTGCGCACTAATCCATGATTGCAATCCGGCATCACGGTAATAGGGGATCGACATCGGGCCGCCTCCCAACAAGGCCGGCAAGCTACGCAATTTCGACTGCAGCGGCTTAAGCGGCGCAGCATAAAAATCCTGGCAGTATATTTCCAGATCCTTGAGATAACGCCAATCGTGGCCATCATCGATGAAGGTGCCAAGATAGACCTGATAATATCGTGCCAAAAATTTCAGGATGTTGAAGGAACGAATCTTGTCACCCTTGTTGGGGGGATACGGGATGCGGTGCACCAGATACAGCAGTTTTTTTTGTTGTGCCCCCATGCCGTTAACAGTCTTAGCCCAGGTTCTTGACGATGTGCGGACCAATCAGACGCGTCATCGACAGCGGCAGTTTCTTCCAGGTATTGATGAAGAGACGGTATTTCGGATTCAGCGGATTTATATCCGGCACGGCATCAGCCTTGATCAAAACATATTCATGATGCAACGGTTGCGGTTCAAAGCCCCAGTTCTTTTTAAAGCTATAGGCACCGGTGCCTA
>CAMYNQ010000270.1 GCA_947259785.1 uncultured Chromatiaceae bacterium | reverse complement strand
CAAGATAGGCAATTACATTATCAGCACGGGTGTCGTGCTGCACTACTGCATTGTAGTCCGCACCAGTATCCGAGAACACATCCAACTTAGCGGTAGCCATTTTGTAAGGGGTGTCATGCTTACCCAAACGGACCTCACCAAAATCGCCCTTCAGACCAACAAATGTGTTACGAGCTTTTAGGTTATTTGTATCGGTACCGCCATCAACAATATTAGACTCTTCCCATGAAACCTCGCGTTCAATCTGAAAAACAGCAGACAGACCATCACCCAGGTCTTCACTTCCCTTAATACCAAAACGTGAAGAATGGCTGCTTACAGAAATAGCACTATCTTCATTGGCGGTATTGGTGTCGCCATTATCATTAAAATCAACCGAAACACGGGCCTTTCCGTAAACCTCGGCGCTCACTGCATGAGCAGCCATTGGTGCCGCCATAATGCCAGCCACTGCCAGCGCAATTAGTTTCTTCTGCATTGTTTTCTCCCAGTTTTGTAGTTTAAAAGTCACATCGACGCAGTTAATCTAGTTCAGCTATACGCAAAAATCAATACTTTTCGGCAAGTTAACACACAAACTTAATGTGCAACACAATCACAACAGCATCAATCGACATAAAAGTTAACAAAAACTAATCGGCCTCACAAGAAATTTCTTTAGTTAAAAACTTGGTTATTTAGCGGGATATAGCTATTTTCGATCACCTTTCAAACAAACACAAAAAAGCCCCACCCATGAGGGTGAGGCTTACATATTTGGCTGGGGAACAAGGATTCGAACCTTGATTGGCGGAGTCAGAGTCCGCAGTCCTACCATTAGACGATTCCCCAATAGAAACTCTGACAACAGCCTTTCCAAGGTGGAAAAACTAGAATGCCGAAGCAGTGCCTCGGCATTCTGGAACAGTAATCGGCGTAAAATTAACGCTTTGAGAACTGAGGACGCTTACGCGCTTTGTGCAGACCGATCTTCTTACGCTCAACTTCGCGCGCGTCACGAGTCAGAAAGCCAGCGCGACGCATAGTGCTGCGCAGCTCTTCATCGTGATTAACCAGTGCACGCGCCAGGCCATGACGAATTGCACCGGCTTGACCGTTGGCACCACCACCCTTAACAGTGATAGTTACGTCCAGCTTACCCAGCAGTTCAGCAGCTTCAAGCGGCTGACGCACTATCATGCGCGAAGTTTCGCGACCGAAGTACTGATCAATAGAGCGCTTATTGATAGAGATGTTACCGCTACCAGGTTTAATAAATACACGTGCCGCTGCAGTTTTACGACGACCAGTGCACAATTGATTCATGTCTGCCATGATTCGTTCCCGTTATCCTGTTAAATATCCAGCTGCTTTGGCTGCTGGGCAATATGGTTATGCTCAGTACCGGCAAAGATCTTGAGCTTGCGCAACATGGCGCGCCCCAGAGGCCCCTTAGGCATCATGCCTTTAACCGCCAATTGAATAACCTGCGTAGGTTTCTCCTCAATCACCTTTTCAAAGCTGGCTGATTTCAAGCCACCGATGTAGCCAGTGTGACGGTGATACATTTTGTCGGTACGCTTGTTTCCGGTAACAGCAACCTTCTCAGCGTTAACAACCACAATGTAGTCACCAGTATCTATATGAGGCGTATACTCAGCCTTGTGCTTGCCACGTAAACGACGAGCAATTTCGGTTGCCATACGGCCCAAGGTCTTGCCTTCGGCGTCGATTATGTACCAGTCGCGTTTGACTTCGGCAGGTTTTGCACTAAACGTTTTCATCGATAATTCCCAAAAAATCTATCGGTTCTCTTCAAGAAAGACGGCGAATCTTACACGTGAACACGCCTTCAGACAAGCCCCCAAGCTAACTAAATCAGCAATCTTCTGCGCAAAAGTGTCAGCGCCAGCCAGATTGCCGCCAAGCCGTAGGCTATCGGCACCAGCAGGTGCGCCACCAATCCCTCCAGCGGGCGCCCGGTCATCAACGGCCGCACTACCTCAACAATGTGATACAGCGGCAGCAGCTGAATTCCAGACTGAACCCAGACTGGAACGCTTTCCAGAGGGAAAAACACACCGCTCAACAGAAACATGGGCGTGATTACCAAGGTGAAATAATAGAGGAAAAAGTCGTAACTGGGCGAAATGGCCGTCACCACCAAGGCCATAGCACCGAAACAGCAACCCAGCAAAAAAGCCATCGGCAACACCCCCAGCGCCTGCCAACCAGCCACTAAACCCAACAGCGAGGCCACCAGCAGAATTGCCGTAGCACTAATCAAGCTTTTGGTACCCGCCCACAGCACTTCACCGAGGACAATATCATCCAGACTCAAAGGCGTCGCCATCATCGCCGCCCAAGTCTCCTGCACCTTCATCCGGGTGTAGGCCGAGTAGAGGCACTCAAAGGTAGCGGTGTTCATGGCGCTGGAACAAATGATGCCGGTGGCGAGAAAGACTATATAAGGTAGGCCATCGACCTCACCGACAAAACCACCCAGACCATAACCCAGCGCCAACAGGTAGAGCAGCGGCTCACCGAAATTCCCCACCAATGACGGCCCAGACAGTTTAATCCAAACCTGGGCATTACGCTGCCAGACAGGAAAGCAGCGGCGACTGAATTTGGGCAATGCAAAATCAGGCATCGCGCAGCTCCTTACCGGTCAGCTTGAGAAAGACATCTTCAAGGTTGGCACGACGATGAATAAACTGCAGCTGCGGATATTGACGCAGAGACGCCAGCGCCGACTGCTCATCCTCGGCATAACAAAACAAGGTTTCGC
>CAMYNQ010000269.1 GCA_947259785.1 uncultured Chromatiaceae bacterium | reverse complement strand
AGGAGCTCGACCTGCAACAACCCAAGGTGCTCGACACCCTGATTCAGGCCTATAAGTCATGGATTGTAAATGCTGATATCGACGGCTTTCGCATCGATACTGTCAAACACATGGAAAATACCGCTGTGGCCATTTTCTGCAATGCCATTCGCGAATATGCCCAACGGATCGGCAAGCACAACTTCTTTCTGTTTGGCGAAATCGTCGACGATGACCAGACCATTCAGAAATACATTGGCCGCAATACAAGAATGGAAAACAGTAACGAACGTTTTCCATCACTGGACGCCGCTCTGGACTTTCCGCTCTATTTTGATCTGGAAGACGTGATCAAGGGCTTTAAAACGCCAGACGTTTTGCGCCACCGCTATGAGCGCTTTCATACTCAATATAGTGATCATGGTGCGGCCAGCCGTTACTTTGTCACCTTCATCGACAACCATGACCAGATGGCCCGGCCATATCGTCGCTTCATGCACAACAACCCCAACAAACAGCAGGCCGTGTTGGCGATGGCCTATTTACTCACCAGTCTTGGCATTCCCTGCATTTATTACGGCACCGAGCAAGGCTTTGATGGGGGGGGTAATAACGACAGCTATGTGCGCGAGTGTATGTTCGGCGGTCAGTGGGGCGCATTTAATTCCCAGGGTGCCCATTTTTTTAATCAAGAGCATGATATTTACAAGGGCTTGCAGGCGATTGCTCAACTGCGCAAAAATGAGCCAGCGCTGCGTTATGGCCGCCAGTATTTTCGCGAAATCTCTGGCAACGGTAGTGAGTTTGGCCATCCACAAAGCGGCCAATGCACGCTGGCCTATTCACGCATACTCGATACTGAAGAAGTGCTAATTGTGCTTAACCTGACTGGTCAAGTGCGCGAAGACTACATTACGGTAGACAAACACTTAAGCAGTCCTGGCAATGAGATGAAAAACCTGCTCAAGGCAAATGCAGAAAAATTTAAAGTGCAGAATTCAAACCACAACCGCGCCAATGTTCAGGTAAAACTCGGCCCTTATGAGGTGGCAATATTAAAGGTGGGCTGATGCCAGGTATTAAATTGTAGGGCGGGGAATCCCCCGCCCTACTTGATTAACTAAAGTGTCGGATAATCGGTATACCCCTTTACACCCGGCGTGTAGAAAGTGTCGTAGTCAGGTTCATTCAAGGTGGCATTGCTCTGCCAACGTGCCGGCAAGTCAGGATTGGCCAGGAACGGCCGCCCCACGGCAATCAGGTCTGTTTTGCCCGGCATGTCTTTCTCTGCCCGCTCGGCGTCATAACCACCTGACAGAATCAGTGTGCCGCAAAATTCATCGCGAAAGATCTCTTTGATCGAGGCTGGTACCTCGGGCGCGCCCATGGACGAATGGTCAACCAAATGCACATACACCACATCCTGCGTATCCAGTTCCTGCGCCAGGTAGATGTAATCCGCTTCCATCTCGTCGTACAGTGGCATGTCATTAAACACGCCATAAGGTGACAAGCGGACACCAACCTTGTGATGGCCAATCGCATCAGTACAAGCGTCCACCACCTGCATCAAAAAACGAGCACGGTTTTCGATGCTGCCACCATACTCATCATCGCGCTGATTGGTATTCGGCCGGATAAACTGTTCCAACAGATAGCCATTAGCGGCATGCAATTCAACACCATCAAACCCCGCTGCAACGGCATTCCGTGCCGCCTGGGCGTATTCTTCAATGGCGGTTTGGATATCATCAAGCGTCATTGCCTCTGGCACCGGCAAGGGCTGCATGCCCTCGGCATCGGTGTACATCTGCTCAGCTGCTGCCACCGCTGATGGTGCCAAGACTCGGGCACCCGCAGGTAGATTTAAAGGGTGTGAAATACGCCCGGTATGCATCAACTGCATAAACATCTTGCCACCCTGTTGATGCACTGCTTCCGTAACCGGCTTCCACGCCTCCACCTGTGCTTCGGAAAATATCCCAGGAATACGTGGATAACCCAAGCCATTGGGCGATGGGGATGTCCCTTCGGTAATGATCAGCCCAGCCGAAGCACGTTGCTGATAATAGGTTTTCATCAAATCATTGGGCAGATTATCAATCGCCCGGCTGCGTGTCAGTGGCGCCATAATAATGCGATTATTCAAAACCACATCACCCAGGCGGTACTCAGAAAACAATCGTGACATCCATAACTCCATATTCGATTAAAGGTTTTTATAATGTGATATCCAGCAACACAAAATATGTATTTAATTGAGCTTACTGATCAAGTATATGACGAGCGCATGCAAAAACAAAAAACTAGCTGAATGTTTTACGCTGATTTCGGAGTAATTGCTATTTTGCGGTGGAAGAATATTTTTTGCTTAACTCTTCAAACTTTGGGGTCAAACCTACATCCTCATAGACTGGATCACCATAGTCATCTTTTGCAATGACCTTATCTCCCTGTATGTAGGGTAGCGCTTCCTCGAATTCATCCAGCGCAGTAGACACAAGCTCACTCAATAATTGCTCCTGCGTACGTCCGGAATAGAGTTCAGCCAGGGCACAAATGCGGGCATTATCCCGTGAGGTAAGTTGAATCGTGATCTCTTTAACAGTTGGCCTAGTGCGGGAATTTTCCTCCCACTCCTTTATCAAATTCCTCATTTTATTCATAACAACTCCTGATAAAAGCAGCCAGTCATAAAAATGATAATAGAAATCCCCAGCTGGTTTTACCAGTAAAAGTTCAGTTAATTAGGTTCACCAACTAAACAACCCGGTTCATGAATCAGCACACTTGAAACTTT
>CAMYNQ010000268.1 GCA_947259785.1 uncultured Chromatiaceae bacterium | reverse complement strand
GGCCGAACAGGATTATCAACGGATAAAAGCAAAAGACTCAGAGGAGTTGTTAATTTCTAAGCTGCTTGAGCTGGAAAAAGCCCGGCTCAAAAATGTGCTGCGATATTGGATCAGCTTATCTAAGCTGCCTTTGCCTTCAAATAAAAAGCTGCAACACATTATCTCAGACGGGTTGCATGCGGCAGAGGATAAAACGCCGTTAGTGCATTGGCCAGGCGCAGAAGTACGCCGCTTTAATGGCAGGCTTTATATCATGCCACCTTTACCAATGTTCGATAGTTCGCAAGTTTTTCTATGGGAGAATGTTGACCAGCCGTTTCAGTTGCCCGATGGCAGTCAGCTGGTTTGCGAACCGAGCAATCAATCCCCAGCGCTAAATCTCGATCGTCTAAAACAGAGTCGGGTGACGATTCGCTTTCGTCAGGGAGGCGAGGTTTATCAGCCCTTGGGTAGTCAACAGCATAAAAGCTTGAAGCAGCTTTTTCAGGAATATCGCGTGCCACCCTGGCAGCGATCTCGAACGCCACTGCTTTATGTTGACAATACTCTGGTGGCTGTTATTGGGGTTTGCTTAAGCAATGAAATATTAAAATCATCGGGCGTGATTGTTAATCATTGTCAACAATGACCTGGAGTCAGAGTGCTTGCGATTGAGTGAGACTATCATTCGGTGTGCGATCTTTAACAACCAATTGGTTTTGCCTTTAGATAATGGAATATCAACCGTGGCTGGTACAAACAATTCCTAAAACGAATGACAGCAGGCATGATAGGCCTGTCGTCGTTCTGACCGCTAAATTGTTGGGTAAACAGTAAGGTGCTCAGCTTTAATAGAAAGTGGCCGTTAATACCGAAGGGGGAGGTGATCTGGAAATGCTTACCAGTGAGATTGAAGAGCCACCCAGGAGATATTAGTCAATGAGCCGGAGAGATAGATGTTGAAAGTGAAGCAAGCCATAGTCTGATTGATGAATCTTTGCGGGGGGGTAAGCAATGAAAGATAAAAAAATACTTGTCGTTGATGACGAAGACACCTGTCGATCACTATTGGATGCAATGGTTAAACATGAAGGCTATAGTTGTCTCGTTGTGGAGGACGGTGCCAGCGCCTTGAAGGTGGTCGAGGAATACGCCCCAGACCTTATGTTAGTGGATGTAATGATGCCCGGCATGGATGGCTTTGAGCTGACCCGTTTAATGAAGGCTGCCAACGCTACGCGAAATATCCCGGTGATTCTGGTGACCGCCCTGTTGGATCGGGATTCCCGCATCAAGGGGCTTGAGGCTGGCGCTGAAGAGTTTGTTAATAAGCCGGTCGATAAATTAGAACTTTCGATACGGATGCGAAATCTTTTGCGGCTCAAGGAGTATCACGACCTTCTTGCCGGCCATAACGAACGGCTCGAAACTCAGGTGCGCGCCCGGACTGAGGAACTCCGGGAGACACAGTTGGAGGTGGTGCGAAGTTTGGGCCGAGCGGCTGAGTATCGTGATAACGAGACAGGCCTACACATTGTGCGTATGAGCAAATTCAGTCAGCTCATGGCTCGTGCCTGCGGCTTGGGAGAAGCTCGCGCTGAGCTGATTCTGCACGCCAGTCCAATGCACGACATTGGCAAGGTTGGGATTTCAGATAGCATCTTGCTTAAACCAGGCAAGCTTACTTATAAGGAATGGGAGATCATGAAAACCCATGCCTCCATTGGTCACCGCATTCTGAGTTCTGAGAAGTCGAGCGAACTGATGGATATGGCCAAGCTGATAGCTCTTTATCATCATGAAAAATGGGATGGCAGTGGGTATCCCCATGGCCTCAAGGGCGAGGCAATTCCCATCGAGGCGCGTATTGTCGCGCTGGCGGATGTCTTCGATGCCCTGACCAGTGAGCGGCCTTATAAGAAGGCCTGGTCTGTGGAAGAGGCGTTGGCCGAAATCAATCAGCAGCGAAACAAACATTTTGAATCGAGCTTAGTGGATACCTTTATTGAGGTCCTGGCGGATGTCATGGAGATCCAGCAGAACTATCGCGATGATGTGGAAGTGGTTTGAGATTAACGCATGTAATCTTGAGCAGTCGAAAAAACATGTCTGATATGCTCGCTATTCAGTGCAGACAATTATGGATGTTATTTAGGGCATGAAAAAACCAGATATCCCTGCCAACGAACCTAGCCGTATTGTCGCTTTGTGCGGTTTGGCAATCCTTGATACGCCGTCGGAAGAACGCTTCGATCGGATTACTCGCATAGCTCAATCTCATTTCCAGGTTCCCATCGCGCTTGTAAGCTTGGTCGATTCAGAACGTCAGTGGTTCAAATCAAGCCAAGGGTTGGATGCCAGTGAGACACCACGGGATATCTCTTTTTGCGGGCATACCATTCTTAGTGATGAGATTCTATATATCCCCAATGCGTTGGAAGACGCGCGCTTTGCCGATAATCCGCTGGTCAGCGGCGCCCCGAATATTCGTTTCTACGCCGGTGCACCCTTACATACACCTGAAGGCGAACGTGTTGGTACCTTGTGCATTATTGATGATCAACCGCGGCAATTTTCCAGCGCCGAGTTGTCATTGTTGCGCGATCTGGCAGATTGCGCTGAAGAAGAGTTTAGTCGAGCCGGTTTGCTGAAGGCTGCCCAGAGCATGCGTGATCAGGAGCAACGTATTCGTGCGCTGGTTGATACCATCATCGACGGTATTATTGTGATCGATGCCAAGGGTCTTATTCAGAGCCTTAATCCTGCGGCGGTCAGCTTGTTTGGTTACTCGCCCGATGAAGTGCAGGG
>CAMYNQ010000267.1 GCA_947259785.1 uncultured Chromatiaceae bacterium | reverse complement strand
TTGGTGGGTTAATTTTTTCATTTGTCTACTGGGCCTTTGGTTTTCTGCGAATGGGCACCACTGGACAGATAGCTCAGGCCCACGGACGTTTTGATCACAATGAGATTCGTTCTGGGTTTGCCAGGGCAGGGTTGCTAGCGTTGATATTGTCGCTGTTGATTGTTGCTCTGCAGCTTCCTATCCAAGGTTTGGCGATGTTGTTATTGGAGGCTAGTTTTGAAGTTGAGTCTTACGCCAGCGAATATTTTTATATTCGTATCTGGAGTGCTCCGGCAAGCTTATTTACCTATGTTTTGATTGGCTGGTTCTTGGGGATGCAGAATGCCCGTGGCCCCTTGTATTTGTTGTTGATCATCAACCTTACCAATATAGCTCTCGACTTAATGTTTGTCTGGGGGCTAGGTATGGATGTGGATGGCGTGGCGCTGGCATCGGTAATTTCTGAATATATTGGTGTCATCGTCGGTTTGTGGCTAGTGAAACGTGAATTGAAGCTTCATCCAGGTCAGTGGTTAAAACAGCAGATTCTCGATGTAGCCAAACTGCGGCAGATGCTTGTCCTTAATCACAATATTTTTATACGCACCTTGTGCCTGATGTTTAGTTTTGCCTTCTTTACTGCTCAAGGCGCGAAACATGGCGACATTATTCTTGCCGCCAATGCCGTGTTGATGAACTTTCAGACCTTCATGGCCTATGGGCTAGATGGTTTTGCCAATGCCGCTGAGGCACTAGTAGGCAAGGCGGTGGGGCAGAAAAACAAAAAACATTTCAAGCAGGCGGTTCATACTGCTGCTGTGTGGTCCGCTGGCGTAGCTGTCTTGTTTACCCTGTTGTATTTTCTTTTCGGTGCCATGCTAATCAATCTTCTAACTGATATTGAAGCTGTTCGTAACGTTGCTTACCTATTCTTGCCATGGTTAGTGATATCACCATTGTTGTCGGTATGGAGCTACCTGTTTGATGGCATTTTTATTGGTTCAACCCGGTCTGCTGAAATGCGCAATACCATGTTGATATCAACATTTTTCTGCTATTTACCCGCTTGGTATCTGTTACAAGCCTATGGCAATCATGGACTATGGGTGGCGCTGATGGTGTTTATGTTGGCGCGTGGCATCAGTATGTGGCTTAGTTATTATTTGCTTGAGAAGCGTGGTTTGTTTTTCGCCTAGTTTGGCTTTTTAAGGTAAAATAGTCGCTCTCACCAAGCCGTTAATTCCCTTATGCAAACTGCGCCAAATATCTTTTCCTACCGTCAATACTGGGCCAAGCGTTATGGCACAGCGCCATACTTGCCTATGTCACGTGACGAGATGGATGCCTTGGGCTGGGATTCCTGCGATGTAATCCTGGTGACAGGGGATGCCTATGTCGATCACCCAAGTTTCGGTATGGCCCTGGTTGGGCGTCTGCTTGAGGCGCAGGGGTTTCGCGTCGGCATTATCGCCCAGCCCGATTGGCGTAGTGCAGAGGCCTTTAAAATACTCGGCAAGCCAAACCTATTCTGGGGAGTGACGGCCGGCAATATGGATTCTATGGTCAATCGTTATACCGCTGACCGCAAGATTCGTTCTGACGACGCCTATTCGCCTGGCGCGACGGCAGGTAAACGACCTGACCGGTCTGTAGTGGTGTATGCACAGCGCTGTCGTGAGGCCTTTAAGGACGTACCGCTGGTGGTTGGTGGTATTGAGGCAAGCCTGCGTCGCATCGCCCACTATGATTATTGGTCGGACAAGGTGCGTCATTCCATTTTGCCGGACTCCAAAGCAGATCTGCTGGTTTTTGGTAACGGTGAACGCCAGGTGGTTGAGATTGCTCATCGATTGGCAAATGGTGAGAACGTCAAACAACTCACTGATATCCGTGGCACTGCCTTTATGCGCCAAACAATACCGGCGGGTTGGATGGAGGTTGATTCAACCTCGATTGATGAACCGGGTAAGCTGATCGAACATGTCGATCCTTATGCCATGACTACGGCGGAGTCATGCGAAAAAAGTGAGGCTAAAGAGGCCAAAACGGCTGACAAAACCGCTGAAAAGATCATTCAGTTTTCTGCCAAGTTGCTTAAACAACACGATCGCAGCCGTAGCATTATCCGTCTCCCGGCCTATGAGCAGGTAAAACAGGATCCTGCCCTGTATGCCCACGCCGCGCGTGTTTTGCACCTGGAAACCAACCCTGGCAATGCCCGTGCCTTGGTGCAACGGCATGGCAAACGTGATGTTTGGTTAAATCCGCCACCGATCCCCTTGACCAGTAAAGAATTTGATCGGGTATTTGAACTGCCTTACCAACGTCAACCGCACCCCAGTTATATGGGTGCCAAGGTGCCTGCCTATGAGATGATCCGCTTCTCGGTCAACATTATGCGTGGCTGTTTTGGCGGTTGTACCTTTTGTTCAATCACTGAGCATGAAGGTCGTATCATCCAGAATCGCTCTGAAAAATCCATCCTCAAAGAAGTCGAGAGCATTCGCGATACGGTGCCTGGTTTTACCGGCGTTATCTCAGATTTGGGTGGGCCGACCGCGAATATGTATCGTCTTGCCTGTAAGTCGGAAGAAATTGAAACGGCCTGCCGCCGGCTATCCTGCGTTTTTCCTGATATATGCAGCAATTTGAACACCGATCACACACCGCTGATTAATCTTTATCGCAAGGCGAGAGAATTACCTGGAATCAAGAAAGTTTTTGTTGCTTCAGGTCTGCGGTATGACTTGGCAATACGCTCGCCTGAGTACGTCAAGGAGCTGGTGACTCACCATGTCGGTGGTTATCTCAAGATAGC
>CAMYNQ010000266.1 GCA_947259785.1 uncultured Chromatiaceae bacterium | reverse complement strand
TCTTTGGTTATCTGGCGTTTCGTTCGCGGGTGTCTGGGGTTTATCTATCGATTATCACACAAGCACTTACCTATGCCTTGATGCTCGCATTCTTCCGCAATGAGATGGGCTTTGGCGGCAACAATGGCCTAACCGACTTTAAAGATATTCTCGGTTTCAGTTTGCGTGAAGACAGTACGCGGATAGCATTATTTATGACATCGGCATTGGCGCTGGCCCTGGGATATTTGGCCTGTCGTTATATAGTCAGTTCTCGCCTGGGGCTGGCCTGTGTCGCGATTCGCGATGCCGAAAGTCGTAGCCGATTTATCGGTTATCGGGTGGAGAATGTCAAACTCTGGGTGTTCACTTTTTCGGCGGTGTTGGCCGGAATCGCGGGCGCCTTGTATGTCCCGCAGGTAGGCATCATTAACCCCAGCGAGTTTTCACCCCTGAACTCTATTGAATTGATTATCTGGGTGGCCATCGGTGGCCGTGCCACCCTATACGGGGCTGTGGCTGGTGCCTTGTTGGTGAACTACTCTAAAAGCTATTTTACGGCGGCATTGCCGGAGATATGGTTGTTTGCACTGGGTGCCTTGTTTGTACTCGTAACCATGTATTTACCCAAAGGCATGGCCGGCATTCTGAAGCGTAAGGAGGCCGGTGCATGAGCATAAGTACTACGATAGCGAGTTTTCGTCAGCGCGACAGGGTGTTTGATTTTCTGGTTCCGTCCGAGCCGCCAAAACTGGATGTAAGCCATAACGTTATCTTGTACATGGAGGGCGTTAATAAAAGCTTCGACGGCTTTAAGGCGATTAACGATCTCAATCTCTATATTGATGCGGGTGAGTTGCGTTGCATCATTGGTCCCAATGGCGCAGGTAAATCGACCATGATGGATATCATTACCGGCAAGACACAGCCGGATAGCGGACAGGTTTGGTTCGGTCAGCGAATGAATCTATTGGAGATGGATGAGCCGGAAATTGCCGAGGCTGGTATCGGCCGAAAGTTTCAAAAGCCGACGGTGTTTGAATCGCTGAGCGTGTTTCAAAACCTGGAGCTGGCCATGGCGCAGGATAAACGGGTATTGCCGTTGTTGCGGGCGCGGCTGAGTGGTGAACAACGGGATCACATTGAGGAAGTGCTTGACGTTATTGGGCTTAAAGAGTTGCAGCAGGATTTGGCAGCAAAACTTTCTCATGGTCAAAAACAATGGTTGGAGATCGGAATGTTGTTAATGCAAAAGCCGGCGCTATTGTTGGTGGATGAGCCGGTCGCCGGTATGACCCATCAGGAGATGGATCGCACGGCCGAGTTGCTCACCTCCTTGGCAGGAAAACATTCTGTGGTGGTGGTGGAGCACGATATGGACTTTGTCCGCTCCATCGCGCGTAAGGTTACGGTGTTGCATCAAGGCTCCGTGCTTTCCGAAGGCAGCATGGATCAGGTGCAAAACGATCAACGTGTGATTGAAGTCTATCTAGGAGAAGAGTGATGTTGAACGTCTCCGGTTTGAATCAGTATTATGGCCAGAGTCATACCCTATGGGATATTGATCTGGAGATCACGCCCGGTGAATGCACCTGCTTGATGGGACGCAATGGCGTTGGCAAAACCACCTTGCTCAATTGTATTATGGGCGAACTTGCGATTGAATCGGGTGAGATCATCTATCAGGAGAATGCATTGCACAAGATGCGCATGGAGCAACGGGCACGCAGTGGAATCGGCTATGTCCCGCAAGGCAGGCAGATCTTTCCCTTATTAACAGTGGAAGAGAATTTGAAGATTGGCCTCAGTGCAAGAGCCGATAAATTGCGCCATGTACCCGACTTTATTTATGAATTGTTCCCGGTCTTAAAAGAGATGCGCCAACGCCGCGGGGGTGATCTCTCCGGTGGACAACAACAGCAGTTGGCCATTGGCCGTGCCTTGGTACTGGATCCCAAGATGTTGATCTTGGATGAACCCACCGAAGGTATTCAACCGAATATCGTTGCCGAGATCGGTGATGTGATTCGTAAACTGAATCGCGAGATAGGATTGACGGTATTGCTGGTGGAACAAAAGCTGCCCTTTGTGCGTAAGGTCGCAGATCGTTTTTATATTCTTGATCGCGGCCGTCGTGTGGCGAACGGTAAGATTGATGAACTCAATGAAGAACTGGTGAAGGAGTATCTCACGGTATGAGCGCGGCCTTGCCCAACGCTGAAAGTACTGGTTGGCAAGCGCAGTTGGCCTTGGGCTTTGAATGGCGTCCACAAGGCACCGTGCTCAAGCACACCCATCACCAAGGGCCCTTACGCGTACAACGACCTTTTTATCCAGAGGAAGGTCTGCCTCATGTCTATATATTGCACCCGCCCGGAGGGGTTGCAGGCAGTGATTGCCTGGACATCAAGGTCGAGATGCGCACCCATAGCCAGGCGCTGTTAACCAGTCCAGGGTCGACCAAGTTTTATCGCAGTGCGGGTGAAACCGCGCAGGTCAGGCAACATATGAAACTGGCCCAAGCGGCAAGCCTGGAATGGTTTCCTCAAGAGAATATTATTTTCCCCGGTGCCAAGCTTAACAGTCTTACACGTATCGATCTTGCATCCGACAGTTGCTTTATGGGTTGGGAGATCAATTGCCTGGGTCGGCCCTGTATCGATGAAAAATTTGACCACGGCCAACTCTATAGCCGCCTGGAAGTCTATCGTGATCAGCAGCCCCTGTTGTTTGAGTGCCAGCGGATCAAAGACGAATCAGCATTGAATGCGGCTGCAGGGCTTCGGGGCTACCCGATGCAGGCCATATTCATCGCCACGCCTTGCG
>CAMYNQ010000265.1 GCA_947259785.1 uncultured Chromatiaceae bacterium | reverse complement strand
ATCCGAGCGGGAAACCCAACTCCGGGCATCATCACGACTAGACAACGGTGACACCCCCACCGACAGTGAAAGCTCGAGCTCATTACCATTTTCCACCTTAAAAACACTCGATTTCAGATCAACCAACAGGCGTTTACCCAGCATTTCACCATCACGTGCCTCAGTATCCTGCAAAATCACGGCAAACTCGTCGCCCCCATAACGGGCGACAAAATCCATTTTACGCGGAAAAGTCTTTTGTAACTGCCCAGCCACATGCAGCACCGCCTCATCGCCAGCAACATACCCATAGACACCATTGATTTTGTTGAAGAAGTCTATATCTGCCATCAATAAACAAGAAGACTGGCCAGAAAACACTCTCAATTCAATGGTTTTGCCAACAACTCATGGCGCATGCGGTTTAGCTGAAAGCCCAATTCCTCCAGCTGCGCCCGCTGACGATGCTTGCGCTCATCAATAACGCGATTAATCAAAACAACCACAGCCACGACCTCGGCACGCATTTCATCAATAAAGTCACTATTACCAACCTGATTCAGACACTTTAGATGCGTAGCCACCTCATATTCTGCACCCTGCTCACCAGGAAATGCCTCACGCAAACCCTGAATAACCACCCAGATCATTTGCCAAAAATCATCAAAGCGAGTAACTGCAAAATCACGCTCACGCCGCACCGAACTCACAGCCAACTGGCGCGCCTCCTCCCAGTCCAACTGTTTATCATCTTTTGCCGCTAAAATACGCTCAATCAGAGACTGGCACTTTGCCTGAATTTCCTCAGCACCAGAACCGCCATCATCTAAATCAACAGCCGTTTGAGTTAATGCGCCCAAGACATCAACAAACGCTTCCACCGCCGGATGTGCAGATTGAGATTGCACCATAATTAATTATCCACTTATCAAGTGACTCGGGACTATAAATTTTAAACGGCAATACTACTATCAATAAAACCAACAAAACAGCTCAGAATAACTTTTAGATTGCGATACAACTCATTGGCGATTTATCCTGAGATATTTTTAAGCCGCACATAAAAAAGCCATGACCTAAATAATAGATCATGGCTTAAGTGTCTTACTCTATTGGTGGGCCGTGAAGGACTTGAACCTTCGACCAAGTGATTAAGAGTCACCTGCTCTACCAACTGAGCTAACGGCCCGAAACTAGCAACAGAAAATGGGGTGAACGACGGGGCTCGAACCCGCGACAACCGGAATCACAATCCGGGACTCTACCAACTGAGCTACGCTCACCACAAAGCATTGTTGTTCGACTGCAGATGAAATGGCGCGCCCGGCAGGATTCGAACCTGCTACCCTCGGCTTAGAAGGCCGATGCTCTATCCGAATGAGCTACGGGCGCATGATTCATAGCATATACTGCTTTAACGACGACCAAACCACTCATCAATCAAACAAAAAAGTGGTCGGGGTAGAGAGATTCGAACTCCCGACATCCTGCTCCCAAAGCAGGCGCGCTACCAGACTGCGCTATACCCCGATTTCTAGCACACCAAGACCCATAAAAATTTCGTCTGGCGCTAAAGGTGGGCAATAATACTCGGCAAAAACCACCTCGTCAATGCACAAACTACAATGTTTTCAACAAACTTATAAAGTTTCTGAACGTAGCCCGCGCCAGGTCAACAAAAATGCTAACGCACTTATTAACGCGGCCGCCTGAAAAGTTGCTGCAGCACTAACACCACTCCACAGATAGCCACTCATCAGACTGCCAACCGCACCACCAGCACCAAAACTCAGACTACTATAAAGTGCCTGCCCCCTACCCTGATGACGACCAGTAAACATTTTATGAATCAAATGTATCGCCACAGCGTGATAAATACCGAAGCTAGCGGCATGCAATAACTGAGAAAACACCATTACTGCCAGCGAGTCCACAAACCAGGCAACCAACAACCAGCGCAAAGTCGTCAAGCCCAGGCTCAGCAACAACAAGGTCTTGGCACCATAGCGTGGCAACAGACGATGCATCACCAGAAACACACCAATCTCAGCCACCACCCCCAGCGCCCACAGCTGACCAATCAGGCTGCGACTATAGCCACCCTCTTCCATATATATGGTGTAAAAGGTGTAATAGGGTCCATGACTGGCCTGCAACAAAAAACACACCAGCAGAATGATAACCACCTGCGGCTGAGACAATACTTGCCAGATCGAGCCTCCAACATGCTCAACCTGCGGGCCATTTTCCAACGGCACCCACCAGGCAGACATCACCAGCCCCACCAGCATCAACAATAGCGCTACAGGAATAACAGACGTGCCGACCGAATCCAATATCGGCCCCAACGCCACCACAGCCAGAATAAAACCCACCGAACCCCACAAACGAATACGACTATAACGATGCGCCTGATCACCCAGCATGTTCATGGTAGCCGCCTCAAATTGGGGTAAGGCAGCATTCCAGAAAAAGCTAAACAGGCACATCACCGCCGCAACCCACCAATAACCCTGGCCAAAAAAAACAGCCGCAAAAGCAATCAAAGCAAGCAGTGTTGTCAGACGAATAATTTGCACCCGCCGACCAGTATGATCAGCAAGCCAGCCCCAGATATTGGGGGCAACGATCTTGGTGGCCATGATTACCGCCATCAACTCGCCGATCTCGGCCGGATCGAAACCCAACGATTTTAGATACAGCGACCAATACGGCACCAACACCCCAATGGATGCAAAGAAAAACAGATAGAAATTAGAGAACCGCCAGTAAGGCATGCGCCTGCCTTGCCTGGTTTTAAGACTTACCTGCCGGAATCACCGGCGTTTGCAAATCCACATCCAGGTTTTGAGCACGGTGACGCAAC
>CAMYNQ010000264.1 GCA_947259785.1 uncultured Chromatiaceae bacterium | reverse complement strand
CATGTCAGGCAATGCAGGCAAGATTGTATTCCGGGGCGATGCTAATTTAACTGGCGGAAATCCTGATGAGAATAATGAAGTTTTCATGGTTGAGCCTAATTACATCAGTACGGAAACATACACAGCTCCTGACGACATTCCGGTTGATCATACCTCGACTGACGACACTTCAACTGATGACTCTCCGGTAGTTGAGACCCCGATTGTTAATGTCTCTGCTGACGAAGTATCTACTGACACTGCCTCTGCTGAAGCCGCTTCGACTAGCACAAGCGAAGACCTTAACGCCGCTGCAGAAAGCAGCTCCGATGATAGCAGCGGTGGTACCGCGGCCTTCGGCCTAACTGAGCTGTTAATTTCCATGTTAGGCATGGGCGGTATTGCAGCTCGCCGCCATCGCTCTCAGAAAGGGGCATAGAAATGCTCATAGGGCAAAGCATTCATGCCTTGCCCTTTTCTACCTCGATTAACAGCATTAGTTTATCTCGCTGAAAAACTACGTGGCCCACCTTATCTAGCTGGCCTGGGTTCAGTCCGTCACCACTAAACCTAAAAAGGGTAAGCCACTAAATACTCAAACCTTTTTACAGCTAAGATAAGGTAATCAACGATGACTTATCCTAGTTGCCAAAATATTGTTCTGCCAGGTTAAAGGCATCAATGCCAATCTGCACACCCATTAAACGTCCGGGAATATCATCGGCGGGCGGGTGAATGCCGCCCCAGATGCGCGACAGACTGCATTGGTCAGAGGCATCGCGATAGGTCGCCCACTGCAGCGTGACATTAACACTGGGGCCTTTCTCGAAGACTAGAAAATCATTTTGCGGCGCCACAAATTCACCCATTCCACCCGGGAAATAAGCATCACCGGTTAACAGTGTTAGCACCTCTGCAGCAGCACGTGAATAAGTTGAGTGGCCCGACACATAACCAGCGAAGGGGGGCGTGACAAACGAAGGCCGCTGATAAGGCCACCAGTTTTCAGCCAGAATCCAAAAAACCCTCGCTATATCATCCGGCGGATTAATATAATCAGGACCACGCCAAGAATAAACCTTAACCTTGTTGAGGTGTACTAAATCATCAGGGTTTGCAATATCACTCAGGGATACCAAATCAATCAGATCTGGGATTAATGGCAGACCAGCGATATTATAATTGGCTCGCCCCTGGTCAGAACTCTGCCCCAGCGCGGCCATTGCCCGAATGGCCGAAATCGGCCGGATATAATCGTACCAGCCCTTAATCCCCCAGGCGGTCACAGCCGAATCCTGCATGGCGCCCGCCAAAGCAAAATATCCTTTAATATCCCATTCCAAGTCATCGAGTACAGGACCCTGACCACGAAAGCGTTTTTCCAGCTCAGGCTGGTCATTAACGTAATTGAGCAAAACAAACCAGTGACCCGGTGGCGTTTCAGAGTCTGGACCGTCGGCCCAGAACTCGGCCAGCACTCGAGCATAGTCGCCACGAGGCACTATTTGCGGCTCATAAGGCTCCCCGGTGAATGGGTTGAGAGAGTGTCCTTGACTTGAATCACCTCCGTTCACCAAGTCATAAAAGCTTGCATATTCATCACTTGATTGCGGCAGGCTCTGATTATTACCAATCGCAGCTGGCGAGATGTCCCACATCACCCCATCAAGCGGATCAAGATGGGCTGACCAGGCCAACACCAAGGAAAAGTTCCACTGGTATTCTTCAGTTTCAGTGCCGCCGTTGACAGCATCAATATAAGGCGGTGCACCCGGATCATGGTAGAGCCAGTAATCAAAACCATCGCGCTGGTTAATAGTTAGGTCCGCATCGGTCAATGCAAATGGTGCAACACTGCCCCACTCCGGCCCGACAAATTCCGGGGTAGAGGCACCAATCGTATTGCCCGACTGATCGATAAAATTATCTAGGAACAACGGCTGCCAGCGGTTTAAATCAACAATGTCCGGGTTGCCTGCTTCGGCCGGTGCCAGCGGTGGATTGACCGGCGCGTATGACTGAATGGCATAGCCATTGGCCTCGTTGGCACCATCTTGCAGGCCATAGTCAATCATGCACTCTGCAATGTAATTACCCAGGGCAGCAGCCGAACCAGCAGAGTAGTTGGTTGAGGTGTCATCAATGTCATAACCCAGATCAGACATCAGCGCATCAAACCTGGCCTGAGCTTCACTGGCCGCGGGCGAGCTTGAAAAACGGTGCGACAAGATGCGATAGGCCGCGTAGCTAATTGCTTGATGGCGAGCCACCTTAGTATTGACCAATGAATTAGGCATTCCGGTAAAGCTGCAGTTATAACCGTAAACTGTCTTACCCAGCAGATACGTTTGGGCAGTGTCATCGAACACGGCCCAGGCATCATACATGGCGGCTGAGACGCTAAACAGGTTGCGGGCATGCACGGTTGGCCGGGCAAAATCCTGCCTAATTGAAGACAACAGCGCCTCGTTCCACTGCCTGGCGGCAGATTGCCCGCCTTGCTGATTGTTATCGTTATCTGAAAAACAGCTGCTCAAAAGCAGGCTGACAAACAGGCAAAGCACCAACCGTATACTACCGTTCAATTTATTCAAACCAGCCCACCTGCTAAGACTATTCACTTACAATCACTACAGAATTATACGATTCACCTAGCCATGACCGCAATCAGACACAATAAGGCCTTACTAACTATTTAACCAAAATATTACAGAACACGCATATCAAACAAACCAAATAATAAGGCGTTTTCTGCCCCCTTGTAACAAGGATTTGAAATTCAATTACCTAAAATCGCCATCTCAAGCCCAGCCATATTTGTCTTTTATTACGATAAGAACAGAAGTCACCGGTATATGGCTAGAATAGCCGCTTGGTAACAGGTTAAAATC
>CAMYNQ010000263.1 GCA_947259785.1 uncultured Chromatiaceae bacterium | reverse complement strand
CCGGCCAGCGACTACGATGTAAAAAACTGCAAAGTTGGTCACTGTGATCGTCGCGGTCAATATCTGAAAGTCGCCACTGAACTGCTGATAGACGAACTGGAGTGGATTACCGCCCAGTGGGGCAAAGGCGGCGAAGCACGTACATCACTGCTAAAGGGTGATAGCAAACAAGGCATCTCTATCATATTTTCCGGCATGGGCAGTCTCTCTTACGGTGAGCTGGCCGGTGAACGCATGAAGCTGGGCCTGATGGTGCACGACCCTGAGGAAGAGCATGACTGCTTTAGCGACAATACTCACGCCTCGCATTACTACGATGCCATGAGCATCAAGAATGTTTACACCGGCACCTATACCCGCGTTGATGGCAGCAAGATGACTGGCCCAAGCGCGGCTGATCTGGTTGCCGCCAAAGATGCCGCTGCCGACAAACGACTGCGCAAGCTGCTCGATACCACACAAGCGAAGATGCAAGTTCTGGTAGACAGTGCTGAAAAAGATGGCGTGGCTTATGATCAGTTGATCGGTCAAGGCAATAAAGAAGGCAACGCCAAGGTCATGGCAGCCATCACTGCTCTATTGAATCAAACCAAACAGATTGAAAAGGCCGTGCAAGTTCTGAGTATCGGCAATATTGGCTTTGAAGGTTCTGACAGCCTTGATAACCCTGGCTCAGTATTATAAATAGAGTCCTCAATTCCCTCCCCACTCAGGGGAGGGAAAACGTGGGACACAGCAGGACCCACCTGAACATGAAAATCAGCACCATCCTCATCACCATTTCTTTGTTGACGTCGCTATCGATTTGCCACGCCGACAATAGCATTACCCAACCAAGCACTGATTTTACTCAAGCGGAGCAATACGAACGCCTTCCCGGTGGCAGCACCAGTCATACAAAACACATCAACAAAGACGCCTTTTCCCACGCCTCTGCCAATATGAGTTTCGAGCGCGAGATGGATTTCAAGATAGGTAACGGATTTTTTAAACGCCTGTGGGTATCGGCGCCCGCCTCAACCCAGGCAGCAGATGGTTTGGGCCCGCTCTATAACGCCCGCTCCTGCCAGCGTTGTCATATTAAAGATGGCCGTGGCCACCCACCCAGCGAAACGGACAACAATGCCATCTCCATGTTTCTGCGTCTGAGCATTCCACCGCAAAACGATGAACAGCGCGAGCTGTTAAAGCAACACCGCGTTAACGTCATTCCCGAACCCACCTACGGCACACAATTGCAGGATATTGCCATCCAGGGTCATAACGCCGAAGGCCGCATGCAGATCGAATATAAAGAGATTGCCGTCAAACTGGCCGACGGCGAAGTGGTTAAACTGCGTCAACCTAGTTATTCCGTCACCGACCTGGGCTACGGCCCATTACATCCCGAGACCATGCTCTCGCCCCGTGTTACACCGCAAATGATTGGCCTGGGCCTGCTGGATGCCATTGCTGCGAACGACATCCTGGCCCAGGCAGATCCGGATGATAAAAACGGCGACGGCATCTCAGGCAAGGCTAACCAGGTCTGGAGTGCCGAACATAACAAAGTCATGCTCGGCCGCTTCGGCTGGAAGGCCGGCTCGCCCAGCGTTAACGAACAGTCGCAAGCCGCCTTCGCCGGGGATATTGGCATCTCGGTGCCGTTGCATGCCAATGGCGCCGGTGAATGCACGGCCTTACAAACCAAGTGCCAGCAAGCAGCAAATGGCAATAGCCCCCAGTATGAAAACCTCGAGGCCCATTCAATGGTCAGCCAGCTGGTGACATTTTATTCCAGCAATCTATCTGTGCCAGCTCGACGTAAGCATAACTCTGCTGACGTATTAGCCGGTAAGAAGTTGTTTTATGACAGCGGCTGCATAGGCTGCCATAGGCCCAAGTACATTACCCCAATACTGGCAGACAAACCTGAGCAATCGAATCAACTAATCTGGCCCTATAGCGACATGCTGCTGCATGACATGGGCGACGGATTAGCGGATAATCGCCCCGAAGCAAAAGCCACGGGTTCTGAATGGCGCACAGCGCCCTTATGGGGCATCGGCCTCACACCTGTTGTGAATGGCCATAGCTTTTATTTGCACGATGGCCGTGCCAGAAATCTGCTTGAAGCAATCTTGTGGCACGGCGGCGAAGCCAAACATTCGCGCGATGCCGTGGTTAAAATGACTAAACAACAACGCGAATATTTACTCAGTTTTATTCAATCTCTATGAGGCAACACCCTTGAAGAAGTTAACCCCGCTATTACTGCTGACAGTATTAATCTCAGCCTGTAGCAGCCTGCCGCAAAAATCGTTGACCTGGCAAACGGCCAATCAAGCCGTCGTCACTGAACACATCGTGCCACAACACCAGCAACTGGCTAATGCAAGTTCTGCATTACAACAACAGGCCACTAAACTATGCACCGAAGTCACAGAGGCCAATTTGGAAAGTGTCAGACTGGCCTACCATCAAACCATGGACGGCTGGATGGGCGTTCAACATCTTCGCAATGGTCCTGTTGAGCTATTAACCCGTTACCACCGTTATCAACTCTGGCCGGACAAACACAATACCGGCAATAAACAGTTGGGCAAATTACTGGTCGAAAAAGATGCTGAAGCTCTGCAAGCAGAGCGTTTCGCTCGGTCCAGTGTTGCTATACAAGGACTAAGCGCCTTAGAGCGATTGCTATTTAATCCTAAAAAAGGCTTGGAAACATTCAGCGACAACGGCCAGCCCAGCTACCGCTGCCAACTGGTAATAGCAATCACAGACAACCTGGCCACTATGTCTAACGAACTACTTGATGAATGGGCCGCTACCCCGGCACCATTTCACACCCTATTCCTCTCTTCAGGTGAGCTGTTGGATAAACGTATGGCCGA
>CAMYNQ010000262.1 GCA_947259785.1 uncultured Chromatiaceae bacterium | reverse complement strand
CGTACTGTGCCGCTTCCTTGTTGAGCTGCCATTTCAGCAACAACCCGATCGGGTCGATGACCATCATCGTTGATAGTAACGTTAATGCAGTGAGTGTCTGGCCCGGCGTAGACCAAAATGCTCGCCTGAGGATCCGCATCCAGACGCATAGGTCCAAAATAAACCGCACCCCGACGAAAAATAAGTTCATAACCGTTGGCAGCGACACGTTGTTGCATAAAACGGATATCAGTGCTGTCTTGTAAAAGGCTAAGCGCATCCAAGCCTTGGCCGCAATCAGAATCCAGTGTTATTCCATATCGCCCGACAACAATCTCTTGAAGTATCGCCGCGTCATTTGTCGGATTTTCTGCACCCCAGGCACGGCGCACATGTTCACGATCCAGTGAAAATGATTCATCCTGACAACGCACAGTCACTGTCGTATTACTGGGGTCACTAGGATAATCAGCTTGAACATCACGAATGAAACCACGCATGATCTCTTCTTGCATATTTCCAAATGCAGCCTTGATGGTTATGCGCTCCCAGGGAGCAAGCTGCCCAGAATCTTGCACCTCCCATTGCCCTTGTGCATCACGCCGGGTTTCAAATTTAATCGTTGCTACTGCGGGTTGAAGACGACTGGTGTCCACAGTCACTTCCGTCAGGTAGGGATAGAGGTTACTGATCTCTTGACCACTTGCCCCAACTTCAATAATACACTCAGCCGGTTCAGTAAAATTGTTACTGGTAAATCCGAATACCACGGCTTACTCCCTTGCCTTAGGAATTAGAATCACTGTCCCTTCCAGGTCTTCACTGATTAAATCACCTGCAAACACAAACTTGGGATTAGCATCGACAATGCGCCACCATAATCTATCATCGTTATAATAATGCCGAGCGAGCAAATCCAGACGATCCCCCGCCTTGAGCATATGTTCAATGACGCCTGAGGCTGCCCCAATTTCCCGTATGCGTGTACCATGAAATGGTTTTTCCCCATCGGCGCCTGTCGCAAATTCACGGGCGTTTTCGTAACGCGAACCTTTTAAAAACATTAAATCAATCCTCCCAAAGCACTCGCTACCGACTGAGTGCTACCCAAAGCAGCACCGACTACCTGGCGTACCTTCTCCACTTGATAAAAAGGATTGTTACCTTCAATCACTTGAATCGATAAAGTTGCATTGGCCCGATACGGTACCAGTGTAGGTAGATACGCCTTCTCTTCAATGCGTACACTTGTTAAAAAAACTGGTAGGATATGCGTTCCCCAGACTAATAGTAATACTGAGGCTGATTCAGATCGTTGAAAGGCACGTTCACCACCCAAACCCAGGCTCGCCAAAGTTTGAACGCCACTAGGACCTTGGGCTTTAGGTTCAACCATGGTACGCAGCACATCTAATGATGGTTCAATACCAAATTGCATCGCGATAGGATCACTCTGTTCCAGTTTATCTGTTGCATCCAAAAGAATTTCAAATGAAAAAGTTTCGGGCTGTACTGTTACTCCTTGGGCAACACGTGGTGTATCAGTGGGCAGAGTAAAATCATATCCACCTCGGGTTCCTGGTGCAGAACTACGCGGCAAGGTTATGGTGCGCGTACGTGTCAAGGTTTGCGGGTTAAAATCAAAAACCAATGCTAATGGAGGTATCGACACTGAGTATTCCACTAACGCGCCTTTGCTAGCCTGCAACATGATTTATCTCTCCTGTGTACCAAGCCGAGTGCTGTGCCATGTATCGAGCCCTTGTGATGACCGAGTCTTATTGAGCTGCAGGTGAATCGCATCCGCAATGCGTGATGCCAGGGCACCATCCACTTCACCACTATATGTACTTATTGATGGAATTGTTAACTGACCTACTTGATAACTACCTATAAACGGACGCTTTGCGAGTTGCTGTATCACTTCACGAGCGATACTCTCTGCTCGATCGCTATAACCTGATGGCAGTACTAAACGCAGTTTTTCAATAGTCAGTTCCATGAACGCTCCAGTGGTTATTCTCAATGAGATAGGCTTGCAAAGCGCCTATGTCTGAACGCATGTGTTCACGGCCATCCTTGTTCAGTTCACGCCAGACTGCGGTGGCAACATGTTTGAGATGGATGGGCTTGCTTTCTCCTGCCGCGAGATAGGCAGCATGTAAAGCGGCATTGCGTATTTGTCCGCCACTCAAGCTGACAGCTTCGCCAAGGAAGGCTGGGTCGAGTTCTGCTTCGCGTGGAGCCCGCGGAGGTATCATGCGGCTCCACAATTCTTGACGTGCCTGTGCATCTGGACGAGGAAATTCAATCACCATCTGAAATCGACGCACAAATGCGGTATCCAAATGTGTACGTAAATTCGAGGTTAGAATACAAGGACCACGATGTTCTTCAATACGCGCTAACAAGTGGCTTACCTCTAGATTAGCGTAACGATCACGCGCGTCTTTGATCTCTCCACGTTTACCAAATAAGCTGTCAGCTTCGTCAAACTGCAGAATCATGGGGCGGCCATGTGCGGCATCAAATAATCGGTTGAGATTTTTCTCAGTCTCACCGATGTATTTACTCACCAAACGTCCAAGATCTACACGATATAAATTCCAGCCAAGTTCATTAGCTAGCACCGCCGCAGCAAAGGTTTTACCCGTGCCCGAGGGACCTGCAAATAGTGCAACCGGTCCGCCCATTTCAACACCACCCCACTGCCCAACCACCTGCTCATGATGTTGAAGCCATAACATGAATTCACGCAACATCGTTATGCGATCCTGCGGTAAGACCAAGTCTTGCCAGCTAGCTCTTTGCTTTACACGAATGGAGCTAGGTGGCGCCTTTTCGGCCAGTGGCAAACCGAACAAACGGGCTGCCAGATCAGGCCCTGGAATAATAGGTTGCAAGGGATCAGT
>CAMYNQ010000261.1 GCA_947259785.1 uncultured Chromatiaceae bacterium | reverse complement strand
GTATCAAGACCTGACCCCTTTTTGACCCCTTTTAATAATCTGTCTGGCAATAAAAAGCCCCCAGAAACGGGGGCGTGATTCGGTTGTATTATGTACCACGCTTAGTGGACTTTAAACCGATTGATCATGTCACGTAGTTCCACCGCCATCTGGGACAGAGCTTGACTGGTGTCAGCGGTGTCACGCGCACCTCCAGCCGTTTCAACGGCAATCTGGGTGATGTTAACCACGTTACGGTTGATCTCCTCGGCCACTACGGACTGTTCTTCTGCAGCGCCGGCAATCTGCATATTCATTTCCGTGATGGAGGCGATGGCAGTGGTGATTTCAACGAGTGATTCACCCGCTTGTTGCGCTAGCACAACGGTAGACTCTGTCTGTTGCAAGCCACTTTCCATCGCCCCCACGGCAGAGGCGGCCTTTTCCTGCAGACGATTGATGATATCGTTGATCTCTTGAGTCGATTCTTGACTGCGCTGCGCCAGGGTGCGTACCTCATCCGCCACCACAGCAAAACCACGCCCCTGTTCACCGGCGCGTGCAGCCTCGATGGCGGCATTCAGAGCCAGCAGATTGGTCTGCTCGGCGATGTCACGAATCACGTTCAGTACTGTAGAGATGTTACCGCTTTCGCTGTCCAGATCCTTGATCACTTCAGAAGTGCTGGCAACTTGTTCAGCCAGTTGGTTGATACCACTGATTGCGCTACCAACCACCTGGTTGCCCTTGCTGACCTGTTCGTCGGCGGTGCGCGAGGCTTTCGCCGCCTCGTTGGCATTCTTTGTCACATCTTGCACAGTGCTCGACATCTCATTGATGGCGGTGGCGACCTGGTCGCTCTCAGCATGTTGGCGCATCACATCTTCAGAAGCTTTGCCGGTAATGTTGGTCAGTTGTTCGGCTGAGCTGCTAAGTTGGTTGGCGGAGGCCATCACTTGAGACATCAACTTGCTGAACTCATCCATCATGGTGTTGAAGACATTGGCCATGCTGGTAATTTCATCCTTGCCCTTGATGTTGACACGCAGAGTCAGGTCCCGTTCTCTACTAGTGTACGACATGGCATTTGATAGCTTCTCTACCGGACGGATGATGCTCATGGCGATCCAGGCAATCAGGGCAATGTTGATGGAGATCAACAGCGCTGAAACGCCCATGAACATCAGATCGGTGCTTTTTTCGTTGTCATGGATAGCATCTGCAACACTTAGCACGGCCTGTTCCAGCAGCTCTTCGGTCTGGTGGATGGTGCCGCGTAGCTCTCCCAGCAGGCCGCTCTTGGAATTCAGGCCTAACTTCTTCTCCAGCTCCACCAGCTTCATGAAATCTTTTTTGTACTGGGTCAGGGCCTTGGTTAGGTTGGCCCTCTGCTCGGTTGAATAAGAACTGCCCTCAACTGTTGCCAGCAGTTTGTCCAGATTGCCACTTAGCTTGGCCACATACTTGGTGTCACGGCGCAGCATGAAATCTTTTTCGTTACGGCGCAGCTGCAACATGCCGGCCAGAAGTTGGTAATCGCTCAGGGCCTTGATTTGGCTCTCGGCTCCATGTACGGCTGCACGCAGGGTACCGTAGTAGCCATCTTTGGAGTGCAGGCCGATCTGTTGTTGCATGCCCACCAATTGGTTGAATTTATCACCGTATTGTTGGAACAAGGGGATTAGGCTCGCCAAGGTGCTAGAATCGATGCCGTGGCCATCCAAATCCTGCTTCAACGCTTCTGCGTCGGTTAGCAGCTTTTCCAAGTTGGCGTTGAATTTTTCCTGATATTTCTGGTCCTTGCGTGCCAGGAAGTCTTTTTCATTGCGGCGCAGCGTCAGCATCTCGGCCTCAAGATAGGTGGCCTTGACGGCGTTCGCCTCCAGCGCCTCAACTTTGTGCATGGCGTAACTGCCTAACATTAGCAGTGTCACCAGCGACAAAATCGAGATAACCGCCATTAGGATCAGGCGTTGTTTGATAGTTAGATTAATTAGATTTATTGAAGACATGATCCCTCATCCCAGTTCTATTGCATGTATTAACAATTGTGGTATCGGAGGGCGGGGGCAATTTCATTAACTTAACAAAAACAATTCCGGATATCATATAGTTAGCGTTACAATAACCGACAATAAATCTTAACAAAGGAACGATAATGCCTACAGCTCAAACAAAACCAACTAAGAAAAGAAATAGGCGATCTTGCTGAGGTTCACTTTGAAACCATTGGAAAATGGGTAAGAGCCTATCACGATGGCGGAATAAAAGCAGTTCAATCGAAAACACGCGGCAAGAAAAAAGGAACGTCGCGAAAATTAACGCCTGATCAGGAAAAAGCTATTCAAAAACTGATTATCAACAAGACGCCAGATCAACTCAAAATGGTTTATGCTTTGTGGACTCGTAAAGCCGTGATAGAGCTCATCGATGATAAAGTAGGGGTTAAACTTGCAATACGAACGGTAGGGAATTATTTAGCCGAATGGGGCTTTACACCGCAAAAGCCCTTGAAAAATGCATACGAACAATCCCCTGCGAAGGTGCAGAAATGGTTAGATGAAGAATACCCGGTCATAAAAGAAAAAACCAAAGAGGAAGATGCCGAAATTTACTGGGGTGACGAAACCGGAATGCGAAGTGATTGTCAACATGGACGCGTCTATGCACCCAAAGGAAAAACACCCGTGATAAAATTGTCAGCCAAACGGACATAAACAAACATGATATCCGCTACCACGAATCAAGGTAAGGTGAGATTTCAAATATACGATGAAAGGACACTGGTTTCTCGACATCTAGAATATGCAAATACGCATGACCTGGTGCTATATGACCGAGGCTATCCCGCCTTAGAATATCCAATACTGTGCACGACTGCCTATCGGGTTTTCCGCTACGATTAAAGCGTTTATCGAGTCAAAAGTGAAAGAAACGATCATTGATTTATCTCCAACAAAGGAGTCCGTTAGCAATGAATGGGGTCA
>CAMYNQ010000260.1 GCA_947259785.1 uncultured Chromatiaceae bacterium | reverse complement strand
TTCTAGTACGCAATGGTTTCGCATTATAGGGGATTTGAGGTGTGGACCCAACCAAGGAATGCCCCTGCGGGAGATTGCTTGCACTTGTAATTAATGGCAAAAATTCGTATTGTTCGACGTTATTCACTGGAGGTTGGGGATTTATGCTGCGTTACTTGATGTCCATAATTGTATTGGTCGGATTCATGTCATTCGTCCAGGCTGAGACCTATCAGACGCACCGTCTCGTTGAAGATGGAATACATGATCCCGAAAACGATGCCATTAAGATCCTTCAGGAACCCGTTGAGGCAATGGTTGATTTTCCGCTGGATCGTCGCGGCAAGGTCAATTGGGTGGATGCCATCCGTAGCGGCAAGATTACACCACGTAAGAGCCTGAGTGGCGACGAGTTCGGCGGTGAGATGATGTTGGAGATGGATATGGATGTCATCCTCAAACAGACGGCCAACATGCCCAATGTACGCTTCCCCCATCTGGCCCATACCGAGTGGTTAACTTGTAATAATTGCCATCCGGATATCTTTATCCCACAACTGGAAGCCAACAATATCACCATGGATAAGATCTTTAAGGGTGAGTTTTGTGGTCGTTGCCACGATAAGGTGGCCTTTGCCTTGTTTACCTGTGAGCGCTGCCACAGTGTGCCTCATGAGTCTTCTTCAGAGATTTGGATCAAAGATCTAGACAAATAAAGAGCCGAGACACCGCCAACGGTTATGTTTTTTGAGTTGGCGCAGTTTGGGGCTGAGTTCTAAGCCAAGGCGCTGCTCGAGTAGCTTGATCTCCTTACTCGAACCGCTTTTAAACACAGCTTTATGATTGGCGGCAAATATGATGGTGTTGCCCCGGTCTGTCACCGGCATACTTAATACCAATCCTTCAAAAGCCGCCTCTATCATGGCCAGGGTGTGTGAAAAGTGGTCTCTCCTCTCCGTCCATAGATTGATCGCCAAGACACCGTTGAGTGATAATTTTTCTTGGCAGTGATGAAAAAATAGGTCGCGTTTAACTTCGTCCGCCATGCCATTGTGGTTGAAGGCATCGACTTGTATCAGGTCGTATTTCTGCTCATTGTCTCGACTAAGAAACTCATAGCCATCACCAACAATAGTATTAATTTGATTACATTCTGGAAGACCAAAATAGGCATGCGCCAGTTTAACAACGTCCGATCGTAGCTCGACGGCATCAATTGCTATCTCGGGAAAATGGTGGTGGAGAAACTTGGCAATGGAGCCTCCGCCGAGTCCAATCAATAGGCCGTTTTTGGGTTGGCTTTGGAAGGCAAGCGACAGCATCATTGTTTGAGTGTAGGTGAGCTCGAGAGTTTGCGGTGCAGACAGCCGCATCGAACTTTGCTTGGCATCGCTGCCAAAGTAGAGCGATCGTATATCTCCATCATCGGTGATTTCGATGATGCCTTCGTCAGTGCTTGATCTATGTACTGTCACTTCTGTCATGGTGGGGTAATGGCGCGGGGCGTTCTGGCCGATGCGTAGTGTAACTCTGAATGCCGGAAATTAAAAAGCCCGGCGAGTGCCGGGCTGTGCCTACTTCGATTGTCTAAAAAGTGACTAGGATTTTATTTCAACGAATCCCGTCAGGAGGCTGTTTGTGATCTTAGACAACGTCACCGTATTCCTCCCCCCCTCAAATAAACTTTTTTACAGATGGCCACCTGAAACAGACATCTTAGCGTCTTGCCATACATTGAGATCGCTGACTTGTGCTTCCGATTGCAAAAGATCAGCGGATGCCTGTGTTTTACCTGAGACCAAGTCACCCAAAGTGATATTGGTCAGAAACAGGTTGATGTCGCTGCTTAATACCTGCCAAAGCTGCTGCGTTTTACGATGGCGTTCGTCGATCTTCATCAACTTTTCGTTTTTACTGCTCTTATCATCAACAGCGGCGATGATCTCAGAAATAGTTATATCGTTTGCTGATCTGGCAAGGCGATAACCACCGCCTGGGCCTCGCGTTCCTTTAACCAGATTCATCTGGCGCAGTCGGGCGAAAAGTTGTTCTAGGTAAGAAAGAGAGATCCCCTGAAACTCAGAAATATCTGCGAGCGTAACCCGGCTACCATCATTGGCATTTAGAGCCAGGTCCAACATTGCTGTAATAGCGTAGCGTCCTTTAGTCGATAATTTCATTGCTGCCTCCTTATGAGCTCTCAATATTAGTCAGTAACGGATAACCAACTTTGTTGCTCAAGATTGAGTTTGGCAGTTCATTTATCTATTATCAACGCAGTAAACCATGATTTAACATGGTTTTACAATTGTGTGGTTTTTGCTAAAGAGAAGCCCTCAAAAAGGGCGGTTAAACGCTTTAGTGAAAGGGCTTTTGGTGGATTAAACGTTCGATTGTGTTACGCGCAAATAGGCCCATGCGCTCACCAATGGGCTTCTTAATGGTAAAGCTCACCTGATACACATCCATAGATTGACTTTGGCTCATTAGGTATTCATCGCTGGTCTTGAGTTCATCCACCAACTTGAGTTCAAGGGCGCGGCGTGCAGGCCAGTGTTCACCCGTGGCAATGCGGTTAATGTCGACAACGGGACGATGCTCGGTAATGAACTCTTTGAACAACACGTGCATGTCTTCGAGTTCTTCCTGAAATTTTTGTCTCGCCTTATCCGTGTTCTCGCCAAACATGGTGACCGTGCGCTTGAATTCGCCGGCAGTCATTTGCTCATAATCGATATCGTGTTTTTTCAAAAGGCGATTAAAATTAGGGATTTGAGCGATCACCCCGATCGAGCCGATGATGGAGAAGGGGGCCGCGATAATCTTGTCGGCGACACAGGCCATCATATAACCACCACTGGCAGCGACCTTGTCGACAGCCACTGTAAGCGGAATGCCTTTGTCCTTGACGCGTGTAAGTTGAGAGGCCGCCAGGCCATAGGCATGTACCAAGCCACCACCGCTTTGCAGGTTGACGAGTACCTCATCTTCAGGTGTGGCAACGGTGAGAA
>CAMYNQ010000259.1 GCA_947259785.1 uncultured Chromatiaceae bacterium | reverse complement strand
GCATTACTGACGATAAAACCGGTTGTTGGACTTTGCGCTGGGGTACCGGCAGAGTCGGCAAGGTAGAGTGACTTGTTGCCGGAGTCATAGGCCAATTGATAGAGCTTGAGATTGCCATACCAGCTGGGTTGGGCCTTGGCATCTGGGCGGAATACACCCATATAGACTTGGTTCAGGTTGGTACCGCGTACGTTTACACTTACCGGCAGTGTGGTGGAGGCAAATACACTGTTGACTGCCTGAATCTCATTAAGAACCTCGGTTAGAATTTTTACAAGGTCACCTGAGGTCGTTGCAGTAAAGTATCTCCCCCCCCCTTCTTTCGCAATACTTTTGAAAAACTCCTCAGCGGCTTCATCTTTTTTAGTCTGTTTTGCGCTCGGGTCAAATACTTGGATAACATAGGTGATGATATCGTCATTTTTTTCCATGTAACGAGCATATTCATCGGCCATATTTGCCTGAAAGTTGCTAGGGGTTAATGGCAGCGCAGTGGTATCACCGCCCAGCGCGGCTAGCTTGGCTTCAGCGGTATTGTTTTCGCCACTATCGGGCGACCCATTGCCGATCATAATCACATACTTTTTCCCACAGGTGCCGTTCGATGGGCTGACATAGGTGCCACCACTCACGGCGGCCGGATCATAACCCTCCAGGTTTTGGCCAGGATTAGTTGCCTTGAAGACACCATCCTGCAGGCCGGATTCAGGCGCAGCACCGCGATAATAGAGTAGGGCCTCGTTCATCATTAAGGCATAGGGCGCATTATTGGTCTTGGGTAGCAGTTCTTTTCCTACCGCCTTGGCCCCTCCGTCATATAAACGATCCGGCCAAACATTCAGTTGTTCATCTGCGGTCAACTTCTTCATGGCAGAGAAGATCTTGCCACCCTTGGGGCTATTGCCTGAGGAGAAAACCTCTAGGCCAACATTTACGTGGTTTGTGAATGCGCCATTGGTCACCGTGTCATACAGCGCTGCATGCACAAGTTCCTTCTTCGTTACACCGCCAAGAGATGCGTTCCAGTTGGCCGAGTTATCAATCATAAACAGAACATTCGGCAGGTCAGTACTGACCGCCGTATTTTCCATGAACAGATCAATATCTTCGCCGATGACTGTTTGGTTAAAACCAAGTGTCAGTACCAATGCGCAATGGGTAAGTATGTGTTTAATCTTCATGCTACTTCTCCTAAGGACAGCCGCCGGACGGTAGTTTGATTTCAACCCCTTGGTGGATCACAGTTTGAGCACCGGTGGAAGCGTCAGTCACAGATGCCTGGGTTTCCCAGTAGGTATCTTCCGGCACCAGCGCCCAGGCTGCTGAGTAGCCCTTGGCTGGGGCGCTGTGTATGCAAGTACGTTGGGCAATCTGAACGTCGAGCCCGTCGATTGTCACTTTGGGGGTGGTAGTGCTGGTATTGAAATAGTCGATGTCACTCATCACGCGTTCCAGCACATCCGTAACCGCCGCCTCGGTGACAAGCTGCGACTGCATATTATCGACGATGCGTAGGTTGATAGTGCTGGTGTTGATACTGGATACCGCCAGCATGGTCATCACGACCAGCATGATCAGGCTAACCAGCAATACAGCGCCTTGTTGGTGTTTAATAGACTTCATGATTCCCTCCGTCCGGCTGGGTTCACCAGCCTGACTGTCGAACTGAATAGGTGACGTTTGTAGGCATCGCCCGGGGCAGCGATACTACCGGCCAGGCCCAGGTTATAGGTCTTTTTATTCTTGTAGGCCGGGCTGATTTCGGTGTTGCGGGCCAGCAGGTAGAGGCGCGCGCTGACGACGTTCATCCAGTCGGCAACTGTGGCGGGTGCGACGACATATTCATCACTGGCACCGCCGGCGGATTCGTTGGGAATGCCATTGCCACTACGATCTATTCCGTATTCCACCTGGAAGTTTTCAATGCCTTCCACCAAGGGTTCGGTCACCATCGTGGTCGCGCCACCCACGGTGCTGAGTAGCAGGCGTTTCAGGGTTGGGATTGGGTTGCCGTCATCCGAGCTATCTGTACAGGTGTCGCCGGTATGCACATTGCACGGACTGACATAATAGATCTCAACACGAAAGTCGCGAATGTCGGCCGTGGTTACACCATCTCGCTTGGTAAGATTAAATGTAGTGGGGTTGTCGGGGCCGTTGTCGGCAACATCGAGCACAAAGCTGGTGGCCCGCGGTTGCATATAGACCTTTCCCTCAGCCAATGAACCGAGCGCGGTTGTACTGGTGGTGGTACGTCTTACCACCAGGATGTCGGTGCCCGCTACATGGTTGGCATTGTCTAAACAAGAGACCGAGGCGGCCGTGGCAGGGGCGTTATAGCCCTGAATATGCAGCGGCAAGGTATCATCAATATCGGCCACAGCCGTTAAACAGGGGCTGGGCAGGCTGGCAGGTACGGTGAGGGTATCTGCGTCTCCATATTCGCCATAGAATCCGGCGTGCTGAATCGATTCCTTGAGCAGCTGCACGGCGTAGCGGCCATTCTCCAATTGGCGGCTGGCATTACTGAGTTCGCGGTAACCTTGATTTGAATTAGTGATCATGGTGACCAGACCGGTGGTGAGTACCAGGCCGATGGTGAGTGCCACCATGAGTTCGACCAGTGACAGGCCCTGTTGGCGCCGGCTGCTGCTTGGCTGTGATCGATATAAAGTTCGCTTCATTTCAATTACTCGTTGACGGCTAGCTCAAATCAGCAAGACGGATTGTCTGGCTGACTACTCGACGTTTTGTTTCAGCGGTATACAGCCCCTGGCCGCAGGTGTTTGTGGGTGCCAGGGTATCCAGGGCCCCTTGCCAGGCAATGCTGACGGTGTATGTGTCGTTAACATCATCGTATGAGACACAACCCCTACCATCGATCATGTTGCCGGCATTGTTGCCATCCAGGGTTTCGCCGGTTCCCTTGAGCATGTTGTCCCAGTCAGTGAGGTCGGCGTCTGCCAGTGCACGAGTTTCAATGTCGCCATAGGCTG
>CAMYNQ010000258.1 GCA_947259785.1 uncultured Chromatiaceae bacterium | reverse complement strand
TTGAGCTGAAATTTTTACTATTTGTAGATGTAGGATTGGCCTAAGACGATTTATTCGAAACTTTTACTCACCACACTCGATAACTCACTCTCTAGGTTGGCATGGTCATAGGTGGTGACGGCAAAGTAATACGTTCCTTCGCTAAGCTGAGTGATTTGATGCGTCACGGTGTATGGATTGGGGATATCCGCCTTGAAGGCCAGGTCATTGGCGTTGGTGCCCATATAAACTTTATAGCCGGCGATTTCACTAATCGGCAGGAGGGAACCGTCGATGCGGGTGCTTGGGGCCGTCCAACTCAACAGGACGCTGGTTGGTTTTACCGTGATATCAAATGCGTTCAGGCTGCTGGTGTGCTGACCATCGGATACGGACACCACAATACCTGAATACACGCCCACATCGTCTGCGCTGGGAGTGCCGCTTAGCTCGCCGCTTAGCGGATCAAAGTTCAACTAGATGGGCTTGTTTTCGACATTGTAAGTCAAGGTATCCTGATCTTTATCAAAGGCCTCGGGGCTAAATAAATAGGCCTCGCCTTCCTTGGCAATATCGGCCGGAATCCCGCTGATGCTGGGGGGCGCATTGACGGCGTCGGCACTTGGGTAAGGGCTCGGATTTAGGATCTGGGTGGTCAAGCTCAGCCCATAAAAGTCACGGTAACCGCGGATCATGATGTGCCAGGTACCGGCGCCGGCATGGGGCAGGATACAGCTTTCATAGTTGCCATCGATATACGGCCGGCAGGTATATTCGCTGAGAGTTGGCGGATTGTTGTAGCGCAGATACAGATCTGCATCACCGCTGCCACCATCGATTTGCACATCCAGGCCATTGGCACCCGCTGGAATTTCAATACGGTAATGCTGTTCAATGCCTTGAAGCCCGTTCAGACCGGAAAGGGGGTGTCCATCATCGAGATTAGGATCTTCGATGAAACTGCCCACCAGGCTCAGGTCTGAAAAAACGCGGTAGCCCTTGAGCATGACGTGCCAGATACCGGCGCTGGCAACGGGCATGGCGCAGATTTCCTGGTTGCCATCGATGTAGGGTCGACAGTCGAAACTGCCTGGCGTGGCAGGCGCATTGAAACGAACATACAAGTCGGCATCTCCGGTACCGCCATAGGTCTCAAAATTGAGGCCTGTCGCGTTGACTGGAACCGAAAGCGAAAATGCCAACTCACCCCCCCCTGGGGACCGCTCAGGCCAGCAGCCGGTATGCCTTCGCCGAGGGTGTTGTCAGCTGCCCAACCCGGCAGGGTGATAGCCCCGAAAAGCAGGGCAACAGTAGTTAAATATTTCTTAAGGTGATTTTTATACATGGTTGCACTTTCCCTGTTGCAGAGATGGTTGTGCCTTTGAACCAGATATCACCCCATATCCAATTTTAGTCCTAGAGTGTTTTAGAAAGTAGTCTAGATGAGCCTCAATCGACTGATGGATATGTAATCCTTCGTTATAAACGCCCTGCTTGAATTTATAAGCGTGCCGAGACCGTGGTCTGAATGCCATTTCCCCACAAGAATTCCCCTTGAAAATCCTGAATAAATAACTATGTTATTGCAAGGCGAAATCGAAGCTTTATAAGCTCCACAAAAGGAGGGAGAAACCATGAACAGAACCACCCGCTTTAGCTTAACCCTTATCCTGTCCACCGCCCTTGCAATTCCATTGGCTTATGCTGAGCAAACGGCCACCCAGCAGTTGGCCGAGATCGTTAGCCAGCTCAATCACAGACCGAGCAACAGTGATCAAGAAACGCTACAAGCCATCAGTGAAAAGGGAAGTGAGGCAGAGCAGGCTATCGCCAAGGCCTTACTGGCGATGGATCACAAAGTCAGTTCATCAGACAAAGAAAAATTGCGCATGGTCAGCAAAGACCGGTCGGTGCCAGAGAGCACACGAGAACTGGCCAATATTGTCCAAAACATGAATCACAAGGTCTCATCTGAGGAAAAAATGTTATTGCAGGGTATGTAGGCACACCCCCGGCCAGACTACCCTAACTGTGGGTAGTCTGGTTGATCACGCTTGATGCTATTCACGGAATAAAAATACGCGCTAATTTACGTTTGATTCCAAGCCAGGGCACCTATACTTATTTCTAAACCAGATAATAAGGGGGGCAGGGTCATGGAACGTACAAAGCTTTCTTTACCGGCACTTTTACAACACAGTGTTGAGCACTATCCGGGGCATACCGCCCTCAGTTTTTGTGGTCAAAAACTGGACTTTAAAGCCTTTGATGAACTCAGCGATCGGGTGGCCGCCTTTCTCGCCGAGCAAGGCATCCAGAAGGGTGATCGCGTCGGACTCTACAGTGCCAATTGTCTGCAGTTTCCCATTGCCTATTTCGGGATATTAAAAGCAGGCGCGGTCGTGGTGCCGGTCAATGTGTTACTCAGCCCAGAAGAACTCGGCTATATCTTTAATGACGCTGGGATACGGGCGCTTATTTTTCACGAGCATTTTGCCGATTCAGTGGCCAAGGTAACCAAGCTTGTTGCTGGCATGGGCTTTTCGATTGGGATTGGCGAACAGGATGTCAGCAGTGCTAATTGGCAGTGGTCTGAAGCCTGCAGTACACAAGCGCAAGCCCCAGAACCCGCCATTGATCTCGCCAACGATCTCGCTGCTATCATCTATACCTCCGGCACCACTGGTCAGCCCAAGGGTGCGATGTTGAGCCACAGGAACCTGGCCTCGAACGCCGCAAGCGTAAAGCAGGCCATTGCATTTCAAGCAGGAGACGAGCGGGTGTTGGTCGTCCTGCCCATGTTTCATTCCTTCGCCGGCACCGTCGGCATGGTCCTGCCACTGCTTTATGGCGGCACCATGGTCATCGTCCCCAAGTTTGACCCGCAGTTGGTCGCCCAGACCATAGCGACTGAACAAGCCAGCATATTCCTCGGCGTACCGACAATGTACAGCTACCTACTGCGCCTGCCGGATAGCGCCACCGCACAGCTCCAAGGGCTAAGGGTATGTATCTCTGGCGGGGCGGCGATGCC
>CAMYNQ010000257.1 GCA_947259785.1 uncultured Chromatiaceae bacterium | reverse complement strand
CAAATTACCCGGATAACACCTTTGCGCTTAATAACCTTACAGTTACGGCAAATCTTCTTGACAGAAGCACGAACCTTCATTGCAACATCTCCAAAATCAAAAGGGGAACACACCCCTCAAAAAAGTGAGGCGAATTATACCTCAACTCAAGCTAAATACCAATAAAAATCTTATGTTTTGAGACAAACACTAGCGAACCAGGCCGCTTCCGCCATACCCCTTAAGATTGGCTTTCTTCATCACCCCATCATACTGGTGAGAAGTTAAATGGGCCTGCATCTGAGCCATGAAATCCATGACTACGACAACGATAATTAAGAGAGAGGTACCACCAAAATAAAATGGCACATTCCAGTTAACTATTAGAAACTCAGGCAAGAGACAGACCAGTGTGATGTAAATCGCACCAGCAACCGTCAGTCGCGTCATAACACCATCTATGTAGCGTGCAGTTTGGTCACCAGGGCGTATACCAGGAATAAAGGCGCCAGACTTTTTCAAATTGTCGGCAGTGTCTTTAGGATTAAACTGCAAGGCCGTATAGAAAAAGCAAAAGAAAATAATTGCTAACGCATACATCATCACATAAATAGGCTGACCAGGAGACAGCATAGTCGCAACATCTTGCAGCCACGATAGACTCTCATTGCCCTGCCCAAACATCCCAGCAACTGTCGCGGGAAACAAAATAATACTTGAAGCAAATATCGGCGGTATAACACCAGCCATATTCAACTTAAGTGGTAGGTGACTAGTGTGGCCACCATACATTTTCTTGCCCTGCTGACGCTTGGCGTAATTGACAGTAATTCGCCTTTGGCCACGCTCTACAAATATCACAAAGAAAGTAACTGCAACAGCCAACACCATGAAAAAGAAGATCATGAACAAGCTTAATTCACCAGTACTACCAAGCTCTAATGTACCGCCAATTGCCGAAGGCAAACCCGCTACAATACCTGCAAAAATTATGATAGAGATGCCATTACCAATTCCTCGCTCTGTTACCTGCTCACCCAACCACATGAGGAACATTGTTCCGGCAACAAGTGTTGCGATTGCGGTAAACATGAATGCTGGACCAGGCTCGATAACTACTGGCAAACCACCAAATTGCTGACTCTGCAAGGCATAAGCAACCCCACCCGCCTGAATAGTTGCTAAAACGACTGTGAAATAACGTGTGTATTGAGAAATTTTACGCCGACCTGCTTCACCTTCTTTTTTCAGCTGCTCAAGTTTCGGCATAACCGATGTCAGCAGCTGCATAATAATAGAAGCAGAAATATAAGGCATTATCCCTATCGCAAATACGGTAAATCGCGATAACGCACCACCAGAGAACATGTTAAACATGTCAATAATAGTGCCACGCTGCTGATCAAATAGCTCAGCTAGCGCAATAGGGTCAACACCCGGCACAGGAATATGCGCGCCTATTCGAAACACAATAATTGCGCCTAACACAAAAAGCAAACGGCGCTTCAGTTCACTAAAGCGCCCTGCAGCGGCCATACCGCCAACCTGTCCTGCACCTGGTAAAGCCACTTAGTCTTCGACCTTTCCACCAGCAGCTTCAATAGCTGCCCGCGCACCTTTGGTGACAGAAATACCTTTCACTGTAACCGCACGTTCAACAGCACCTGAAACCATTATCTTAGCTCGTTCGATATGCTGACCAATAACGTTTGCCGCCTTTAATGAAAGCAAATCAATCACTTCACCATCAACTTTAGCTAGTTCACTCAGACGAACTTCAGCAGTTTTAAAACTGATTCGCGAGGTAAAACCAACCTTAGGCAAACGACGCTGCAAAGGCATCTGACCACCTTCGAAACCAACCTTATGAAAACCACCTGAACGAGAATGCTGACCTTTGTGACCACGACCACAAGTTTTACCAAAACCTGAACCGATACCACGACCAACACGTTTGGCAGATGATTTAGAGCCAGTACCAGGCTTAATTGTATTCAAGCGCATAATCAGCCTTCCTCAACCTTAACCATGTAATTAACCTTATTGATCATGCCACGCACACTTGGAGTATCTTCAACTTCAACAGTATGGCGCATACGACGCAATCCCAAACCAGATACGCAAGCTATGTGAGAGGCCAAACGACCATTCGTACTGCGTACCAGTGTTACTTTAAGCTTTTTATCAGACATGGCTTAACCCATAATTTCTTGTACTGTTTTGCCACGCTTAGCCGCCACTGATTCTGGGTCAGCCATGTTATCCAAGCCCTTAATGGTAGCTTGTACAACATTAATCGGATTACTTGATCCGATGCACTTGGCAAGAACATTATGAACACCAACAACCTCAAATACTGCACGCATGGCACCGCCAGCAATGATACCAGTACCTTCTGAAGCAGGTTGCATATAGACCTTTGCAGCACCATGGACACCATTCAGAGCATGCTGAAGAGTACCTTCATTCAGGTTTACATTGACCATATTTTTACGTGCCGATTCCATAGCCTTCTGAATCGCAGCAGGAACTTCACGGGCTTTACCAGTGCCGTAACCTACACGACCTTTTCCATCACCAACAACAGTCAGTGCTGAAAAGCCGAAGATACGGCCACCTTTTACTACTTTGGCTACGCGGCGTACAGATACAAGTTTTTCTTGCAGGCCATCACCAGTCGCTTTTTCAAAATTTGCCACAGTCAGTTCCTTTAGAATTCAAGACCATTTTCACGGGCAGCATCGGCAAGCGCTTTGATGCGTCCATGATATTTAAAACCTGAGCGATCAAATGCAACCTTAGTTACACCAGCTGTTTTTGCCCGCTCTGCAACAGCACGACCGACAGCTTTAGCAGCATCAGAATTACCTGAATATGAAGAGTCTTTCTTCACTTCAGCGTCCAAAGTTGATGCGCTTGCCAACACTTCGCTACCATTTGGCGCAATAACCTGCGCATAGATATGACGAGGTGTGCGAGTAACGGTCAGGCGATAAACGCCCAATTCGCGAATTTTGGCACGTGCACGACGTGCACGACGCAAACGAGATGTCTTCTTATCCATAGCCA
>CAMYNQ010000256.1 GCA_947259785.1 uncultured Chromatiaceae bacterium | reverse complement strand
GATGTCCGACATCTTTACCAACATCGGTCTACCCGTGATCGCAATTGTCGCCTTCCTGATGATTTGGGGTGGCTTGGCCAAACAGGTCGACACCAGCCTGGGGACTTTGCCCGGTCCCGCACAGGTTTGGGAGCAAACCGGTAACCTGGTCGAGGAACATCAGGCCGAGCGCGAAAAGGAAGAGGCCTTTTATGAGCGTCAGGAAATCCGTAACGCCAAGAAGTTGGAAAAGAATCCGGACGCCGAGGTCAAGATTCGTCCTTACACCGGTAGCCCAACCTTCTTTGATCAAATCGGCACCAGCCTGTTTACCGTGTTTACCGGCTTTATCTTGGCCAGCTTGATTGCTATTCCTTTGGGGATCGCCTGTGGCCTGAGCAAGGTGCTCTATACCGCGGTTAGCCCTTTGATACAGATCTTCAAACCGGTCTCGCCGCTAGCCTGGCTGCCGATTGTGACCATGGTGGTGAGTGCGGTATATGTCTCCGACGATCCGATGTTTGAAAAGGCCTTTGTTACTTCGGCGATTACGGTGATGCTGTGTTCCTTGTGGCCGACGCTGATCAATACCGCTGTCGGTGTGGCGTCGATCGATAAAGACCTGATCAATGTTGGTCGTGTAATTCGTTTGAACTGGTGGGAGCAGGTCGTCAAGATCGCCATTCCCTCTTCCTTGCCGGCGATTTTCACCGGTCTACGTATCTCCCTGGGTATCGGTTGGATGGTGCTGATTGCTGCCGAGATGCTGGCGCAAAACCCTGGTCTGGGTAAATTTGTTTGGGATGAATTCCAAAACGGTAGCTCCAGTTCCTTGAGCCGCATCATGGTGGCTGTATTGGCTATCGGCCTGATTGGCTTTGTCCTCGACTGGATGATGGTGACCCTGCAAAAGACTTTCTCACATGAAAAAGAAGTGCGCTAAGCCAGTTGTCTCGCCTAATTAAGGATCAAGAACATGAGTAATGAATATTTAGATATTAGCCACGTCTCTATCGAGTTCCCCACCAAGAAGGGGCCGTTTAAGGCGCTGGACGACGTAAATCTACAAATCAAACAGGGTGAGTTTATCTCTTTGATCGGTCACTCCGGTTGCGGTAAGTCGACCGTATTGAACATCGTTGCCGGGCTTTATCAGGCCACCACCGGCGGTGTAATTCTGGAAGGCAAAGAGGTGGACGAACCGGGTCCGGAACGTGCGGTCGTGTTCCAGAACCATTCCCTGCTGCCCTGGTTGACGGCTTACGAAAATGTCGAGCTGGCGGTCAAACGTGTCTTCAAAGGTCAAAAAAACAAGGCCGAGATGAAGGAGTGGATCGAACACAACATGGAGCTGGTACACATGTCCCATGCCATGCACAAAAAGCCCTCTGAGATCTCAGGTGGTATGAAGCAACGCGTCGGTATCGCCCGCGCCCTGGCCATGCAACCCAAGGTCTTGCTGATGGATGAACCCTTTGGTGCCCTGGATGCCTTGACCCGTGCCCATCTACAGGATTCATTGATGGAGATTCAAAACGATCTCAATAACACCGTGATCATGATCACCCATGACGTGGATGAGGCGGTGTTGTTATCGGATCGCATTGTGATGATGACCAACGGCCCGGCGGCCACGGTCGGTGAGGTTCTGGATGTTGGGCTGGCGCGACCGCGTAACCGGGTTGAGCTGGCTGACGATGCCGAGTACAACCATTTGCGTTCCGAAGTATTGAAGTTCCTCTACGAGCGTCAGCGCAAGCCGGAAGACAAGGCGGCATAAGCGGCTTGTCGCTCACAAAGGCCCGCACTCGCACGAGTGTGGGTCTTTTTTCTGTCTGTTTAACGATTAAAGCTTCAAGTCGAAGGCCGTCTCGGCCACGATCCTGCCATTGATCTGTAATTCAAGCCTATTTCGCGTACCGCGTGGCGCTTTTCCGGCGATCTTGTAGGGTGTGCATTGCGCACCATTAGGGGTGAGGGCAGCACCCAATGTAAAACGGTTGTTTTTTAAGTCGAGGTTAAAAATTATATATGCTTGGTGGGTTTAAGCGGGTAAGGTGCGCCGCGTGTACTACAGGTAAACATGGCTAGCCTCAACAAGCCGTTTAAAAATATTGCGAAATTTTTATTTATCTTTTCCCCTCTTCCAAAACTGATAAATATATTCCGTAAACTCATCAGTTGGCGAAGCCCCTTCTTCACCACATTGCCTATTTCCCCATCCGAAAATCAAGGCCGACCTTATTTCATTTGGTGTTCCACCAAGCGAAATGACATTACCACTATGCCCCTTTGTATAATTGATTGATCGAGCAATTAGTTCGTCAGTATCAGCATCAAAAAATTTTTTCTCAGTTTTCTCTACCGATAAAAATACATTTTCACGAACTTTTTCGTAATAAAACCTCTGAGTTAGCCAATAAATAGTAGAATTCTCGTTAGTTTGCACGCTCGATGGCTCAAGACTTCTTTTAAGTGAACTTACTGCTCCAGGATTTTCTATATTCCATTCTTCAAATGTCTTTTTAGGATAAAAACCAGAATCGTTTTCACAAAGATACTTATGCACTATTACTGTTGGCAACCAATCCCAAAAGGCCAAGTTATACATTAATAGCGCTATTGGGAGGCCAAATACCCATCCAGAGATTCCAAACACCTTTGCCAACTTTGAAGATTTCTCTACTAACCTAATAGATATCCACAAATAGAAATAGATCAATATTAGTAAAACAAGACCAAGCACTTAGTCTCCTGATGAATGCAAACTTGATCTATAGATCATAATGAGAAATTACAACATTAGCTAGGTAGGGTGGTGCGGCGCGTAACGTAAATGCTACAAGATTGGCCCGTCTCTGTTACCAAGTCGCCTTGTCCGGGCATGCAAAATACAGGCACCAGTGTTCCGCGGAATCTAGGTTTCTCCACAAAATATGCAGTCGCGCAGCAGGCTGGGCAGTTTGCTCAAAGTGCTTGTCCTGCCTGGCTGGTGCCAAACTGTCGCGCGAGAAATTCATCCATGGGCATGGGCTCGCCGATACGGAATCCCTGGCCGTAATCGATACCGATCTCCTTGGCCAGCTG
>CAMYNQ010000255.1 GCA_947259785.1 uncultured Chromatiaceae bacterium | reverse complement strand
CCCGAGGTGAATTGCCAGGTACGAGTGATGTGCAGCACATCGGTGTCTTTTAGCATATCTTTGGGTAGTGGTGCATAGGGTGAGGCCAGGCGGACGATGCGTATAGCGGCATCGTCGAGCACTTTGTGGCCTGATGGTCGCAGCACGGTGACTTCACGAATGGTACCGTTGGCATTGATGGCGACATCCATAATCAGACTGCCAGATAGGCCTTTTCGCTTGGCAGCGTCTGGGTAGTTAAGGTTGCCGACCTGTTCTATTTTACGCCGCCAGCTATCGAGATAGGCGGCGTCACGAAATGACTGGGTGCTGGCCGAAATAAATCGGTGCTTTTCCTTTTTCGAATAGACCTCGAATGATTCTTTGATTTCGGCAGTCAGGCGGGCAATCTCCTGGCCCCGTTTGATCAATTCAGCCGAGGTGGTCTCTTCGGCCTGTTGTTTGTCCGGATTTTCCAGGGCAAAGATCTGAGTCGCAGATTCACGTTGTGTCAGTACATCTTTTTGGGTGATCTGGGTCTGGTTGGTGGTCTGCTCGGGTGTCAGTACGTCGGAGTCACCATCAAAGGGAACGGGTAGGTCCTGCGCCGCCTCGGTGGTGCGGGGTGTCTTTTGGTCTTGTGTATTGCCCATGCCGGTTTGATCCACCTGGGCCAGGAAGTCGGCATCCTCTGGGGCTTCAGAATCATTTTTTTCTACCAGGATCACTTCCAGTGTTGGTAAGGGCGACTCGTCCGAAAATGGATCGGTGAAATCAAAGCCGACCCCCAAAATCAGAATGGCGTTGATGGCAATGGACAAGAACAGGGTAAAGACCAAACGGTCACTTGCTGAGACCTTGGCGCTGGTGACGGCTGTACTCATGAGTTGCTTTGTTGCTCCTTTATTTTGTTGATAATGTGATCAGCAATTATGCCACTGCCTATGCCGAAAACAACGGCGACTGTCATTAGTATCGGCAACAAGTGGAATAAACCTTGATGCGGAATGAAAAGAGTGTAAGCGACATAAAATTGTGTCGCCATATGGGCCATGGCTGCCAGCAGGCTGTAACCGACTGGCCCCAGTCCCGTGCCAGGCAGGCGACTAGCCAGCCCTAGAATGATGATGCTGGCAATGGCGCCGCTCATGCTCAGGGCAAAGGTGGGGGAGAGAAAGGTACCGATCAGGATCGAACCCACCAGAACCCGCAATATCGCTACCCATGCAGCGCAACGCCAGCCATATTGCATCAGGCAGATAATGGTGATGATGTTGGCCAGTCCGGGTTTGACGCCGGGGATGGGGCTGGGCAGGGCGCTTTCTGCAATATGGATGGTGATTGCCAGGGCGGCAAGCCAGGCGATGCGTTGATCTTCGCGGGTTGTCTGGATGCTTAACTTCATTGGCTCAGTGTAGCGAAAAGAAACCTTAGAAGGTCAGTTTTTGTTCATCGTAAATAGATACGCGATTAGTTTTATTGTTTAGAAATTGTTTGAGTGGCCGATCTACTGGCAGTAGCTAGTTAAAAGGAAATTTCCAATGAGTCAGTTTATCCAGTCTGTTGATGAGCGTACCCGCCTGGCCGGTGCCAATCGCCTTGAGATATTGCTATTTAGTCTGGGTCTGGATCAGAAAACCGGCCGCGAAGAGGTGTTTGGTATCAATGTCTTCAAGGTGCGTGAGGTACTGAATGTGCCTGAAATCACCCACGCACCTGATGTGGTCGATGGTGTTGAGGGCATGGTCAGTCTGCGTGGGGTCATGGTGCCGGTGATCAATCTGTCCCATTTCTGCGAGATGGAGGTAGGGGAAAAGCCGCAGATCCTGATTGTGAGTGAATACAACAAAAACCTGCTTGGTTTTCTGGTGCATTCAGTGGAACACATCCTGCGCATGGAGTGGAGTCAGATCAAGGCGCCACCACCAATGATGGCTAATCGTATGGGGGGGTTGATTACGGCTGTATCCGAACTGGATGATGGCCGCATCGTCATGGTGCTGGATGTGGAAAAGATTTTGGCCTCGGTGTCTCAAAGTGAAGAAGAGGAACAGGCCATGTTTCAGGAGATTCAGGTCGTCGAAACGCCCAAGATGATCCTGTTTGCTGACGACTCCTCGGTGGCGCGCAAACAAATTGCCAAAACGCTGGATAAGATGGGGGTCAAATACATCAGTGCTAAAAATGGCCTGGAGGCGTGGGACAAACTCAAGGAACTGGCAGACAGGGCGACAGCCAACGGTATTCATCTGAAAGACCACATCCAGGCGGTGCTGACTGATGTGGAAATGCCGGAAATGGATGGCTACGTGCTGACCAAAAATATCAAGGAAGACTCACGCTTGAAGGATATCCCGGTGGTGATGCATTCATCACTGTCGGCCGATGCCAATATCTCGTTGGGCAAGGCGGTGGGGGCGGATTTTTACGTGCCTAAATTTAATCCGGAAGAACTAAGCAAAATGATGCGTCACGCCTTGGGTGAAAAAGCAGGGGATGCCAGCTAGAAATTCACTGCATCAAAGCGTTGGTCGCGGCCAATAATCTGCACGGTTACACCATTGGGCAGGCAGGCAGCTAGTTGACCATCTTTATTGAGCCAGCCAGTGGTGATGCAGTGTTTGCCCTGGCAGGGGCTGTCGACAAAGCGTACCTGGCGATTCTTAATTTCTATCGTGCTTTCGCCTAGCGGACCTTTTATATGCAATTGTTTGTCTTGATCCAACGGCAGGGTGATGTCTTCACTGTTGGCGCTGCGAATCTGTACCACCTCGCCCTGAGAACTGTTGCCCCAGAATTCGATGTATAGAAACGGCAGTAGCATCAGCGCCAGGGCGACGACGATTTTGTCGGCTAGGGTCATGGAACGATGATGGCTTTTATCTGATCGTCGCTTTCGAGATGGATGCGCTGGCCCATGGCCTCAGTCATGTGGATCGTGCCAGCCGCATCGATCAGCATGACCTCTTCAATGCCCATGGCCTGGGCCGTTTCGCGCCACTGACTAGGTCCGGCAATAAATATCGCTGTGGCGGCGGCATCTGCGCTGCTGGCATTCTTATGGATGATGGTGACGGAGCTGGTTCCTTGTGCCGGGCGACCTACGCGTG
>CAMYNQ010000254.1 GCA_947259785.1 uncultured Chromatiaceae bacterium | reverse complement strand
AGCGCTCTTTTCTGACCCGCTGATGCAACAACTCGAGCCTTTGCAACTCTGACAACAAATCATCTGCGGCCAAACTTGTTTCTAACTCAGCAACGGCATTAATGTAATCCGGCTGATTAGCCGGGCCCATAGGGGTACTTTGATAAAGATTTGATTGCAGTAGCAAACGCGTTTGCGGCAGATTAGCCAGCTCTCGCAATGCAGTCTTAACCTGCTCTACCGGGTTTTCCAAGTTACTGCCTAGGCCAATGTAAGCCGTTACCCCGCCCGACATCCTTAATCAGCCGCCTTCTTGTTAGATGAGCGGCGGCCACGCTGTCTCCGTTTTGGTGTCAACTTACGCACCATGACCTTGCGCTGCTCATCATCGACCTCCTGAAAGATGGTCCACCACTCGGCCAGCTCTTGATCCGCTTCGCCAGCCTCAGCGCAAAGCAGCAAAAAGTCATAGGCGGCGCGAAAACGGGGATGTTCTAACAGGCGATAAGCACGTTTGCCAGCACGCTTGGCCAAACGCGGCTGCATAGCCCAGATCTCCTGCATCGGTGTACTAAAACGACGTGGCAGGGAAGTACACTCAAGCTGCAAGCTAACTACCTCCTGGGCCGCCTGAGTCAAAGCTGGCTGTTCAGGTACACCCTCTTCCTGGCGTTGCAACCACTCCTGCCTGACCGGCTCCCATAATAAGACGGCATATAAAAAGGCCGGCGTCACCGGTTTACCCTGGGCAATGCGATCATCGGTATTTTGCAAGGCACGCATCACCATGGTGTGGGGAAAATGGTTCTCTTCCTCGGCCAGCTCATCATCAGTCTGAGGAAACAGAAATTGAAACAAGTTGTAATGCCGCAACAACTCAAAGGTCTGCAGGGCACAGCCGCCAAAAAACAGTTTCAACACCTCATCGAACAGGCGCGCCGCAGGAATATCATCCAGCAGATGGCCCAACTCAAAAATCTTGGCCTCAGAGGCTTCGTCAATACGAAAACCAATCTTGGCGGCAAACCGCACCGCCCGCAGCATCCGCACCGGGTCTTCGCGAAAGCGCTGCTCGGGATCACCAATGACACGCAGCAACCCGGCTTCAATATCAGCCATGCCATTGGTGTAATCGGCAACTGAAAAATCCTCGATATTGTAATAGAGGGCATTGATGGTGAAATCGCGACGCCAGGCATCCTCTTCCAAGGTGCCAAAAACGTTATCGCGCAGCAGACGGCCGCCCGCTTCTACCTCAATGCCACTACCACCCTCGGCACTGCCATCACCGGCCTGAGCCCTGAAAGTGGCTACCTCGATAATCTCGCGACCAAACATAATGTGGGCCAGACGAAAACGCCGCCCGACCAGGCGACAATTACGAAACAGACTACGCACCTCATCTGGACTGGCATCGGTGGCAATATCAAAATCCTTGGGCTCACGCCCCAGCAACAGGTCACGCACCCCGCCACCCACAAGGTGACCCTGATAGCCGGCATTCTTGAGGCGATAAAGCACCTTCAGTGCATTTTCACTGATATTGGCCCGGGAAATAGGATGATCAGAACGGGAAATTATATGAGAGTTAATAGTTTGGCCCCTGCCTTGCTTTCTATGCTTATTCTATGGAGGCGAGCAAATAATCATACCACGAAAGCCTGCAATTCAAACCAGCCGCCCAGCAAGAGAGCTGTGTTGTATTAATGTACCACCCAGCACAGCGGCATGGTAAAAACGCAACAAAAAACTTGCATTCCCATTAAAAATGCGATTAAGTAGGCACCGGTTATTCAAATAACCTTCATAACCACGGTTATTTTTTATTAATAAATAAAAATTTTTTAGGGGAAATCACATGAAAAAGAAATTACTGCCTTTGGCAATCGCCGCCGCTATGGCGCCTGGTTTTGCTGCTGCCGCTGACGTAAACGGCTATGCCGACATTATTTACACCATCACTGACGATCAGGCTGCTGGCGTTACAACCAAAAGCCCAACCGAAGGTAAATTTAGCGCCGCTGGCGAACTCGACTTCTCTGCCAGCCCAGCTGACGGCGTCACTGTACGCATGGATGTTGACATCAGCGCAGCTCTAAATGATGACGATACTAATGGGGCAGCTCGTGAGAGTTCTTCAGTTAACCTTGAGCAAGCATTTTTTGCCTGGGGCGCCACTGAAGGCGTTACCGTCATCGGCGGTATATTCAACAACCCAATCGGCATGGAAGGTCAAGCTGATGCACCGGACATGTGGGGCACAAATACCGGCGTAATTCACAACATTCTGGATCACCAGACTGCGCTGCATGACAACAACGTTGCTGGCCTGGCCGTTGCTGGTGATGTGGGTCCTGCCACTGTGACTGCGGCCCTGCTGAATGAGCTGGCTCAATCTGACGAAGAAGCTTCTTTTGCACTGGTTGTTAACGCCTCGCCAGTTGAAGGTCTGGATCTGGAAGTAGGTCTTGTGACAGCTGCTGATCAAGCTGATTCAGCCATGGGTAGCAATGCCGCTGAAGGCGTGACCAACTTCAATGTTTCTTACATGATTCCTGGTGTAGACGGTCTGTCTGTTGCCCTGGACTATTTGGTTGCTGGTGCCGTTGTCGACAGCGCCTATGAGTTCATGATCAATTACAGCATGGGTGACTTCGGTGCAGGCGTACGTCTGGAAGCCGTTTCTTGGGAAGCTACTGGTGCTGAAGACAGTGAGCGTACCACTATCCATGGCTCTTACCAGGTTGCCAGCAACCTAGTTGCGATCCTGGAAATCGCTGACGGTGATGACAAGAACCCTGCGTTTGGCATCGAAGCAGATGGCCTCACCACTCTGGAACTGATCGCTACTTTCTAAGCGATTCCCACAGTTAAGTAACAAGCTAAATAATAAGAACTTCTGCATATTGGCCGGGCATTTGCCCGGCCTTTTTTTCGCCCCAACAAAAGATCAACCTCAAGTACCCCAGCAAACCGGTCGATACATTAGTATCTGATTACACACCTGACAGCAGAGGTAACAATCATGAGTTCGATACCCGCCTTTGATTCCGGCCTACTTAGCATCCAAAAAGGCATGAACGGCCTGAGGAAGAATGCACACGAGATTGCCAACGCTAAAAGCGGCGTAGCCGCTGACAACAA
>CAMYNQ010000253.1 GCA_947259785.1 uncultured Chromatiaceae bacterium | reverse complement strand
TTTACAAATGCTATGGACTGCAATGATAGGTAACAAGAGAATAATAGGTGGGGTCGCAACTGAGCGAAAAGAAGATTTAATTTTTCTCAAGGAGCTGATTGAGACAGGAAAGATAAAATCGGTCATAGATAAACGCTATCCGTTGGAACAAATTGTTGAAGCTCACAGGTATGCCGAAAAAGGACACAAGAAGGGAAATGTTGTCATTACGTTGGAGCATGATGGCCAAACCTAAGCAATCAGGAGGAATCGAAATGACAAATCGTACCGCCGAAACATCACCACTAATTTATGCAAGAGTTGCAGGCTTAGCGTATGTGATTACCATACTACTCGGTATATTTAGCGCGAGTTTTGTCGAGTCCAATCTTATTGTACCAGGAGATAACGCAGCAACAGTCAATAATATTATGGCAAATGAGTTGCTATTTCGTATCGGTATTATCGGCGAAATAATGATGTTTGTGCTTGTGGTATTACTCTCTTGGGCTCTTTATGTAATACTCAAAACGGTAAACAAAAATCTTGCTTTGCTAGCACTGCTTTGGAGAGTTGGAGAAGCCATTATAGGGGGCGGCATCACGGTGCTGAGTGGTTTAATTCCTTTACTGCTTTTAAATGGCGGAGCAGTATTTGAAACAGAACAGTTGCAGGCTCTAGTTGGAATATTTCTCGATGTCCGTAATGCTGGATTAGATATTGTCTTGATATTTATAGGCGTGGGAGGGACTGTCTTTTGTTATCTATTTTATAAATCGAAGTACGTTCCTAGAATACTGGCCGCGTGGGGAATGTTTACCTATTTGTCAATGCTAATACTTTCATTCGCAAGTATCCTTATACCCAATCTCCCAGAGACGATTAGAATGGCTTTTTATGCGCTGGGCGGGCTTTTTGAAATAATATTTGGCTTGTGGCTTTTAGTTAAAGGTGTAAACGTCGAACAGTGGGAAAAACGTGTTCGTGAATCTGCTTGAATATAACCTATGTCGAAGGAATAGGGGTTTTTGTATTATAGTGATATATCCAAGTTATTTGCATTATTTCTAAAGATGAAGAACACTATATCTTTTAGATATAATAACCCGCTCGCTCCAGTTACAATGGTTAATAATTTCGGAATATAGGCTACTAATGAGACGAATGAGTTTAAGCAATGAAAACTAACAACAATCAGCCCACCCAGTTACCGAGTTGGGTGCTTTATGCCATGATCGCAGGGGGTTTTGCGCTGCTCTACCTAGGGTTGTTGCGTGTTACCCCGCCTGAGCCTATTTATGAGATTTCCTATAGTGAGTTCAAGTCCTTAGTTAAACAACAAGAAGTGGCCGAGGTAAAGTTGCATGGTGAAATCGTTGAAGGCATCCTGCTTCGGTCGCTAACTATTGGACCGCAGGAGCAGAAAGGGGAGCGCTTTCGCACACGTATTCCCGGTTTCGGTGATGAATCCTTGTTGCCGGAGCTGGAAGCCGCCGGCGTGGAGATAAAAGTTGCCGCCGCTGCTGCCGAAGAAGGCAAGCTTATACAGATTCTTATTGGCGTGCTGCCGTGGTTACTGGTCTTGGCTTTTTTTGCCTGGATGATGCAGCGGGCTGCACGCACTATGGGCGGGCGTTTCGGTGGCTCCGGAGATCTCAAGGACTTTCTTGAAGGGCCCACGCGAGAGGCAAAAGTCCCGGAAGTGACTTTTGCCGATGTCGCTGGCCAGGAAAATGCCAAACGCGAAATCACTGAGCTTGTTGAATATTTAAAAAATCCTGAAAAGTTTCGCAAACTTGGCGCCGAGATTCCCCGCGGTGCCTTGCTAATGGGGGCCCCTGGAACCGGTAAAACGTTGTTGGCCAAGGCGCTGGCGGGGGAGGCCGGCGTTCCGTTTTACTCCATCTCCGGTTCTGAGTTCATTGAGGTTTTTGTGGGTGTTGGCGCCTCCCGTGTACGACATCTGTTTGAGGTGGCGAAAAAAAATGCACCCAGCATTATTTTTATCGATGAGCTGGACAGTATCGGCCGTACTCGTGGCACTGGCTTGGGCGGAGGTCATGATGAACGGGAACAAACCCTTAATCAAATTTTGGCGGAGATGGATGGTTTTACCGGTCGCGAAGCCGTATTGATGCTGGCGGCGACCAATCGCCCAGATGTGCTCGACCCAGCGCTGTTGCGCCCCGGCCGTTTTGATCGCCATGTCACTCTGGATTTGCCCGACATCAAGGATCGTGTCGCCATTCTGAAAGTCCATAGCCGCAAGACCCCCCTGGCGGAAGATGTCGATTTGGAGAAGATAGCGGCTGGTTGTCCCGGTTTTTCTGGTGCCGATCTCAAAAACCTGATCAACGAGGCGGCCATCCAGGCGGCTAGGCAGGATGAAACACAAATCACGATGGCTGATTTCGATGAGGCCCGCGATAAGGTATTGATGGGCACGGAGCGCAGTCTGGTGATCCAACCTGAGGAACGTCATCGGCTGGCGGTACATGAAGCTGGTCACACATTGTTGGCGCATTTTTTACCAAACTCCGACACACTTTACAAGGTCACCATCGTGCCCCGTGGCCGGGCCTTGGGGGAGACCCATCAAATACCTGAACACGAACGTCATACTATGCCTGAAGAATATTTGCAGGATCGGCTCGCCGTCCTCCTGGGCGGGCGGGTTGCGGAAAAGGAGCTGCTTGGCAGCTTAAGTTCCGGGGCCGATGACGACATCCATCAGGCAACCCTCCTGGCCCGTGCCATGGTCTCGCGCTGGGGTATGTCCGAAGAGGTTGGGCCGGTGGATCTGCGTGAAAGCGAAGAACACCCCTTTTTAGGCCGTGAGATCGCCCAGCCGCGCCACTATAGTGAGCATTCAGCCAAGGCTGTTGATGAGGCGGTGCGGCAAATGTTGCTCAAGGTTGAAGCGCGTGCGCTCAAGGTGATCAAAGAACACCGCGAGAAATTGGATAAGCTAATAACGGCTCTGGAAAAACAGGAGACGCTGCATCAGGCGCAGATCGAGGCGTGCCTCGGCCCGCCTGCAGCTAAAAAGAGCCTCTCCGTCGTATCCGGTAGCAAGCCGTCAGACCCGAATGGCACTTCTTTAAGACTAAGGGATTGAAATATATATAAAAAAGGCTGATCCAGTGATAAACTGATTGTGACCAAACAAATAGCAATCACTGACGGATCAGCCTTTATGCATA
>CAMYNQ010000252.1 GCA_947259785.1 uncultured Chromatiaceae bacterium | reverse complement strand
TGCAACCTCACCTGTTGCGCGTGTTACAGGATGGTGACTTCCGCCGTGTTGGCAGTAACAAGACACTCAAAGCGCAGTGCCGAATCATTGCCGCCACCAATGTGGATCTGAAAGAGGAAGTGCGCGAGGGGCGCTTTCGCGAAGATCTTTATTTCAGGCTTGCGCCGTTGGAGATCAAATTGCCACCGTTGCGTGAACGCAAGGACGATTTGCCCTTGCTATTGCGTTATTTTATCGAACAAGCCAGCAAAAAAATTGGCAGGCGCCTGACTGGGATCTCTCGCCCGGCACAGAAGAGTCTCAACGGTTACGACTGGCCCGGCAATGTCCGTGAACTGGAAAATGTAATCGAACGTGCCGCCATTCTGGCGCCCGAGACATTTATCCAGGCAAGCGATTTACCACCGCTTGGGGGAAATTCGCAACATCTTCCCACATCCGATACCAGCCTCAGTCTGGATGAGGCGATCCGGCTCCATGTTGAGGCTGTGCTCCAAGAATGCAATGGCAACCGCAGTCATGCCAGCAAAAAGCTTGGTATCAGTCGTCGCTCGCTGTTGCGCAAATTAGAAAAATACAGCCTTAATTAGCCTTCCTGTGCGATTTTGTCGCATGCGTCAGAATCGCACACTCATCTCTGCATTGTGATAGCGGACACACGACCCAAGTAAGTTGCTGTCTTTCAAAGTTATTTTCTTTGTTGCTGCTTGTCAGTAATGATTGGCTGCGCCATAATCGCACACTCAGGTTGGTTTTAATGCTTTATTAACGCGGTTTATTTCTCATATATATCAATAAGTTATGCTTTTGTGTGAACTGGCACGCTTTTTTCATATAGTAAATATATGAAAAACTTTATTTGCACTCTCTGTTTCATCAATCTGTTGCTAATCATGGTTTCTTCGGAGGCTCTTGCAAGCAAGTCTGGTGCAAACTTACAGGCCCATGCCAGGGTCAATGCCGTTTTTAATGCCACATTGGTTTCTCAAACAGGGATAATCAATATCACCGCCGCCGATATTGCCAGAGGTTATGTGGAGCTTGATCAGGCCACTGTGCTTGATGTGTACAGCAATAGCCGCGATGGTTACTACCTCAGCTTTGAGGCAGGCAGCCACCTATTTTCTGAAATCTGGGTGATGGATCAGAACCGTACAACACTGCTATCCAATGGCAGTGGCTATATCCATCAGGACAATATTTCCAGCAAGGAAACCAAACGCCTTAGCTATCGTTTTATTCTGCCCAAGCTGCTTTCTCCTGGCAGCTATGACTGGCCACTCATGGTGAGTGCCGTCGCTAACTGAGGATTTCTCAGTTTATTCAGGCGCCACTTTACTCATTGGTGGCGCCTTCTTTTTATTTTCAGGTGACAAAATCGGGTTTTTTTGCTGTCAACCGACTAGGCGTGGATCGCCTCTGTTATAGGGGGATCCCATTCGGTATTGCGGTGTTCGCTGTGAATCTTATGCCACTCGTCACAGGCTAGTTGTGCCTCCATCGAAGTGTCGAATGTTGCCAGGCTGTAACCGTTTTCGGTCATCAGGGTGGCGCTCTTGTCTGGCCATTCTTTGATAATGAATTTCATGTCGGGTCTCAATGTCAGTGGATTGTTAATGATTTTTACTCCGCTTCTGTGACAAAGCTGATGCAGGGCAATGAAAGTTTTATGACAATTGTTGGGGGCGGACTAAATACGGGCGTAATGGCGTGATTTAGGCTATAATCGCGCGTCATTTTTAGCATTACTCATTTTCTGAATTTCTGAGGCACACCCACCGTGATCGAGAATCTTCGTAATATCGCCATCATTGCTCACGTTGACCATGGTAAAACGACCCTGGTTGACCAACTTCTGAAGCAGTCCGACACGCTTGGTGATCGGGTCCAGCTGGCAGAGCGCGCGATGGACTCCAACGACCAGGAAAAAGAGCGTGGCATCACCATCCTGGCCAAGCCGACTGCAATTAAGTGGGGCGAGTATCACATCAACATCGTTGACACCCCCGGACATGCCGACTTTGGTGGTGAGGTAGAGCGTGTCTTGTCAATGGTTGATTCAGTATTGTTGCTGGTCGATGCTGTAGAAGGTCCAATGCCTCAGACCCGTTTTGTGACGGAAAAGGCGCTGGCTCGTGGCCTCAAGCCTATCGTGGTAGTGAACAAGATCGACCGTCCGGCGGCGCGTCCTGAATGGGCCTTGGATCAGACCTTTGATCTGTTTGATCGTTTGGGTGCTACCGATGAGCAACTCGATTTTCCTGTCGTTTATGCCTCAGGTCTAAGTGGTTTTGCCGGCATGGAACCTGACGTTCGCGATGGCGATATGACTGCACTGCTGCAAACAGTGGTTGATAATGTTCATCCGCCCCAGGTTGAATTGGAAGACCCCTTCCAGCTGCAGGTTTCACAGCTGGATTACAACAGCTACACCGGTGTGATTGGTATTGGTCGTATCGCCCGTGGCCGGGTGAAGAACAATACCCAGGTCACCTTGGTTGATACTGAAGGCCAGCGTCGTAACGGTCGTATCCTACAATTGTATGGTTTCATGGGTTTGGAGCGTGTTGAAGTTGATGAGGCGCAAGCCGGTGATATCGTTTGTTTTACCGGTCTGGATCCACTGAATATCTCGGACACCCTGTGTGATCCCAATGCAGTTGAAGCCCTGGCGCCGTTGTCAGTTGATGAGCCAACCGTGAGCATGACTTTCCAGGTGAATAACTCACCTTTTTCCGGTAAAGATGGCAAGTTTGTCACTTCACGTCAGATTAAAGAACGTCTCGATCAAGAGCTGGTTCACAACGTGGCGCTGCGTGTTGAGCAGGGTTCTGATCCAGATAAGTTCCGCGTCTCTGGTCGAGGTGAATTACACCTGTCGGTTTTAATCGAAAACATGCGTCGTGAAGGTTTTGAGCTGGGTGTTTCTCGTCCAGAAGTTATCATTCGCGAGATTGATGGTGAAGCACAGGAACCGTACGAGCAGGTCACCGCTGATGTTGAAGAGCAGCATCAAGGTGGCGTTATGGAGAAGCTTGGTATGCGTGGTGCTGACCTGAAAAACATGGTGCCCGATGGTCATGGCCGTGTGCGTTTGGACTACATCATGCCGGCGCGTGGTCTGATCGGTTTTCGTACTGAGTTCCTGACTGCGACACAGGGTTCTGGTCTGATCTACAGCGTCTTTGATCACTATGGTCCGTTCAAGCGCG
>CAMYNQ010000251.1 GCA_947259785.1 uncultured Chromatiaceae bacterium | reverse complement strand
GCTAATCAGCCGGATTACATTAATGCCGTTGCTGAGTTAGAAACAAGTTTGGCCGCAGATGATTTGTTGTCAGAGTTGCAAAGGCTCGAGTTGTTGCATCAGCGGGTCAGAAAAGAGCGCTGGGGGCCGCGCACCCTGGATCTTGATCTACTGCTGTATGGCGATCAAACTATTGATAGTGAAAACCTAGTTGTGCCTCATCCAGGCCTGGCCGAGCGCGTGTTTGTATTACAGCCATTATTTGAAATTGCCCCAGCGTTGGTATTGCCAACCAAGCAAGTTTTGGCTGATTTGTTAATAGCCTGTCCTGAGGTCAGCCTGCAGCGGCTGGATTGATTGCTTATGAGCCAGGAAGATCCCGGTTATATTATTGTTGAAGGCCCGGTTGGGGTGGGTAAGACCAGTCTGGCCAAGCGTTTGGCGCAAAGCTTTAATACCGAGTTGTTGTTGGAAGGGGCGGATGAGAATCCGTTCCTGCAGCGTTTTTACAAAGATCCCAAGGCCGCCGCGCTGCCAACTCAGCTGTTCTTTCTGTTTCAGCGTGCTCAGCAGGTGCAGGCCTTACGCCAGGGCGATATGTTTCGGCCGGTACGGGTGGCGGACTTCCTTATCGAAAAAGATAAGTTGTTCGCGCAGCTAACCCTCGATGATGAAGAGTTGAAGTTGTACGATCAGGCCTATCAGCATTTGGCCCTAGATACGCCACAGCCGGATCTGGTGATCTACCTTCAGGCACCAGTGAATGTCTTGCTGGAGCGGATTCATAAACGCAATCGTGAATATGAGCAGCACATCGATGCTGATTATCTGCAGCGTTTGGTCGATGCCTATGCCCGTTTTTTTCATCAGTACAACGATGCACCGCTGCTGATCGTCAATGCCGCCGAGATCAATCTAGTCGACAGCGATATGGATTACAATGCCTTGCTGGAGCAGGTCTCCAAAGTCAGTAGCGGTCGCCACTTCTTCAATCCGCTGCCATTCGAGTTAAGTAAATAGAGGATATCTCTCATGACTGCTGAACACCGCCGGGCTGTGACATTAAGCCGTTTGCGCGAGATGAAGGCGCAAGGGGAAAAGATTGCCTGTTTGACCGCTTATGACGCCAGTTTTGGCCGAGTGCTGGATGATGCTGGTGTCGATGTGATCTTGGTGGGCGATTCTCTGGGCATGGTGATCCAGGGGCATAACACCACGGTGCCGGTAACCATGGAGGATATGGTCTATCACAGTCAGGCGGTTGCCAAAGGTAATGAGGCGGCGCTGCTAATGGTGGATATGCCGTTTATGGCCTGCCCGACGGTTGATCTGGCACTAGTGAATGCCACTCGCCTGATGCAGGAGGGTGGTGCTCAGGTGGTCAAACTGGAAGGCAGTGGTGTGCAGCTGGAAATAGTTACCGAGCTGGCGCGCAGAAGTATCCCTGTTTGCGCCCATCTTGGGTTGCAGCCGCAGAGCGTGCATAAGATCGGTGGGTATCGTGTTCAGGGGCGTGATTCCGATGCTGCTAAGGCGATGCTGGATAGCGCCAAGGCGCTTGAAGCTGCTGGTGCGGATCTACTGCTGCTCGAATGTGTGCCTGAGGCCTTGGCGACAGAAATCAGCAAGGCTGTGTCGGTTCCTGTGATTGGGATTGGGGCGGGTGTTAATTGCGATGGCCAGGTGCTGGTGTTGCACGATATTCTCGGTGTTACAGCGGGTAAAGTGCCTAAGTTTAGTAAGAACTATATGCTTGGCTCAGAATCAATTGCTCAGGCCGTCGGTAATTATGTCACCGAAGTCAGGGCGGCAGCCTTTCCAGATGAGCAGCACTGGTTCCGTTAATGCAAACGGTTAATTCGATTGTCGAGCTCAGGCGGCAAATTAAGGCTTGGCGTCAGCATGGGCAACGTATTGCCTTTGTGCCGACCATGGGTAATCTGCATGCCGGCCATCTGGCCTTGGTTGAGCAGGCGAAACAGCATGCCGACAGGGTGGTGGTGAGTATCTTTGTCAATCCAATGCAGTTTGGCCCCGGTGAGGATTTTGATAGTTATCCGCGTACCTTGGCGGCAGATTCTGTAAAACTTGAACAGGTGGCGATTGATCTATTATTCGCCCCGTCGGTGGAAGAGGTTTATCCCCACGGACACGGGGTAGCCAGTCAAATTGAGGTGCCGGAAGCATCAGAAGGTCTGTGCGCTGAGTCGCGTCCGGGTCACTTTAGCGGTGTAGCGACAGTGGTGGCCAAGCTGTTTAATATGGTTCAGCCGGATTGCGCTCTGTTTGGTGAAAAGGACTATCAGCAGCTGCAGGTGATTCGACGCATGGTAGCCGATCTTTGTTTTCCCATCGAGATTGTTGCTGTGCCTACCAAGCGTGAGGCGGATGGGCTGGCGATGAGTTCACGTAATGGCTATCTTAGTGTTGTAGAGCGTGAGATTGCCCCGAGACTTCACCAAGCCTTGCAGCAGGTGACGCAGGGGCTGAAACAGGGGCGGCGTGATTACGTGGCCCTGGAGCAGGAAGGTGCGGAGTTTTTGGTGGCAGCTGGTTTTGTGCCTGAATATTTCACTATTCGCCAGGCTGACACCTTGCAAGCTGCGGAGCCGGGGATGCCAGAGTTGATTGTATTAGCTGCTGCCAAACTGGGAAAAACCCGTCTAATCGACAACTTAGACTGTTCATTGGTAGAATAGGTGTCGTTTTACGGCCTTGCCGTAATCTGCAAGTTTTAGTTCAGGAGGTAGTCTATGCAGCATATGATGCTGAAGACAAAATTGCACCGTGCCCGTGTTACTCATGCCGAGTTGGAGTACGAAGGTTCATGCGCCATCGATAGTGAGTTGCTTGATGCGGCCGGTATCCATGAGTATGAGCAGATTCATATCTACAACATCAATAATGGTGAGCGTTTCTCTACCTACGCGATTCGCGCTGAGGCGGGTTCAGGGACTGTTTCCATTAATGGCGCTGCGGCACGTAAGGCTAGTGTTAACGACTTGGTGATTATCTGTGCCTATGTTGGTATTGAGCAGGAAGCCCTGGCTGATTTCAAGCCTAGTCTGATCTATGTTGACCGGGATAATCGTATTACTCATAGCAGCAACAGTATCTCAGTACAGCTGGCTAGCTAATAAAGATACAGTGAAATAAAAAAAGGGGAGCTAAGCTCCCCTTTTTTTATTTCGGCTGTTTTATAGAAGAGCTACTTTTTCTTTTTTACCGTCTTTTTCTTT
>CAMYNQ010000250.1 GCA_947259785.1 uncultured Chromatiaceae bacterium | reverse complement strand
CCGAGCAAAATGAATCTAGCGTGGAAACTGATCCTGCTGAAGATAACAGCGCTAGCGAAGAAAGCGATCCTGTTGAGGAATCCACTCCTATGGAAGAGACCGCTGCCGAAGAGGAAGGCGATTCAACAGTTGTATCCTCGCCAGTCACTGAGGAAACAATAGTGGACGTTACAGTCAGTGTTGTTGAGACTCCTTCTTCAGAAGATGCCGCGCTTGCAAACAGCAGCCTAACTGAGGGGGCATTGTTGGCAGATGATTCATCATCGGAAAACTCAGAGGATGACGAGTCAGCAGGTGGTGTTGCGGCCTTTGGTCTTGGCGAAGTATGCCTGGCGCTACTATGTCTGGCAGGTTTGTCCCGTCGGCGGGCATAAACCAAAAACACCGACAAGGCTGCCATGCCTTTGTCGGTGTTCCTTAAACCCATTGCGTAGCGAGAAATATAAGCCAGCGTTTACGTCTTTTGAAAGTGACCGCTAAGCAATGCCTGTTGCCACTCCGTTTCAAAATTCTGCCATAGGGATTCTTCCGATAGATCGCTATGGCTGACGGGAAATTCCCGAATGATCGCCGGACCGGCTATCCTCTCGGCGAGCACGCGTACGGTCTCAGCGGGTACCACATCGTCCTCCAGGCCAAGCCCAATTAGACAGGGGCTGTGAATCATCGGTGTGAAGTTGGCGGTATCAAAATACGACAAGGTTCGCATGGTGCGATCTTCCGCACCAGGATGCGAGTCGATATAACGGTTAACTTCATCTCCCGAGCCGCGTTTGACCAATCTACGCCGGCCTTGCATCCAGCCAAACGAAGGCACACCAGCCGCGACCATATCGGAAGATTGGCTGAGGGCCTCGGCCATCAGTGCCATTGCGCCGCCGAAGCTGAAGCCATAGAAGAGGGTTCGATCAGTGTTGTCGGAGAATAGTTGTTTAGCGACCTCGGCTGCGCGAAGGTAATCGCAGACTGCACCACGTAAAATGCTGTGCGATGCTGACTCTATTCCAGTGAGTATCCAGCCATCTTTGTGCACAGGCAGCGAGGACTGCCCAAATCCGCGCGTATCGAAACCAAACACATTAAATCCCTGCTGCACCCAACTCCATACGGTTTCACACCAGCCGTTGTAGCCGTGAGTGTAGATGATTAACGGTCGTTTATTCGCATCATTTCGGTGCAAACTGTATCCATATACTTCCGTATTGGCCCAAGAGCGAAACCTGACACGATGATGTTCTACTCCATCGCGTGTTTCTTGATAGTCGCTTGTGACATCGCACTCAATTTGTGCGAGCTGAGCTAAGGTCTTGTGCCAGAATGTTTCAAAGTCTTTCGGTTTGTCTATAGAAACGCTGTCATTCATCATGAGTAACTTTCGTTGGCACGTATACTGCTACGTATAAAGGGCTTAATGGTTGTAATCGAAGCGATCACATTAATAGATAATGTGATAAAAAGAATAAAACATTTTGCTGTCAATTGTAATGATGTTTGGAGAACTCAATGCAGGAATTGGACAGTCTGTCTAAGCTAATTTGGCCAAAAAACCCATCGGATGTTTTTTTAAATCAATGGCGGGTGTTGGCGGAAGAGGTTCGTGTTGAATCCGGTGAGGTCATTATTAAGCAACTTCATCCGGCCAAGTATATTTATTTTATTATTGACGGGGAGATAGAACATAGCATCGCCTTTGAGGGTAGTGCGCGCGATGTGTTGGTCGGTAGAATTTCTACGCCTTATTTTCCGCTGGGCTGGTCCGGCTTTTCATCACCTTCACGATATGCCACCAGTGCACGTGCCAAAACGCCATGCCTATTGTATCGATGGTCAATCGCTGAATTGGATTCACGGTTGCAGGCCGAGCTTGTTGCGGGGCAGTCCTTTTATTCTTATGTCCTGAAGACCGTGATGCCCATTGCATCTGAGGTGCGAAAACAACTTTCAGCATCTCCCAGTTCCTCTGACGTATTACTGTCGGCCTTGGCCAAGAGAATTCCTGCCGCGACAGGGGCAAACCTGAAGACAAGAGACGTTAACGAAGTGTTCGGCCGGTCGCTGTTTTTTGAAGCTTTCCCCGAGAGTGTTCATACACGCTTGGCCGATGTTGTTGAGATGGTCCATGTTCAACAGGGCGATACCATTTTTAAGCAAGGCGAACAGTCAGACTGCATGTTGATACTGGCCTCAGGTGCTGTCGCCGTATTTGCCAACGACACCAATGATAATGCGGAGGTGTTTGTTAGGTCTTATAGTATCCCTGGGCAGATTGTAGCAACGGCCGCGCTTAGTCTTACCGAGACACATGAAGAGTCGGCTACGGCCATCACAGGTGTCACCTTGCTGTCTATCAAGCGTTCGAAAATAGTCGAATTGAAACTCGCGCAACCACAGTTTGGCTTTGCCCTGGAAAAAAGGATGTTGTGGTTGTTAAGCGCACGTATGCGTACGCTTCGAATTCAACTGGCTGCGCAGGGTCAAGACCAGGAACATATCGTCATTCAAAACCTGCTGAGCCAAGTAAGCCCTCAGCTCGGTGTCTCTTCTAGATTATATAAATTACCTCACCTGCTGGCCTGCCGCCTGACCCATGCCGATGCCTTGGCCTGTCTGAAGGATGTCAACCTAAACGGCTCGCGACTTGAGCGTTGCTTAGCCGGGGTGTGCCTTGATGTACTGGCGGAGCTTTCCCGTGAACTGGATTTTTACGAGGGTCTGCATGACGTCTACAAGGCAGTAACCCAAGCGCCGTTGGAAAAGGATCCGAGCTATGTCCGATTTCTGTGCAGTCAGGGATTTAAACGTGTGTTTGAGATTTCTCGCTACGCCATACAAGGCGTCGAACACCTACCTGATAAAGGTGGAAACATATTCATTTTGAATCATCTGATCAGTCATCCCTATCATGCCTTGGCCAATGGCTTTGAGTTTTCGCTCGACACCCACTTTGTCAGCGCAATGATCCTCGAACCAAAATATGGTGAGAGCGGTATACGTGTCGTGCGACGGGGAAGGGGGGAGGAACATGCTCATCATAGCTACTATGATCGGCTCGGACACATCTATGTTTACACCTCCGAGTCTGAAGCCTTATTGGAATCCAAAGAGGAAGTAGATGCGAGGCGGAAAAGTTTTACCCAAACGGCGGGGGACTATTTGCGCAACGGGGCGAATTTGATTGTATGTCCCGAAGGGACCAGTAACTGGGGTGAAGATTCGCCTTCAACGTTTAAAAAAG
>CAMYNQ010000249.1 GCA_947259785.1 uncultured Chromatiaceae bacterium | reverse complement strand
CCGAGCGGGTTGTTGCAATCATTCGTGAAGAGTTCAGTGTGCCCTGGGTGCGCCTGCGCCTCAACAAGAAGGGGGCGGTGTCTGCCGCAGTCGATGTGGGTGTCATCATCGAACGCGGAGACATGGTTTAGATGGCATGGGTTTACATCAGTGTCGGCAGTAATATTGAGCCAGTAGTCAATATCCGTTCAGCCATACAGGGTCTGCGCAGGCATCACCCCGAGTTAATCGTTTCAACCGTTTATGAAAGTGAGGCGGTAGGTTTTGAGGGCGAAAACTTCTACAACCTGGTGGTTGGTTTTGAGACCGGTCAGGATGTTCATGAGGTGGCGCAGCAGCTGCGCCGCATCGAAGACGATCATGCCCGCGACCGCAAGGGTCCGAAATTCAGTTCGCGCACCATAGATCTTGATCTGTTGTTGTATGGTGATGTCATTATCAATGACGATAGCCTGAATATTCCACGTGACGAGATCAGTAAAAATGCCTTTGTGCTATGGCCGTTGGCCGAGGTGGCTGCTGAGGTGGTGCATCCGCAGTTCAATCAGACAATTGCGGCCATATGGCAGGCTTACGATAAAAACAGTCAGTCGCTCTGGGCGGTTGAGTTTGAGTGGCAATAAGCGCTGTTGCTAGAAACTCAGTGTGCGACCACCATCAACATTGATAATCTGGCCGCTGATGTAATCGGCATCTCTAATTAAAAATAGGGCTGTTTTGGCGATATCCGCAGGTGCCCCCTGGCGCTTGAGGGCGGTGCGGTCGAGAATTTCATTTTTGGCCTGCGGTTCAAGTTCATGCTCGGGCCAGAGGATGGCGCCAGGGGCAACGCCGTTAACACGCACGTCTGGCCCCAGCTCTCGCGCCAGTGACATGGTCAGCATGGCCAAACCAGCTTTGGCGGCACTGTAAATAGGGAAGCCTTTCATGGGTCGCTGCGAATGAATGTCGATGATGTTGATGATACAGCCGTTGTGTTTTGTTAGTTCAGGTGCGGCTGCCTGGGCCAGAAAAAATGGCGCCTTCAGATTGCTGCCGATCAGGTCGTCCCAGTCTGCCTCAGTGGCCTTGCCAATTTCGGTCGGATAAAAAGTCGAAGCATTGTTGATCAGCACGTCCAGGCGTTGCCAGGGCTTGCTTGCTGCAGCAATGACGTCAGGCAGAGTCATGGTTTTAAGCAGGTCAGCTTGAATCAATATCACTGAATCAGGGCGCTGCTTATTTAGTTCTGCCGCCAGTGCCTCGGCTTTGTCTTTGGAGTGGCGATAATGCAGAGCGATGTTCATCCCGGCGCGATGTAACTGGCGTGCTATCTCAGCACCTATACGGTGGGCAGCGCCGGTGATCAGGGCAACTTCTTCGGTTAGATCTGTTTGGTTGTTCATCGAATATTAGCCTGCATTTTTCACCATTAATCTACTGCGGCCGCCTAACGCACTGAATCTTCGCGGCGTACTCTCTCTGGGCTCCTCGACAGACTGTCAAGTATGCCTTCCTCGTCCTCCGACCCGTGCGCCACAAACCTTCAGCACCTTAGACGTCCTCGCAACGATCTATGGTGAAAATGCAGGCTGGGCCTGATTCGGATAGACTGTGCACACTTTAACTGATTGTTTAGTGAACGGGAATTTTGATGCAACAGGTATCAACGGATTTACCCTTGCCAGATGAATTGGCGCAACAACACAGTGATCAACTCATTGTAGAAATTCGTCAGCAGATTGATGCCGGCGGTGGTGATATTGATTTTGCCCGGTTTATGGAGATGGCCCTGTATCAACCGGGGCTGGGTTATTACAGCGCTGGGGCGCGTAAGTTTGGTAAAGGCGGTGATTTCATTACAGCGCCAGAATTGTCGCCGTTGTTTTCCCAGTGTCTGGCACACCAGTGCCAGCAGGTGCTGACCGACATTGGTTTTGGCGATATCCTTGAGTTCGGTGCCGGCACCGGCGCCATGGCCAGTGAGGTGTTGTTGGAATTGGAACGGCTTGACTCGCTGCCGGGGCAATATTTCATCCTTGAATTGAGCCCTGACCTGAAGCAGCGCCAACAACAAACCATCAAGCAGCGTGCTCCCCACTTGCTGGAGCGGGTCTATTGGCTTGATGGTCTGCCTGAATCTGGTTTTCAGGGGGTGATCCTAGCCAACGAGGTAGTCGATGCCATGCCGGTTCATCTGATCCAGTTTAAAGAGGATGGTCTGGTTGAGCGATTTGTCGGAGACAATGGCTCTGATTTTGTTTGGCAGGACAGACCGCTGGCCTCGGCAGCCTTGCAGCAACGCATTAATGCCTTAACGGAGGAGTTGGGTGGTGAGGTGTTTTGTCCCGGTTATCTGACTGAGATCAATCTAGCGCAGACCGCTTGGATCAATAGTTTGGCTGCGATGCTGGAAAAGGGTGTTGCCCTGATCATTGATTATGGCTTTCCGCAGCATGAGTATTACCACGAGGATCGCACCACCGGCACGTTGATGTGTCATTATCGCCACCGTGCTCACGGTGATCCATTGATTCTGCCGGGTCTGCAGGATATTACCGCCCATGTAGATTTTACTGCGCTGGCACATGCAGCTCAGGAGGCCGGTCTGGACGTAATGGGCTACACTAGTCAGGCCCAGTTTCTATTGGCAACAGGATTGGGTGAGTTGCTGGCGGAGCAGGATCAAGGCGATGTTCGGGCCTATATGGAGGTCACCCAGCAGGTTAAAAAACTCACCTTACCCAACGAAATGGGAGAGTTGTTTAAGGTGTTGGCGGTGGCGCGCGATTATCCTGAAACTTTAAAAGGCTTTTTGCTCCAGGACCGGCGGGGTAGGCTGTAAACAAAAAAGCCGCGGTTGTTGAGACCGCGGCTTTGTATTATTCATGATGTGGTTAGCGTTTGTAGCCGCTGACCATGATGAAGGGGCTGGGCTCGGCCATTTGCTCTGATTTGATATCCACAAAGCCGACTTCACGCAGAATGTCTTCCATCTCGGTGGTTGAATAAGAAGCCCCAGCGACGGTGTTGATGACTTGGTTGACGCCGATCAGGGCGGCCAGTTGTGGGCCTTTTTTGTCTGCATGCAGCAGTTGTTCCTGAATCATGATGACACCATCCTTGTTCATGGAGTCATAGCATTTCTGTAGCAGTTTCTTGATGTTCTCAGGTGATTCCTGGTTGGTCATGGAGGACAGCAGCATGGCATCGTTGCCTTCCCCTAGGCTGTCAGTGTTGTAATCGCCAGGGCGCAGTT
>CAMYNQ010000248.1 GCA_947259785.1 uncultured Chromatiaceae bacterium | reverse complement strand
ATCCAACTTCATCGCATATTCTCCCAGGGGATTTTTTGAACCCGGTGGAACAATAGCAGGCAGACCTGTATTTTTTCTTACCGAGGCCGGCACCTCCCAATTCGGCTTGCGCATACGCTGGGTGATCTTGTAATTGCCCAATATTTTAGAACCTCCATCACGACCGATACTGACCGGATAGGTATTCACCAAGGCTGGCCCCTCTTCAGGACGGGTATAGTGATACAAACGCTGCTCGGCAATATTGATAACAATCCCCTTACGCGGCCCCTTGGGCAAAATATGTCGTGATGGAATCACAATTCGCTGCCCCTGCTGCAAACGCTTGGGATCGAGCCCCGGGTTTGCTGCCTTAATGGCGTTAAAACCCACATCATAGCGGCGGGCAATACCTAACAAGGTCTCAGAAGCCTTGGCCCGGGCATATTGCACCTGACCGATAACATCATCCTTGTTTGGCAGCACATAAGAGGCGGCATTCGCCGGCCCAATCAGAACCAATAGACACAGCAATACAAGCCCATGACAAGACCATCGCCTCGGGCAAGCAAAATTAGTGATTGAAATTAAAGACTTACTCAACATTCAGGCAATTGCGCTCAGCACTCAAAACTTACGTTGTTACAATAAGTTACGGCAGAAAACGGATAAAGTTGAGTTTTCGAATGGTTTGAAGCCGGCGCCGAGATTACCTACCCAGCTCTTTCAGACTACCCTGCGCCATACGTTCAATGTCAGCCAGACGCATCCCAGCGCGCTCTAGGAAATCCTGATCATAGTCAGCCGGGTTGGCCCAGTAACGCCCCTTAATGCTGCAGCGGCTGGCTAGCTTGTTTAGGCCCAGGTCTTCTAGAGCAAAGGCCAATTGCGTCCAACTCAGTGACAGACGTTCTTCCTTTTCTATCGACTTTTGATGCCCCTCTTTCAGGCCGCGCAAATAGACGGTGGTTTCCCTAACCACCGAGATTACCGCCCGCAGGGCCTTTTTTGATTCCAACTTGCGCTGCTCTTTTGCTCTACTCAGATTTACTACCCACTGTTTTACGTGGGTAATAATGCTCAGCAGTTCTTTTGCGCTTAGTTCAACCAAGGGCATTGACTAGTCGGGCTTAAATTGAAGTGAGGCAGAATTAATACAGTAACGCAGTCCGGTCGGCTGAGGGCCATCCTTAAAGACGTGGCCAAGATGGGCATCACAACTCGAACACCTGGCTTCTATTCGTTGCATGCCATGACTCTGATCAATTCGCTCTTCAATATTAGCCGCATCAACAGGCCGCCAAAAACTGGGCCAGCCACTGCCCGAGTCATATTTTTGATCAGAGATAAATAGAGGTATGCCACAGCAGATGCACTGATAACTACCCTGCTGTTTCAGGTCATAATACTCACCCGAAAAGGCCATCTCGGTGCCATCCTGACGGGCAACACGATATTGTTCAGGCGTTAGTTGCGCCTGCCACTCGGCATCTGTTTTGGTTATTTTTTTGCTCATGTTTTTTACTCAGGCGGGCATGTCTGGAATCAGCATGCTTTCAAGTTTATTAATCATATCTTTGATAAAGAGCTTGCGCTTTTTCATGCGCCGCATCTGCATTGGGTCAATAAAAGCCTGCTCTTGAAGCGTAGCAATGGCATCGTCAAGATCACGATGTTCAATCCTCAACACCTCGACCCGGGCTTCAACCTCTTCGATTTCCTCGTCAGTCAAACGTTGGCTCATATCAATCCCTTAAGCTGAAAAACACCTATCCGCAACAGCGTTTAAACTTCTTACCACTGCCACAGGGGCAGGGAGCATTTCGACCGATCTTTTCAGCGCCTGGCTGTTGATGGATCTGACCATCTACATACTGCCAGCGACCCTGCTCTCTTACAAACCTACTACGCTCATGCAAAGATTGTAAACGATCATTACCCTTAAATTGAGCGATAAACTCGACCCAAGCCTCATCATCTACCTTGCCGGCTTGGCAATCAACAATTTGCAGACCAAACCAGCTAACACCTTGCTCAAATTCAAGTTGCACAGGGCGAGTGCTTTCATGCCAGCTCTGTTGCAGATAAGCACTGTTTTGCATGACAAAGGCGGTGTAACGCGAGCGCATCAATTGTTCAGGCCGCTCAGGCAATTCGCCCGCATCAATATATCGCCCACAACACTGGCTGTAATCATTGCCCAAGCCACAGGGACAAGGCTTCACATCATCACTCATTACAACAATTCTCCCGCAGGATTTCAGCCAGCCTTTTTGTTGCCGGGCCAATCCGCCCTGGCTGGCCAAAGATCATGTACAGATAAGCATGGCGGCGCTGACCTTCGCTCATCGGCAGTGGCTTTAGTTTTCCCTGCTCAATATAACTTTGCACTTGATGCATGGGCACCCAGCCAAACCCCAGGCCGCTGAGCAAGGCCTCCACCGCCTTGTCGATGCTGGTCACTGTCCAGCGATGTTCAGAGCCTAACCAGCCCATATCACGTTTCATATGCAAACCAGAATCACGAATCACTACCTGTAATTCACGTCGTAGATCATCATTGCCGAGTTCTCGGCCCAGGCAATGCAAAGCATGATCCGGCTGAGCCACGGCCACAAATTCAACCTCGATCAATTGATCACCGAGAAAACCCTGCGGTACCTGGGCACCGATAACCAAATCAGCCCGGCCCTCGATCAAGGCCTCATCGGCCCCGGACAGCACCACCTCATTCAACTGCACCCGCGTACCACGGCTCAGGGGCACAAACTGCTTCAAGGCCGCCATCAGATAACCGCTGGGAAAGGCGGCATCAACCACCAGCCGTACCTCCGGTTCCCAGCCCTGCTCCATAGTATGCGCCAAGGCCTCTAGCTCGGTAGCATCATTGACCAGCTGTCGCGAACGGTTCAGGAGCGCCTCGCCCGCCGGCGTCAGCCTGGACTTGCGCCCCTCGATCTGCAGCAACGGCAGTCCCAACTGCTCTTGTAACTTGGCCACGGCATAACTTACCGATGACTGACTACGATGTAGGTGCTCAGCCGCCTGGGCAAACCCACCCTGATCTATCACCGTCTGTAAGACGCGCCACTGCTCCAATGAAACCCTAGGATTATTCATAGACCTATTATCTATAAATTAGATAGTTATTAGCAAATATTTGCACTTTTTTATCTAAATTTTTCAACCATAATTACCTACACAAACAGTCAACCAAGGAGAAAACATCATGGACAACTTAGAAAAGCCAACCACACTCATCGGTCGCATCCTGCTTGGCC
>CAMYNQ010000247.1 GCA_947259785.1 uncultured Chromatiaceae bacterium | reverse complement strand
CATTTGCTCAGGCGCTGTTTTGTATCGATACCCGTTCAGAACGCGTGCGTCGTCAGCTAGAAGGGGTTGGCGATTATCAAACTTTCGGTATTGCTGGTTTCTTTGGTGTGCCGGTCAGCTTTATGGAGTTGGGGAAAGGTAGCGAGACGCATCTTGCCCCAGTTATCGTCACACCAAAGAATGTGGTGTTGGAAGTGACTACAGGCGGTGTTTCTGAAGATACCGCTGCGCTGACCGCACTCGAACACGCGATGCACGAGTTGAAAGAGTCAGTGGTGTCGCCGTTTGTTACGGTTGAAGCGATTGGCCTTTTGTTTGGTTTGGATATGATCGGTAAAACTATCGCGCCCAAGTCTTATAATACTTGGCGTAAGCGTTTTCACGACGATAAACCCTCGACCCTGCTTCTGTTAGATAAGTTGAGCCGCGAGCAAGCCGATTCGGTAGTGCGTACCGTACAACGTGCGGTGATTATCAAGGCGGTAGAGCAGGAACTTGGCTTTAAACCTGAGCAAATTACCGATGATATGATTCGTGGGCTGCGTGAGAGGGCGATGGAAAACCCGCAGGAAACAGGTGAACTGTTGCGCGAGTTGAGTATCAGCGAAGCACGGTTGGCTGAATTGGTGACGCGTTTGCAGGAAGGTTATCGCATCAATGCCTCATTTGCGGATTTGCAAATGGAGCAACTGGCGCGCATTGGTTTTTCTATTGACGAGCAAGCCAATTTTGTCAGTGCCGCTTTAAGTGCCATTGGCCTCACCAAAGAGTTTTCCCGCCTTATCCTCGTTATGGGGCACGGTAGTTGTTCTGAAAATAATCCTTACGAGTCTGCGCTGGATTGCGGGGCCTGTGGTGGTAACCATGGTTTGGTCAGTGCCCGCGTGATTGCACAAATGGGTAATAAGCCGGAAGTGCGTGCGCGCCTGCGCAAGATGGGCATCGATATTCCCGAAGACGCTTGGTTTATCCCAGGCTTGCACAACACTACGACAGATGAACTTAAGCTGCACGATCTCGATATGATGCCGCCGTCACATCTGTTTTACCTGGATCGCTTGAAAAATGGTTTGGTGTCCGCATCACACTTGACCGCGCAAGAGCGCTTACCGACTTTGCAACAGCGAGTGCCGAAAAATGCAACGAAAGCCTATCTGGCTGCACAACGTAATTCCATGGACTGGTCCCAGGTACGCCCGGAGTGGGGCTTGTCACGTAACGCCTATTTCATCATTGGTCGTCGTGATCTGACCCAGCAGTTTGCCTTGGACGGTCGCGCTTTCTTGCATTCTTATGACTATCAGGTCGACCCTAAAGGCCGCTTGTTGGAGACAATCATCACTGGCCCACTGGTGGTGGGCCAATGGATCAATATGGAACACTATTTTTCAGCGGTGGATAACGAGCGCTTTGGTAGTGGTAGCAAGGCCTACCACAATGTTGCCGGCCGCTTTGGTGTGATGACAGGTAATTTGAGTGACCTTCGTACTGGTTTGCCTTCTCAGACGGTGTTGAATGAAGGTCAGCCTTACCATGAACCTATTCGTCTCATTACCTTGATTGAGGCGCCGTTCGAACACGCGCAACGCGCCGTAGAGTCGGTAGTTTCGGTTAAACACCTGGTGCGCAACGGTTGGATTCGTCTCATGGTGATTGACCCAGAGGTTGGAAAGATTTACATATTCGAAGATGGCCAGTGGCACACACGTCCCGCCAACGTGGTCGATCAAACAATGCTTGAGGAGTCAGCGTGATATGACAAACCTAAACTTAAACCCACTGAAAAAACTCGAAATAATCCTCGATGGCGAGCACAAAGCCTTTGTTACCGATCTATTAGATCGGGCAGGGGTTAAAGGATATACCATCGTCAATAATCTGTCTGGTAAGGGGGCGCACGGATTTCATCAAGGACACCTCATGTTTAATGAAGATGATGTGCTGATTATGATCATCGCTGCAGTGCCTGAGGCGTTGGTCGATCCTATTCTGGAAGGCCTGGGGCCTTTTTACAGTGAGCATTCCGGCGTCGTATTTGTCTCAGATATCCAAGTGACACGTGTGGTCAAGTTTAGCCATTGATCGTATTGGCTCTGTCATAATAAGCAGAGTGTAGAGGAGTTAACTATTTAGCTGGTCTTCGACGCGATGTTAGTTTCTTATGAATCTCCCCAGTTGGTTTGTACTGATTGGGGAGATTGTCGTCTGGGGGAACTGATTTTTGCGTGTTGCTCCTAGCATTATCCCCATAACTAATATCTATGGCATGGATACGTAATGTCTTTTGCTGTTTACCGTTAGTGTATTCATTCATTGGAAAATGGTTGCTATCTAATACTTGTTAAAGAAAACTTAATTATTATGGAATTATGAGGCAGGGCCATATTTTTTGGTATTTAGTAGCCTTTGATGAGGTATTTGATGAAAAGGTGGTTTATCTTACGTTTGTATGCCGATATTTGGTGATGAGTCTCTTTTTAATCTTGGAAATTATATTTTTGTAACATATTGTTAATATTAAATAATTATATATATTTTGTGTGTTTTTGTGGGGGTTTATAATAAAAAGTTATTCTATCGCGTTTGTATAGATTTTATCTATGTGGTTGAGAGTTTTTATCAATTTGCTCCTTTTCATAAAAGGACTTGATAATGGCGGCAACTGTACCAAGATCAACTTAAATAGATTATTCAGAGGCTTAGTGCCGGAGTCGTAAAAATGTCTACTCTCAGCAACCTGTTAATACCTGCCGTGCTGTTTTTTGCCTTGGGGGTTATTGCAAGACTAATCAAGTCTGACCTCAAGTTCCCACCTGATTTAGCCAAGGTTCTGTCCATCTATTTATTGATGGCGATCGGTCTACATGGTGGTTATGAACTGTCAAAGGCTGATTTGGCGACGGCCGTGAATTCCATAACGTGGGCATTGATCCTTGGCTTTTCACTCCCAATCATCGGCTATTTTGCCTTGGTGGCCACACGTAAAGTCAGCCCTTTGGATGCTGCAGCAATTTCTGCTCACTATGGTTCGGTAAGTGCCGGGACCTTCCTTACAGCGATTGCCTTTTTGGATAACTCCGGGATTGAGTACGAGTCTTACCCGCTGATTATGTTGGCGGTGATGGAATCACCTGCAATCGTGGTCGGGCTGTTGTTGGCGGCGATGGCGCGTAAGCAGTTGGCTAAGGCCGAGGGTAGGACGGTGGTCCGCGATGAAGATGATAACGGAGGTGGTTGGGGTCGCTTATTGCACGAAGCTTTTACTAACGG
>CAMYNQ010000246.1 GCA_947259785.1 uncultured Chromatiaceae bacterium | reverse complement strand
ATTGCCTTGCTGATGCTGGCAACGTTTATCTTTTTGTTGGTCACCATTCTCATCACCTCAAAAGTCCAGCAAACCGTGCAGGTGCCACGGCTGCAAAAAGAGATAGAAGAACTTCAGCAAGAGATTGATGAGGCAGAACAGGTCAACGAGCGCATGCATAAAGAGTTGGATGAGCTGGCCGGCATGGGTACTGATACGCAGATAGAAATCGTGCTGGAAAGTGTTGGTCTGAATTCAGGTCAGGGACGCAAGGATTTTGACCTGTTTGTAAAAGGGCTGAAGGATTTACCCGGCAAGGACATGCATCTGGTCATCGACGCCACCGGTTCTATGCACGGTGCGGCGACCTTTCTGGTACCGATGTTGCGCGTGATAGTGATTCGTTCCGGTAAAAAGCTAACAGCTGTCACCTGGTTTTCAGATGGCAAAGCCGAAACTTATCACGGCACCATGGGTGAAATGCTCGACAGTTTTATGAAAGGCGCCCCATTTATTGGTAGCAATGAAACCATTGGTGATGCCTTTATCCGTGCAGAAGAGAATGCGCCAATCCCCGGCGCCTATGTGCTATTGGGTGATGAACCTTCAGATGATCGAATCTATTATCTTGATATACCCGCTCCGGTCTTCAGCATTCCCATTGGCAAATCAAACCCCAGTACCAAATATCAATATCAAACCCTGGCCGACAAGACCGGTGGCAAGATGTTGCAGCTTGAGCTGCACTAATTATTTTTTATTATCGGGTGTAAAGGTTGGCGAAGGAAAGGCAGTGATGTTGCTACCTTCAGTGGTAGAAATAATTTTATTGCTGCCCTGTTTAGCGACCTTGTCGATGCGGATGACCGCACTTAAGGGGATGTAGCTGCACTCAACCCCAGAGAATTCAGCTTGCAGTTTTTCTTCTGCCGGATCAATCAGCAGCTCAGTTTTTTCGCCAAAGATCATCTCCGCTACCTCGATAAAACCAAACATGTCGCTTTGATTTACCATGTGGGCATAGATTTCATAGATCTTGTCCTGATTGTGAAACATGACCTTATAAATATTCTTGTGCTTCATTGTGATAACTCCTAGCGGATTTCAGATAATAGACGGCCAAGCATAGATTCAGCCTGGCCTAAATAACCGCCGCCAAATAAATTCAAATGATTGAGTACATGATAAAGGTTATAGAGTGTCTTACGAATCTGATAACCGTCATCGAGTGGAAAGAGCTCTTGATAGGCCTGGTAAAAATGACTGTTAAAACCGCCAAATAGTTCAGTCATGGCAATGTCAGTCTCGCGGTCACCAAAATAGACGGCGGGATCAAATATCACCGGGGTACCATCAGCACTAATGGCGCAGTTGCCTGACCATAAGTCACCATGCAGCAAAGAAGCTTGTGGCGAGTAACTAGAGAAAAAATGGTCGAGATCAGAAATCAATTGCTCACCAAGTTTTTGTAACTGACCAGCATAGCCATTGCTTGCAGCAAGTTGTAATTGATAGGCCAAGCGTTCGCTGCGCCAGAACTCAATCCAGTTCGAGCCCTGCTTGTTATGTTGTGGTGTTGAACCAATGGTATTGTTCTGATGCCAGCCAAACAGCTCGGCATAGTAATGATGCATCTGCGCTAGATCAGAACCAAGTTGTTGATGGCTGTGCACATCGCCAGGGACAAAATCCAAATGTTGCAGCACCAAATAGGATTGCCTGCCGGAAATGCCAGTGCAGATGACCGCCGGGACACGAATCGAATTGCTGGCAGCAATCTGCTTCAGGCCAGCGGCCTCTGCCTTAAACATATCAATTAGCTGGGCGCTATTGAGCTTAACGAAATAGCGCAGCTCGTGATCAGACACGGTAAAGGTGCTGTTGATACAGCCACCACCACTGGCCTGCATATTGTTACAGGCGAATGTCTTGCCGGTAGCGGCGCTGATGTTGGCGGCAATGTCGGACCAGAGAGGCATGTGGGGCAACGGCTTGAGAAAGGGCCATTCTAGCCTAACTGGGCACAGTCACCCAAGCAGGAAATCTATCGCGATCGTTGCGCTGAAACGAACAACCGCGATAGTGATGCGATTATGCAGCCAGGTTTTGAGCCTTGCTGCTGATAGCCGTTAGCAGGGTTTGGAAGGCATCATCAAAGGACTTCACGCCTTCATCCTCCAGCTGCTGCGTTGCTGCAGTCAAATCGATTCCCAGTTTGTCCAACTCAGCAAGACGCTGTGCCGCCGTGCTGACATCCTCCACCAGAGTGGCCGCGGCGTTGCCATGATCAAGATAAGCCTTGTAGGTAGCAGGTGGCACGGTATTGACCGTATCGGGGCCGATCAGTTGCTCGAGATACAGTACATCATTGTAGTCTGGATTTTTTACGCTGGTACTGGCCCAGAGCAGGCGTTGTGATTGCGCGCCCTGTGCCGCCAATTCGGTAAACTCGTTGGCATACAGGTTTTGGAAAATGGCATAGGCAGCCTTGGCATTGAGAATGGCTGTTTGGCCCTTGAATTGTGTCGCTTGAGACTGATCAGTTGCGCCGTCCAGTAATTTATCGACCAGGTTGTCGACGCGGCTGACAAAGAAACTGGCCACCGAAGCAATGTTGTTGACCGGTAGACCTTGTTGCTGACGCTGTTGCAGGCCACGCAGATAAGCGCGGGCGATCTCTTCATAACGCTGCACCGAAAACAGCAGCGTGGCATTGATGCTGATCCCAGCCGCGGTGAGTGCCTCAACTGCCACCACACCAGCCTTGGTAGAAGGAACCTTAATCATCAGGTTAGAGCGGTTGACTCGCTCGGCCAGGCGTTTGGCCTCAGCAATGGTGCCGGCGGTGTCGTGGGCCAGATCGGGTGAGACCTCTAGACTGACATAGCCATCGCGGCTTTGAGTTTGTTGGTAAACCGGCAGCAACAGGTCAGCCGCTTGTTGAATGTCTTGAATTGCCAACGAAAAGAACAGCTCGCGGCTGTCCATGTCAGGCTGTTGCTGTAACAACTCGGCCAGCTGGGCATCGTAGTCGTTGCTGCCGTTGATGGCCTTTTCAAAAATTGACGGATTGGAGGTAACGCCCGTCAGGCCGTCTGCATTGATCATCTGCACCAGTTCGCCATCCTGGCCGAGCATGTTGCGCTGAATGTTGTCATACCAGATGCTCTGGCCGAAGCTTTGTAATTGTTGCAGTCTATTCATGTCTCTCTCCTGGTTATTGCTGGCTGCGCGAAGCATGTATGGTTATCGGGCCGGTTGAGCCGGTCTTGATAGCCAAAATCAGCTTTTATTTA
>CAMYNQ010000245.1 GCA_947259785.1 uncultured Chromatiaceae bacterium | reverse complement strand
ATTTTCCCGCAGTGTTGTTGCTTGGGGCGACCCACTTTGGCAAGGGAAACTATGAACAGGCCAATGTCGAGTTGAGTCGTTACCTCACTGAATATCCCGAGAACATGGCAGCGAGAAAACTCCTGGCTGCCACCAATCTGAAACTTAACAAACCCGAAGTGGCAATGGATGTATTAGAGCCCGCCCTGGCCGAAGAAAGCGATACTGATCTGCTGATGATGGCGGGCAGGGCGTCTTTTCAGATCGGCGAGAGTGACAACGCACTCAGCTATATGAAGCAGGCCAAACTGATGTCGGGTGAAGACACGGGCATTGCCTCGGAGTTGGCTCGTGCCTATCTCAGTCAAGGAAGCTACCAGCTGGCCATCGAAGAACTGAAAGGTATCAAGGGTGCGGGAGAGCAGCAGGCCCAGGCCGCTATCGTGATCGCCCATGTTCAGGCACGCGAAATAGATAAGGCACGCAGCTCGGCCAAAGAGCTCCTTGGCCAGCGCCAAGATCATGTCGATTATCTGGTTTTGGCTGGTCTGGTGGAACTTGGCGCGGGAGAGACCCTAAAGGCCCGCGGTTTCTTTGAAGATGCCGTCATCAAAGACAGTTCATCTGTTGCTGCGCTCATGAACCTGGCCCGCATGGACATGCAGGCTGAGAGCTTTGATGCAGCCAAGCGCGGCTTTGAACGGGTTCTGGAAATTGACACGCATAATACCGGCGCAATGTTTGCCATGGCCCAGCTGGCGGAGCAAAGAGGGGATATTGAAAAGGGTGCAGAGTGGCTCGAAAAGATCAGGTCGGCAGACAGTAATATCTTAATGCCACGGCTGGTCTTGGCGCGTTATTACCTAAATGCTGGAAATACAAGTAAGGCGCTAGAAATTGCCGAGGAAGCCAAAAAACAGCATATCGATGAACCGGCCTTGTTATTGTTGTTATCGCGTATCTATACCAAGATGAACAACCTGGATAACGCCTTGATCATCAACCAGCAGTTGGTGGATGCCCTGCCTAATGCCCCAGCGGCGTATGTCGAATTGGCGCAAACCGAAATCGCGCTAAAGATGTATGAGACAGCCAAACCACACCTGGCCAAGGCAGTCTCATTGAAAGCGGATTATGTGCAGGCCAAGGCCCTGCTAGCCAGTGTTAGCCTGTACCTGAAAGAGTACAAAGAAGTTCTCAATCTTGCTGACGACATCAAGACCCAGTTTCCAGATTCATTGCTTGGCTACCGCTTGAGTGGACTGGCTCACCAGGAAGAAGGCAGATTGGCCCAGGCAGAGGCAGATTTTCGCAAGGCCTTGAGCCTACAGGATAGCAGTGAGTTGGTATTGCTTTTGGCACGGGTCTACATCGAACAAGAAAAGGTTTCAGATGCAGAGGCGCTATTGTTGGACCGTTTGAGTCGAGAGCCGAAAGATATCGATGCCATGTATCGACTGGCCTTGATGTACCAACGAGAGCGAAATTTGTCCAAGGCAGAGCGCTATTACTTGCAAGTGCTAGATCATGAGCCCGGGCATGCCAAGGCCCTGAACAATCTTGCTATGCTGTTATTGGATAATGATGAACCGGTTCGAGCGTTAGATTATGCCAAACGAGTTTATCGCCTAGACTCAGCCAATGTGTTTGTAAAGGATACCTATGGTTGGGCATTGATTCTGTCGGGTCGGTTGGATGAAGGTGCGGAGCTTGTTGAAGATGCGGCTATTAGATCTGAGAATCCTTCCATACAATATCATTATGCCTATGTCCTACATAAACAGGGTGATGAGGGGCAGGCACGACAAGTGTTGGGTAAGGTACTAGACAGCGGTATTGAGTTTAGCGAGCTAGCGGCGGCAAAAGAATTATTTGATCAATTGTAGAACTTTCCTGATATTACCTTGATGAGTAAAGATTGTCGTTTTAACTGCACTGTTGAGTCGATCCATTAATATTATCGGTCAGATTATTTTTTAGGGCACTAGACTGTTTGTCCAAGTCGTAAGCATTACCCCATTGCGCTAATACTTTCGAAATTTAAGTTCGCCTTAATGTTTGGTCTTGGATTGGCGCGTCAGTTGAAAAGCAGGTGAGTGCGAGCCTAGGGTCTCTTTTTGATAAGTTAGTGGAAATTGAAACGCGCTAAATAGAAAAAGGGGCATATCTTAATAAGATATGCCCCTTTCGGAGTCAGCTGCGTTAAGCGATTAAGCTTTTTTGCGCTTGTTGCTGTAAGCAAGACCCAGCAGACCAAGACCCATCAGAGCCAAAGTAGCAGGGGCAGGTACTTCCATGTCTTTGATCAAAAATACGCCGTCCAGATAGTCATTTTGATCAAAGGTAGCGCTGCTTTCAAAAGCCAGGATCCAGTCATCAGAGCCTAGGCCGGTAGCTGTGCCGGGGAAACCCGCAACGTCTACGCTACTTCCAGATTCCAGTTGGTAGCTCAGTGCGCGTGCATCGCCACCATTTTCGGAATCTTGAGTATAGAATCGATCGTTTGTTGTAGCGTCACTTCCATCCGCATCGAAGAAAAAGCCGAACAGGCTACCAAAGCTAGGTACTAATGTTGAGCCATCTACAATAAGGTCGCCAGCATTGAAACCGGAGCCACCAGTGGTTGCGATAGAAAAGGTAGCTTGCTTGTCAATTCCGCCCAGGTCGAAAGTATGCTCGACACCAGGATTTCCGATAGAGTAGATACCCAGGACACCGCTTCCGCTTACCATGCTGATCAGGTAAGAAGCTGAAGACTGACCATCGGCTTCGCTCCAGTAAGCCGCGTGCGACTGGTCATTAGTTGCGCTAAGAAACGCGTTACCAGAGCTATCTGAAACTTTGTTGTCAAACAGAGTTTGAAGCGATCCATCCAGCGCAATCGCAGGGTCGCGGTCGTTGTGTGAGTAGTCAACGATCGCGGCAGAAGCGGTTCCTGCAGCCAAAAACAATGCGGTTCCAAACAATACTGCTTTTTTCATTCTTATATTCCTCTAGAGAAAAATTAAAATTCTGTACAAAGATAAATTCTTTGCTGATGAATAAGCACTAGTCGTGCCAACTATGTAACCAATTGTTATTTATAACAAAATATAGCTGACTTTTGCTGTTCGCTTAGAAGATAGACCGGTTTTGTTAAGTATTTCGACAGGATTTCCAAGGTTTGGCTGTCTATGAGGGTTTTCCCGTAAAGAAAATGTCTAGCAGGCCCGTTAATATGCCCATTATCGTTATGGTAAGATCTGCTCGGCAGGTTGTCGGCGGCGCGACTCTATATAATATGTAAATTCGTGCCAGGAGGTAGCTTGCAGTCGAGC
>CAMYNQ010000244.1 GCA_947259785.1 uncultured Chromatiaceae bacterium | reverse complement strand
ACGGTACGACGGGCGATGACACTGGCAATCAGGCCGGCCAGTACCTTAATGCGGCGATACCAGGGAACATTGCGATAGATCCGCTTCAGCGTTGTGCCTATGGATCGATCGATCAACATCAGCGGCAAAGACTTGGGCTCAGCCGCTTCCACGGCGGCGCGCATTTCAGCGCCAGGCTCGACACCCAGTTGATCAGCGATACGTTTTTGAAAGGCACCCAAGGCCAGGCTGGCCATCACCATGGCGCCCTTGCCTTTGCGGATGACCTGAGTGATATCCATACGCGTAATCGCATCTGGATCCAACAAACCGCGCATGCGGTCTGGGCATAACTCCAAGGCTACGGCATCATAGTCGCCGTCTTCAATCATGTTACGAACGGTATCTGCACTGCTGCGCGAAACATGGGCAGTGCCAAGAATGGTAATATGGACGTCTTTGTGGCGAAATTCGAAGACCGGTTGAAAGTCCGAGGCCCGCGTTGCCGCGGGCTCGGTCAGGTCTGCCTCCCCAACAAGGCTTTGTGTAAGCTCCAAAACAACTCCCCCCGGATTTGTATTAAGTGGACGCTTCAGCTTTATTACCGCAATCCCAGTAGCGGCTTATTTTTATTATTAACCCTAGCTGCTTATGCTTTTGTTCAGCTAACGTTCAGGTAATCCTGACACAAATACTTTATTCCCGCAAACCCATAATCTGATTTATTTTTTAAGGATCGCTCACGAGTCGCAAGGCCGGAATAAAAAAGGCTCCAACACCAGAGTGTTAGAGCCTTTTTTGTATGCGATATAAATTTACTGTTTCATATTGAAAACTAATTTGCACTGACTGAATTGTTAATGAACGTAGCTGAAACCTGACTGTTGGCGATCCAACGTGAATCCAATTCGTTGTGCACATCGATAAACCGACTGCCGACTTCCACCACGTCGGTGGGCACGCCACCAAATTCCAGAGGCACCAACTGCCTGGCATCCAGAGAACTGCCAGGGCGTTTTTCATTCACATACACCACCAGACAGGGCTGTTCCGGCGACAGGCGACGGCCGCGTTCTTTGGGGCCTACCCCTACACCCACCACCCCTTCAAAAGCCATCAAGGCCTCAATCGCCTGAGGGTGCTGTACATAACATTCTTCATAACGATCACACAGATCTTCAAATGACAGTTCCAATTTTGAATCCATAATCCAACTCCACAATGAGCTATCTGACTGCCTATCCATACCCCCGAATCAGCAGTAGTCCGATGTTTAGAAAACCATGAATTAGGTAACGCCTAATCTTCGCATTACCCAGATCCCCCTGTATTGGAATTCTAGTTAACGGTGCGCTCAGAGGAAATTATCCTTTGGTATACCTGCGTAGTATACTGGCCCGCTTCGGCCAGCCCATTTACCAACACAAGAACATGACGGCTAAATCACCCTCAGCCACATTGACCATCGGACAACGCTTGCAGAGCATGCAACAGGCGCAGTTTGTCGGCCGCCAGGTTGAGCAGAAGCTATTTGAAAGCGCTCTCAAGAACGGCAATCGATCCTGGCAGATTCTTAATGTCCATGGCCCCGGCGGGATTGGTAAAAGCACCCTACTCGACAGCTACCAGCGCATCAGCCAACAACTCGGTGCCCATTTCATCTATTTGGATAGTGTGAATTTTACCGATTCAAGCGACGTTTTTCTGAGCCTGTTGCTGGCCCAATTACCACCGGCAACTGAAGTGACAAATCCCTTCGAACAAATCACCCAGCTGGCCGGCAACCAACAACTAGTGATCGCCATCGACAGCTATGAAGATATCGGTGATCTGGATAGTTGGATACGCGAGCAATTTATCGCCCAACTGCCCACTAGCTGCATCGTCATCATTGCCGGCCGCCATGCGCTGACCAAGGCCTGGCACAATCACCCGGCCTGGCAACAACTGGTATTACATATTCCCTTAAGCAATTTCGACCTGGACCAAACACAAAACTATTTACAGCTTAATGGCATCGATTCACATGAACTGGTTCAACAGTTATGGAATTACACCGACGGTTATCCCTTGGCGCTATCACTGGGCACATTGTTGGCGCAGCAAGAGGGCGAACAGGCACTCGAAGAATTTAGTCAAAACAGCAATATCATTGGCCAGCTGTGTCAACGTTGGTTGCGCGAACTGCGCGATGATAATTTGCGCCCGTTGGTGCAAGCTTCAGCCCTGGTACGCAATTTCAATCAAGACATGCTGCAACATATCCTCGCGACTGAAATTACAGCGCAACAATTTCAACAATTAGTGCAGTGTTCATTTATTCGTCGTGGGGCCGGCGGCTGGTCTATGCATAGCTTGGTTCGTCAGGCGCTGAGCCAAGAGCTCGCCCAACGCGCACCCGAGACCTATCAAAGCTTACGCGTACGGACCTTGCACACGCTTGCCCAAGCCGCAATTCATTTGAGCAACCCATTCGACAAGGCCAATGCGCTGCAAGAGTTTTTTTATCAACTCGGAGACAGCCTGGTACGTGCCGCACTCTATAGCGAAGACATTGAGCAACAGGACGATGAAAGAAGAATCGAGCCAGCCGATGCCAGCCACATCGCCGCCCTCGATGACTACATGCGTGAGTGGCGAACAGAACGTGGCGTGCTTGCCAATACCTGTATCAAATTGATTGACAGCAGCACCCATCAAAGTATCGAAGAAGAAGTAGTTTCGGAACCACGCGAACCGGAGTTGCTAAACCTTGGTGAATTGATTGAGTTGTTCCCCGGCTGCGTGCGTGTGTTGGTCGATAGCAAAAAACATATCGAAGGCCTGACCATCGTTTTACCTATCAATGCCGACAGTATCGACTACCTTAAAGAACAAGCGGTGGTGAAGCATTATTTCGCCGCCTTGGGTGCAACCGAGCTGGCACAACTATCGACCCCCATAGAACAAACCAACAACTGGTTTGTCAGATTGATCGACGTGCGCAATCCCGCTGACAATAGTGCTCGTGCCGTATTGTTTAGGGATTTGGCCGCCATGCTGATCAGACCGGCCTGTTTTATCACCTCAACCCCACTCAAGCTTTATCAAATACTGTTGACGCGTTTTGGCTTTGTACAAATGGACATCGCACCGCAGCACGATTTTGGTAAAGACCGAGCCGCGCCCTATTTTAAGTTAGACCTGCGCGGTGAACGCCTCGGCCAACATTTAAACGAATTGATCAAAACCCAAATTGGGGTTGATCTGCAGTTGCCCATCGATACATTGCTGCAATCCATCCCTCAAGCAAGCAATTCAAAACCAAGCAATGATGCTCTGGATTTTCT
>CAMYNQ010000243.1 GCA_947259785.1 uncultured Chromatiaceae bacterium | reverse complement strand
TTGTTGGGTACTTTCAATCCCATTCATTACCGGCATCTGCATATCCATCAGAATCAGATCGTACTCATTTTCCAGACCTTGCTCTAAAGCCCGGGCACCATTATCTGCGATGTCGATATGGACACCGGTTTTTCCTACATAATGTGAGATCAAACGTTGGTTATCAGGGGTGTCTTCAGCAAGTAGGATATGGCCCTTTAAACGCGGAATCCCAGTCGTTAGCTGGGCCTTATTGCTTTTAACAAAATCTGACATGTCATGACCGAACACTCGTGTAGAAAGGTCTCCGGTCGTGACAACCGCTTGAAATTCGCTTCCAACACCAACCTCACTTTCAACGCTGATTGTGCCACCCAACATTTCGGCAAGTTGTTTTGAAATGCACAAACCTAGTCCGGTGCCACCGTATTTTCGTGTTGTCGACTGGTCTGCCTGAGTAAACGGCGTAAACAATTTGTTCAGCTGGCTAGGAGACATTCCAATGCCGCTATCGGTCACTTTAAACAACACCTGCTGATTGTCGCAGTCGCAACTCACCTTGATAGTCACACTGCCTTTTTTGGTGAACTTGATGGCATTGCTACCGAGATTTAATAAAATTTGTTTCACCCGAGTTGGATCACTCACAATCTTCCTCGGCAGAGGGAAGCTATACTCGACATCAAACTCCAGCCCCTTCTCCTGCGCCTGAATCGTTAACAGTGATTTAACATCCTGTACCAGTTCAAACAAGGAAACGTCTAACTTTTCGATCTCGAGCTTGCCAGATTCTATCTTGGCCAAATCCAGTATTTCGTTGATGACCTGCAGCAAGTGTTTGCCATTTCTGATAACAATGCCAATCGCTTCCAGCCGTTCCTCGATAGTCTGCCCTGTCTCAAGCGTTGTTTCAGCAAAACCGATTATCGCCGTCAGCGGTGTACGAATCTCGTGAGACATATTGGCGAGAAACTCGGACTTTGCAACATTCGCTTTTTCAGCCATTTCCTTGGCTTGGGTTAGTTCGTCGGTACGAGCCTCTTCCTCATGATGAGTTTTCAATAAGTCAATACGCATCGAATTCAATGCTTCACCCAACTCACCTATTTCATCTTTACGAAATAACGAAACCTCTCTGTTAAGCTCTCCTTTACCAATAGATCTTGCTGTCTCCCCCAGCCTTTGGACAGGGACAACAAACAAAAACCTAAGGGCAATCAGCAAAAACCAACTTGTCGCCAAAATCGCAGCAACGATGGTAGAAGCAACCACAACGCCTAAATGTCTACTTTCTGCACTAAATTCTGATTCTGGAATCATTCCCGCGAGCAACAAACTATTACCGAGGAGATGCGCGTGCGCCAGAGTGCGTACACCCTGGTAGACCACTATTGTTCCCTCATGTGCTCCCTCATGCGTTTTCGCAATCACCTCTAAGATCGAAAATAATTCTGAAGGCATCTTCATATTATTGTGATCATGATGAGAGTCTAGAATAATCACGCCCTGTCGATTGATAAAGTAAAGCTCACCGGTAGCCCCCAAAGTTTTATCAATCAAATCTCCTACCAGGTCTTCAAAATTTATAGTCAGTGCCAAATAGCCTCGCAAGGTTGGCACTGCGTAGACGGGATCAAGAGAAGGGTCTCTTAAAAATATTTTTTTAGCCACCCGCAGAACATAACTCTGTGTATCAAGACTGTAATCAAAGGTAACGAAAATATCGTCATCAGACTTCTTCAGCTCTTGAAAGTAATCACTTTCGGATTCATCCTCGGTTACATTCTGAGTAGGCACGACTGTTCGTCTTATATCTTCATAACCATCAGGTAACAACACCCTAATTTCAGAATACTGTGGATAGGCATCTTGATAACCCGCAAACAGCTCTAGCACATGCGGCTGCAACAAAGTATATCCATCCATTTCATCTGTTGTTAACAAATATTTCTTCAGAATAGACGAGTGCGAAAAAAGCTCTATATTCGCCAGGGTATGATTAATATCCTTTACAAACACTTCACGCACATGGTCCAAGCGCGTCTCAATCTCATTTTGTGCTTTTTCTACTGATGTTTTTTTCAGCTGCAGATATGCCACCAAACCGATGGTAATCAACGGTACAATAACCATAGGTACAACTAAACATATAAGTTTTCTTTGCAGCTTCAAAACGCAGCCTTAGTGAACGACTTGGTTGTGTTGTCTGATTGATCTCGGTGTAAGCTCTAAATACACTTCAGAATTTTGCAACTGCGAAGCACCTGGGTAAATGACGGGGTCGGATAAGAAATCACTGGGGAGATATTTTTCCGCCGTTTTATTTGGCGTGGCAAGCCAATCACGATGCTCATACATGCTCAGCATTGCACCATTGACGATGGCCAGGTCAAAACCTTCACCGTTGGAATCAATTAATAGCGTATCTCGCTCATCATTTGACTCGCAAAAGACTTCTTTTAATTTGATATTGTGCTGCGCCTTAAACTCCTTCACTAACCCAGAATCTAGGTGCTCGCTCCAATTAAAAAATACGAGTTCTTGCGTTTGCCCTGTTGCTACACCACATGACAACAAAAAAACAAAGCCAAACAACAGTTTTTCCCAAATGAAACGACTAGCCATATGTCACCACGCTTTTAGGTATATCTTTAATCTATCGGCAAAATGGCGAGGTATATTAACCATGGGTTACAAGGGTTATTAACGCTGATAGCGCGTGGAATTCATGGTCGTAATGATGCCGATAGTGAGTGTCCGAAGCCATTAGTAAGATTTCAAATACGCTATACGCTGTATCTCAGATTAAGTATGAATAACTACAACTGATAACCTAGCAGGCATCAAAGCGCCAAGCTGTCTCGCATTTACCTTTAACTCAACAAGCCTCCTGCCCTGGCCTCTTAAATCACTCAATCGATATAACCGCAACAACACATCTAATGCGAATCATTACTATTTGCATTTATGAAAACAGCAGTATACAATACACCCGAAGTTGTTAATGATTCTTATTTGCATAACTGGAAGAAACGGTATGAACAAACAAAAACAAACCCTTATCTGCACTGCTGTGGCCTCACTGATCAGCACCCCTGCCCTAGCCAGCAACGAGCTGGATCAACTGAAACTGCAAGTGGAAAGCCTGCAAAACCAGCTCGAGCAAACCACTACTGCCGTCGAAGGCATGATGCAATCGGGCACAAGCTCGGCCACCAGCATCGGTGGTTATGGTGAGTTGCACTACAACAATATAGAGACCGAGATAGGTGGCGTGGTCACCGGCAAGAAGAAGGAGATCGATTACCACCGCTTTGTGCTGTTTTTTAACCACG
>CAMYNQ010000242.1 GCA_947259785.1 uncultured Chromatiaceae bacterium | reverse complement strand
ATTATAGCCAACTTAAATTCTTCAGAAAGTTTATTAATGTCAGGGTCATTCAATCGACCAAGACCGTACTTTTCGCCAATTAGTGTATTGCCTCTATGTAAAAGTTCTTTCTGATTATTCATCATGGTGTCGTAATAAAGAATATTGCGCGAGGCGGTATTGAATATGCTTTCGTTAAGATCGAAATTGGCGTGTTTGACCAGCATAACCTGATCAAGAAGTGAATTGTGCCCAGCGGCCTGAGGTGGTTGTGATTTGAAATAGAGAAAGGTCATTGCCATCACAATGAGGGGGCCGACTATCGCGGTAGAGATCAGTTTTCCCTTCATAGCTCTTTACCTTGATAGGTGCCAGTTAGGGTGTGAAGAAACTGTACAATCAGTTTTCGGTCGTGTTTAGAGATCTCTTTTCCCAGCATGTAACGAGCCATCGAATCTACCGCTGACTCCAACCGTTTGGTAGAGCCATCGTGAAAATAGGGCGCTGTGAGCGCAACATTACGCAGGCTAGGCACTCGGAAAACGTACTTGTCAGCCTCGTCGTTGGATTTATTAAATCGCCCCAATTCTAACTGCGATTCGGTATGCTCAGGTGTCAGATAATTTCTAAACAGGTTGAATGGCGCCACCATATTGCCGCCTACGGCAACGCCCTGATGACAGGAACTGCAGCCATAGCGCTTAAATAGTTGATAGCCCTCTTTTTCTTGCTGCGTTATCGCCTGCAGATTGCCTCTGAGATATTGGTCAAAACGCGAGTTCGGTGTCACCAAAGAGCGCATATATTCAGCTAGCGCATCTTTTATATTCTCAGGCTGTATGCCATCAGAATAAATAGCGGAAAATGAGGCGATATAATCTGGTTCATGGTTAAGCTTGTTGATGATGTCTGGCCAATCAGAGGCCAAACCTTTTTTGCTTTTTATGATGGCCTCAGCCAGATCGCCAAGATTGGTGGGGATGCCGTACCAGCCATAAAGACCAAGTAGTCCAACATTAAAAATCGATGGTGTGTTTCGTGAACGATAGCCGCCGTCGATGGACGCTGAAAACCGTTCGCCATCTGTGCCGCCTTGCTCCAAGTGGTGGCAGCTACGGCATGCCATGCTGCCATCTTCTGATAGTTGTTTATCTTCAAATAGACGCAGACCCAGGGCCACCTTCTTGGGGTCAACATTAATCTCTTTTGGAATCGGCAGGATGGGTTCATCTGAATTGAAATCAGAGAGTTCAGACTGGCCTGCCCTTTCGCCATTAGACTGAATTTTCTTAATGTGATCGCCCAAGCTGGCGGGGCTGAGAAAAACTGTGACTAGAAAAACTAGCGGAGTAAATAGTTTGATCAACATCATTTATATGCCTGTGTAAGGCTGTTTTCTAATTCAGGTCTCATCGCCCAGTATCTCTCAAACAATCTCGTTGATATTGTTGATTTGAGCTGCTGTGTGCCCATTTAATCTGGGATTTTTTTGCCACATCAATCACAACCCCATGTTTTTTTAGTTAATTTAGTGAATAATCATCTCTAGTTCGTATCGGCTAGCGATGATTGTTTCTTTAGTGAGCAATATCTCTGTATGTGCTATGTACATAGCTCATCGTTTTTCGCTCTGCTTAATTAAGCTTTTGTCTAGAATCGTCGACATATTAAGTGAGGTATGTGTAACCGGAATTACTAATGTAACGATGCGATGAAATTAAGGATACTCAAACACCGGGTTAGATTGCTGATTCTACCCGCTTTGATTTTAATAGCAGGGCCTGCCATTGGCGATCCTAAGGATTATCTGCGGCCAGCAGAGATTCCCGCACCGAGCAATAATCATTTGACAGCGGCGCGAGTAGACCTGGGCAGGGTATTGTTTTTTGATACACGCCTCTCCGGTAATAATCAGTTGAGTTGTGCCACTTGTCATCAACAGGCAAAGGCCTGGAGCGACGGTTTGGCCAAAGCAAAGGGTGCTGCAGGGCGTTTGCTAAAGCGGACGACACCTTCGTTGATCAATGTGGCGTATCTGCGGCACCTGGGCTGGGATGGAGGTTTTCGTAGTCTTGAGCAGCAAGCCCTGATACCGATCACGTCTGCAGACGAAATGGATCAGGGGATGGATGAATTGATTGCCGAGCTAGGGCAAGTGCCAAAATATCAGGGGATGTTTGACAAGGCCTATCCTGATGAGGGTATTAATGCCGATAGCCTGGTCAAGGCGCTAGCCAGCTTTCAGCGCACATTGATATCAGGAGAAGCGCCCTTTGATCGTTGGTTAAAGGGGGATGAGCAAGCAATTAGCGAGTCCGCAAAACGTGGCTTTTCCCTGTTTGAAGGAAAGGCAAACTGTATTTCATGCCATGACGGGTTTAGTTTTACTGATGGAGGTTTTCATAATATTGGTCTGCCGGAAGGTGAGGATTTGGGTCGTTTCAAAATCGTGCCTGTGCCGGTACTGAAAAGAGCCTTTAAAACGCCTACGCTACGAGAGATAAACCTCAGCGCACCCTATATGCATAACGGTCTCTACAAGACGCTAGCTGAAGTGGTTGATCACTATGATCGTGGTGGGGTAACAGCGCATGGGCTTGATCCAAATATGCGGCCATTATTTCTGAGTGCTCAGGAAAAACAGGATTTAATTGCATTTTTGCATACATTGACTACCGAAGTCTCATTAGAACAAACAATCGTTGGAGAAAAATAAACTGATGAAAACCATTCTGATTGTTGATGATGACGCCTCAAATATAGATCTGCTGGCGTTCCTTTTGATGGATGATTATAAAATAATGACTGCAGAGAGTGGTGAGGAGGCGATAGAAGCAGCCTTAACACAAACGCCTGACCTTGTTCTCCTGGATGTTCAAATGCCTGGGATTGATGGCTATCAGACCTGTCTGAAACTCAAAGAAAATAATGCAACTAAAAACTGTCAAGTGATATTTGTGTCAGGCAACGACAGTGAAGACGAGAAAAAAAAGGGCTACGAAGTGGGCGCTGTTGATTATATTGTTAAACCAATTAACCCAAAAGAGGTTCGACAAAAAGTTGGGCTAAATATGGTTAAGAATAGCTTGGAACCAAAAGATGAGGCGCCAATCGTTTCAGAGATGCTTGATGGTGATTCTAACCTCGAGGAGTTAATTAAAAACCTTATTGATGAACTGCCAAGCTGGCTTGGAGATATAAAACAGAGTTTTCATGATAAAGACTGGGTTGAGACAAAAAGAAAGCTTCACATGCTTAAAGGAACGGCAGGTTCATTTGGTTTTCCTGCTGTGTCGACGCTCGTGGCGAGAATGGAATCTGAGCTTAAAGAAGAATGTTATGACGAATTTAAGTTATCTACAGAAGAGCTATCGGCATTGATTACACG
>CAMYNQ010000241.1 GCA_947259785.1 uncultured Chromatiaceae bacterium | reverse complement strand
CCTCATTAGTTCTACCTGTCATATGCGTTAAGCCTGCTTTGATATTCTCCTTCCAGTTCCATAGCACCTCTGTAGGTACTGGCGGACTCGTTTCGCATGCAAACGAACCATCCAGTTGATAAATACCCCAGCCATCTGGTGCACCAAAATTCGGCATATAACTAAATTTCTCGATGCCTTGAATAGTCAACACCTCATTAAATTGATGCACACGCGGTTTCTTAGCCGAGCCACTTTCATGGCAGGCCATCAGCCAAGCCCATGAATGCGGCGCAACAGGAGCAGTATGATTCCAGATATATGGCTCAATAACACTCTTATCTGGATTAAGACCACGGATATCAAACGTTATAGGAGAAATCCCCGGAATGGCAGGGGACGTTGTTACCGCAGATACTGTCGCTTGCTTATTAGTAACATCACTTATTTCAGATTCTCCTCCCGCACCAAAGAAATTGGCACCTCTAAATAGCTCTTGCTCAAAATAGATCGACCAATCACTCCTGGGAGAAGTCTGGCCTGCAAAACCTCTATAATCTACCGTTTTATTTCTATCATCGCATACTGTACTCAGGCCGTTACCCGGTCTCCGCTCATGATTGGACGCAAAGCTCCAAGCTATTTGGTCAGGCATTATATTTTCAATATACCTCAACTCAGAGTATAGGAAGTATAAACCCCCTTTTCACTGAAAAACCACCCAGCCCACCCCGCAACAACCCGGCCATTTCGCGGCCAGACGTAGTCAATCTCATCTGATGCAGTGACTTAGTTGGCTAAATCGGCCGGATTCCGGCCCAGTTCCTCCCTCAAACCAATCCGTCAGCCGAGCGCCACCCTTGCCTGGTGTCGCCGGCAACGTCCTTGTCCTTCCCGAACGGATTTTCCTTACCCAAATAAGCTCGTTTGCGGCGGGCCGCGACTCTCGGGCAATCGAAACGCATCCTGGTATTCACCTTTTTCCTTCAGGTGATTCAGGATCTTCCGGAGAGCCTGCCCCGCGAGCGCAGCGAGTGCTTTGGGCATCACCACCGGGTCTTCGATGCAGGCAATGACTTTCATGGCGCCGCCGCATTCCCGGCAAGTCTCGATGTCGATATTGAATACACGCTTTAATCTTTGCGCCTTTATGCCCTTTGGGTGCAGGTCATGGCCGCGCGGCGTTCGGCCGGCGTTTGGTGTTGCGCCTCATTGGGCACTTTGGGCTTGCTGCCTTTACCCCGCTTGGCGGGCGTCACCAGAGCACGGTGCTTGCTATTGGGGGCAAATACACCGTGGAAACGGGTGAGGTTGACTCCTGGCTTTGGCACCAGTGCGGCGAGGCGGGCGATGAAATCCAGTGGCTCGAAGATCACATGGGTGGTGCCATCCTTGTACGGCGTCTTCAGTTGGTAGCGAACGTTGCCATTGGGCGTCAGCGACAGCCGCTTTTCCGATACCGCCGGGCGGCTGATTTACCGGCACAGCCGTTCCAGCTTCTTGCGATCATCGGCCCTGGCCGCCACCCCAGCGTGCAGCGAGAAGCCAGCCACTTTACCCACCGTGTCACCGAATTGATCCTCCGGATCGCAAGCCGGCAACGTTTGCAGGGTGAATACCTTACGGCCTGCTTGTGGCCCGACCGCAATACGGTAAGTGATCGAATGCCCCAGCAGTTGAGCTATCGGGTCTTCATCGACCGCATCCCCGGCGAGATAACTGTTTTCGGCATCCCGTTCCAGTAGGCCTTGCCGCTCCAGAAATCGTCCCACTCGCTGGGCAATGGTATGTGCCAGTTGTGCGAGTTCCCGGCTGGTCGGCGCCTTGACCCAGCGGAATCTGGACAACCCATTGCAACGCTCGATATACACGCCATCCAGAAACAGCATGTGGAAATGGGCGGAGCTGATCGCCCAATGGATGCAGTTGGGCTTTATACACGGCGTAATGAACACGGATAATATGTCTGTCCCTGGCGAAACAATCGACTACGGACCGTGCGCATTCATCGACACCTATCAGCACAATAAAGTATTTAGCTCCATAGATCGAAACGGCCGCTACGCCTATAACAATCAACCGGGCATTGGATTATGGAGTTTAACTCGGCTGGCTGAAACATTATTGCCATTGCTCGCCGATGACAACGAGCAAGCGGTAGACCGTGCACAAACCTTGCTAGGCGCTTACGCTACTCACTCCGAAAATGCCTGGCTGTCAGGCATGCGCAGTAAGTGCGGACTAACAGCCGTTAAAAACACCGAACAAGATGATAAAGCATTAATCGAAGCATTACTGAATACCATGGTAGATAACAATGCAGATTTTACGCTAACATTTACCGCCTTATCGAAACTAGACAACCATATATCACAACGTGACGAAGAAACTCGCAAACTATTTGACCAGACGAGTGAATTTGATAACTGGGCTATTAAGTGGCGCGAGCGTGTACAACTGGAAACGCAAGGTAACGAAGAGCGCCAAATATCAATGCAAGCCGTCAATCCGGTTTACATTCCGCGCAATCATCAGATTGAACCTGCGATCCGTGCAGCCGAAGATCGGGATGATTTCTCGGTATTCCATGAACTGCACGAAGTACTTCAAAATCCATACGTCAAACTACCAGGTAAAGAACGCTATGAATCGTCACCTGAGCCGCATGAAATCATTGAAAACACATTCTGCGGCACTTAAGCTTTGAAAGTTTCTTATGCGTTTTTGGGTTCTTATGTAGTGCATAGCTAAAAAACCATTCACCGATATTGTGCAATTTACCAGTTAAATGAGCGGGAGTCATTGGTGAATTGAACCGGCCGAGAAACGGCATACTGGTTTATTGGATACATTTAATAATTTAAAAGCATCCGCTTAGAGTGTTTTTCCTGCATCCGCCCGCAAAGATTGACGTAATCAGGCATCAATCTTGTATTACCAACCAGTGTAGTGGCTTTTTAGAAGGATCTTTTTTCACTTCGTTAGCAAGGAGGTGCACCATGCTAGCTGCTGAAATTCAAACCTATCAATTCGAGAAACTGCGTAATTCCCCTTTCACCAGCGATTTCAGCGACGAACAATGCCACGATTTATCGGCAGTGCTGGAGTTTTGCGTTCTGGAACCGGGTGACACATTGCTACGTGAAGGCGAATACAGTGATCGTGTTTATTTGATTCTATCCGGGGCCCTTGCGGTCGTAAAACAAATTGGAGGTCAGGATGAAGTGCTGACATTCATGAGTGAAGGCAGTGTTGCCGGCGCTATGGGCTTCGTAGGTGGTCAAGAACATAGCGCCACCATTCGGGCGAAAGTAAAGACCGAACTGTTAAGCCTGCATCGTGATGACTTTGAAAGTATGGTCAACACCAATCCGGTGCTAGTGTATCGCGCGATGCGGGCATT
>CAMYNQ010000240.1 GCA_947259785.1 uncultured Chromatiaceae bacterium | reverse complement strand
GGCCACTGACACGGGCCGCCAGCATGTTGAAGGCGATAAGTTGACCCACAGTGATCGTGCCAGCGATGACCAGATGAGCGCCGATCCATAAGGTCAGCACGACAACGACCTTGTTGATAAAGGAAGCTAGTTGATTGGCGATGTTGCCAAGGTTGGTGGTTTTAAAGCTGGATTTGACGTAACCCGCCAGCTGCTCTTCCCAACGGCGTTGCAGTTGTGGTTCCACCGCCATGGATTTGATGGTTTCCATGCCGCTGACACTTTCTACCAGGAAGGCCTGGTTTTCGGCGCCGCGCGCGAATTTTTCTTCGACCCTTGACCGCAGGATAGGCGTGACCACCAGGGAAAGGATGATATAGAACGGGATAGCGCCCAGCACAATATAGGTGAGCGTGGGGCTGTAGTAATACATCACCGTCAGGAAGACGAAGGTGAAGAACACATCGATGACCAAGGTAAGTGCTGAGCCGGTGAGAAAGTTGCGGATGTTTTCCAGCTCTCTGACACGGGCGACGGTGTCGCCGACACGCCTGGCGCCGAAATAACTGATGGGCAAGGCCATCAGGTGATTGAATAGTTTGGCACCCAGGCCGACATCAATTCGTTGAGCGGTGTGCGAGAAGAGATAAGTGCGCAAACCACCCAGCACAACTTCAAACAATGAGACGACCAGCAGACCAAAGGCAAGCACATCAAGTGTGGTCAGGCCTTTATGCACCAGCACCTTGTCGATGATCACTTGGAAAAACAGCGGTGTGACAAGTGCAAGCAACTGTATGAAGAATGATGCCAACAGCACTTCAGTAAACAGCTTGCGGTATTTAAGGATGGCGGGGATGAACCACTTAAAATCAAACTTGCGATCTGAACCCAACAGGCCTGCGCGTTTGGTCAACAGGATCAATTCGCCTGTCCAAGCTGTTTCAAACTCATCTTGAGTCAGGGCTTGGGGACGCTGCTCTAAAGGATCTTGTACCAGGATCTTTTTAAGACCTGCTTCTTCTTTAATGCCACCGATAACGAAATAATGGCCGTCTTTGTGACGGGCAATGGCAGGAAACTGAACTTTATCCAGCCGCGTAATATCAGAGCTGACCTGGCGCGCTTTAAGCCCGAGCAGCTTTGAGGCACGCAGAATCTCGGGGTCTCCGAAGACCTCTTCAGCCTGACCAAACTGATGTTTTAACTGACCTGCTTCCGCTGCGACACCAAAAAAACGCGCCAGCATGACCAAGCAAGTCAACCCCGAATCTACAGGGACTTCTTTTTCATGCAACATTATTAATTTACTTCTTAACCCATTACGCCTGCCCGACCAAAGGCAAGAATAACGCCAACCTCAAAAAACGATATATATCAACAGCATAAGCCTTTCATAAATTATAGATATGCTTATCACAACAATGTTTGTAAAGTTTTCCGACACTACAAAATAAGACGGCAAGGGAATTTTCAACCCGGCAGATCGTTCAGGCGAAGGATTAGTTTCGATGAAGACTTTTAAATTTGCACCGAGATTGATTAATACGGGTATTGCAAATATCAGTGAACGTCAGCTTTGGAGCGAGTACATCTAAATATGAGTTAGAGACTGAATGTCGCCTTTTCAGGCCTAATTTTTTTGGGCTGAAATCGAAAAATGGCTGTTAAGGGCACATAGTCCGCATTCCTGAACGTCAAAATCTGATCTAAACAACGCCCGCTGTATAGACACATCACTTCGTACCGCACTCAGAGACATTGCAATAATATTTTTGCATTGATAGGCTACTACGACAAAGTCGCTCGGTAATTAGTCCGACAGTTTCCCTTGGTGTTTTCCACTCCTACTCATCGCATATAGGTTAATAAAGTAGGACCTTTCTAAACTATTAACTGCCGCTGGTCAGCAAAATTCTTCATTAAAAAAGCCCCTTTAGCAGCAGCTAAAGGGGCTTTTTTAGAATTATGGTCGGATAAATATACCCGACCATAGCCAAAACGCATTACTTGGCAGCGTTGCGCTCTTCCACTTCTTTGATAACGTCATCAGCAACGTTCTTAGGACATGGCGAGTAGTGCGCAAACTCCATAGAGAACTGACCACGACCAGAGGTCATGGTACGCAGATCACCGATGTAACCAAACATCTCTGACAGTGGACACTCAGCCTTGATGCGTACACCAGTAGGACCTGATTCCTGCCCCTGGATCATGCCACGACGGCGATTCAAGTCACCGATAACATCACCAACGTGATCGTCTGGAGTAAACACGTCTACCTTCATGACGGGTTCCAGAATTTGTGCACCCGCCTTAGGCATGGTTTGACGATAAGCGGCCTTAGCAGCAATTTCAAAAGCAACAGCCGATGAGTCAACCGCGTGGAAAGCACCATCCATCAGCGTGACCTTAACATCCAAGCAAGGGAAGCCGGCCAGAACGCCTTTTTCCATACTGCCGTTAAAGCCTTTCTCAACCGCAGGCCAGAATTCACGTGGTACGTTACCACCGGTAACCTTAGATTCGAATTCAAAACCTGAACCCACTTCACCTGGCTCAACAATGTAATCGATCTTACCGAACTGACCAGAACCACCTGACTGTTTCTTATGCGTGTAGCTGTCTTCAACGCGCTGAGTAATGGTTTCGCGGTAGGCAACTTGAGGTTTACCAACGTTTACATCGATGCCGTGAGTACGCTTGAGGATGTCAACCTTGATATCCAGATGCAGCTCACCCATACCCTTGATGATAGTTTCACCAGAGTCTTCGTCGGTTTCAACGCGGAAAGATGGATCTTCTGCAATCATTTTACCGATCGCAATACCCATCTTCTCAGAGCCAGCCTTATCTTTAGGTGAGATGGCAATAGAGATAACTGGATCAGGGAAGACCATTGGCTCAAGAGTCGCAGGCTGCTTAGGATCACACAGGGTGTGACCGGTCTGAACATTCTTCATACCAACCACAGCGATGATGTCTCCGGCTTGGGCAGAATCCAGCTCGATACGATCATCAGCATGCATCTCTACCAGACGGCCGATACGCTCAGTCTTACCGGTAAAGGTGTTGAGTACAGTATCACCCTTGTTCAGCTTACCTGAATAGATACGGATAAAGGTCAGTGCGCCGAAACGGTCATCCATGATCTTGAACGCCAAGGCACGCAGTGGCTTATCAACATCAACGACAGCAAATTCGCCAGTTTCAACACCTTCCAGATCAACTTCAGGCTGTGGCTTAACTTCAACTGGGCTAGGCAGGTAATCAACAACAGCATTCAACATAGGTTGAACACCTTTGTTCTTAAACGCAGAACCACAGTATGTTGGAAAGAAGTCCAGAGCAATCGTACCTTTACGGATGCAACGCTTCAGGTCTTCTACTGAAGGCTGCTCGCCTTCGAGGTAGGCTTCCATCAGAT
>CAMYNQ010000239.1 GCA_947259785.1 uncultured Chromatiaceae bacterium | reverse complement strand
GATTCAGACGGGGACGCGGCACTAACGCGGCGAGCCGTTGCAATAGCTCCAGCGGCGACATCACGATGTGCGTGGTCCCATCGCGATACGGCGTCTTCAACTCGTAGACGACTTGGTCGCAGTCCGTAAGTGTGAGGCGTTCGTTGGAAATCGCGGGCCGGGTCAGTTTGTGATCGAGATGTTGGATTCGGTGATTCAGCAGGCGGCTCATTCATGAAGAATTTTCAGAGTGGCTGCCATGGCTGAGTACAAAGATAAAACAGAGAAGCAATTAACCAGCGTCAGCAAATTTCTAAGCCTTGTCTTACGTCATAAACCCGATGCCATTGGCTTAACGCTTAATGCTGAAGGTTGGGCATCAATCTCAGAGCTGATTGATAAAGCACAATCTCAAATACCTTTGACTAGAGAACTTATTAAACAGGTTGTATCTACAAGCGATAAACAACGCTTCAAAATCTCTGATGACGGTTTAATGATTAGAACCAACCAAGGCCATTCTATCAAAGTCGATTTAAAGCTTTCACCGAAACAACCACCCACTGTGCTTTATCACGGTACTGCCACCCGCTTTATAAATTCGATTAAACAGGAAGGACTCAAACCAGGGCAGCGGCATCACGTTCATTTATCAACGGATATCGCCACCGCTACAGCTGTAGGTAAACGTTATGGCAAGGTTATTATCTTAGAAATTGATGCGGAAACCATGTATCAACAAGGCTGTAAATTTTTTTTATCAGATAACAATGTGTGGCTTACTGAACATGTACCACCGCAATACCTACGCAAGCCTAGCTAAGGCTGCCTTCCTTTTCTGGCAATGCTTCCCAAGACTCAGCAACGATCTCATAACAACCATCACTATCAAAATAAATCATATAGTGATTTAGAGAAAATGAAGCACGCTGATCCTCAACTGTAGACTCTAAGAGCTCTTTAATTAATTCAGAGTCAGATATTTTAACCAGCTTGTCATAAGACGCTTCAATCTTCCAAGCTGGACAATGTGATTCAGCAATGTGTGAGTGCGCCCTCACACGCTTAAACATCAAACCACTATTGCAGGTAATACCATCTTTATCGTAGTCAAAAAGAAGACGGAGGGTTCCCCCTGGAAACTCAAGTCTGACACCGGATATGGACGAGGTTGAAGGCTCCGGCAATACGTAGCAATCTTCACCAACTAGCATTTATCGACCTCCACTTTGCCTTACTGCTGAAATACCAGCCTCAGTTAAACTGTTACGCTGTAATTGGCCAGTTAGTCTTGCTTCGAAAGAAGCATTACCTGTGCGATTAACAGCATTCCATTGTGCCCGAGGAATACCGGCCTGTGTCAAAGCTTGGGAGGATCTTGTATTGAGAATTAAGGTATTTTCATTCCGAGTAATATAATCAATCGGAACATCTGAAGGTTTAAGGTTTCCAGACTTCAAAGCCCCAGCAACATCATCTACGCTTTGACCTGCAAACTTACCGGCTGAACTAAAATTCTTACCAAAAGTTTTCTGAGCAAAGTTAGCACCATCAAGCACTCCACTCTTTGTAACATTGCTAAATCAGGACAAAAGCCTTTCTCTCACCTTTTGTAATTTGTTAGTAACAAACTCTTCATCATAAAGGTAATCTCCGCCACCCGGTCGATACGAAGCAAGCATTTCAACCACATCTTGCATATAATCATCGTCTGGAAATTCATCATCGATGGCTACCTCAATACTATTTGCCTGACCAACAGACACATCTTGTCCGCTTATGAAAGTATCAATTAGTGTAATAATTTCCTTTTTGCTCATTTCTATCTACCACGCTTAGGATTAACAACGGTAATGACTCTAGAGCCTGTAGCTTCATCTACGATTACTTGTGGTTTACCTGGCATGTTTTTGTTCTGAATCGTAAGCGTATTTCCTGCGGGGTGGAAAGAACGTTTACGTATATTTGTAGCTCCATCCAACACCTGATCAACTTGAGAAGGTGTCATCGACACTCGCCCTTTAGGTGGATTTACCATTCGATCCGCTGCATGGAAGTTTATTTGTCTTCCTCCAGGCGTTTTAGTTGTACCCAAAAGTTGTTTAGTTGCAAACTCACCATCAAATGGAACAGGTAGATTATCTGCACCCTTTGTAACAACAGAGCACCCCGACGCAACCGTCGTACAACAATCCGGTTTTCCCTAGTGCCTTCAGCGTGTTAAAGAGCGTTTGTCCCGATGCATTTTCTGCCCGGCTTTTTTTGCCCCTAGAGGCGGTTTTGATCTTAGCATGGGCAGGCGATTAAAGCACCCTTTACAAGGTATTTGGATAACATTATGTGAGCCTGACATCTTCGCCACTGTTCTTTTTTTAGCCGCTAGGCCGTGTGCCGCTTGAACACATCAACATTAAGCCGCGAAGCGATCCTTATTTGTTTGAATTACGAGCAGCTAAAGATAGGATGATAAAGAATAGAACCAAGGCGCGGTAGCGCCCTGGTTTTGAAGTCAGTTACTCGGCTTCGATAAGGTACATGTAGTCCTCTTTGACGATTCTGACATACTGCTGCCATTCGAGATCCAGACGATCCCAAGCTTCGACAGCATCGCTGTAGCAATCTGGTAGGTAGTCCATGCGATTAAGCACGAAGGCCGCCGCAATGCGTTCTCCCGTGCTACCAGGCGTACTGCCCGTGGCTTTAAGCTGACGCGCGACTTCAATGATTTTTTCGATTTCCCAAGGCTTGTTTTTCACAATACATTCTCCTGTTGTGTTTGTTTGCCCTTTCTCATCAGCAGCGCGCGCAGGGCTGTCAAGGGCGGCGCGTCTTTTAGCGCCGTGCATTTCACCCTTGATAGACCGAGCACGTTGCTAAACTCTGAAGGGCAAGCAAGCACAACAACTTCCCGACCCCCATTTTGTTTTTGTTTTTAAGGGGTGGCGGGCTGGGTTTGGCGGGATACGGAAGACAGCGCGGTTGTTTGCGCTGGCTGGAGCCGCCAAACCCAGATTGCCAGGTGGGTGGGCAAAGGATAAAAAGTCTCTGCCGCGCTTTTTGCGGCAGGCCTTATGGAGCGAGAGCGACCGGCCATTTAACATAGCGCAGATTATGCGGCGAAGCGCACCGTTGTCTTGTTGCGCCGACCGAGGTACGAGGGAGTGTGCAGCAAGACAATGGCGCATAATCCCGCGTTATGTTTCATGGCCGCCAAAGCCCTCTTGAGGGGGTTGGGGGTGTTCTCTGGTCATTGCAGTTCAGCGTTTTTTTGCTGATCTGTAATGACCAGAACAAAAAGTCTTGCATCACGAGCGATAGCTGGTGTGCGCAACCGCGAACCAGGGACGGCGAGCGTGTGGAGCGCAGCCATTGAACCCGAACGAAGTCGGCCAGGGATGGCCGTCCCAGCCCGGCGCGGTGCTTGCCCCGACTTGCAAGGGGCGTGACTTGCGCCATGGATGGCGGCGCGACCGTTGCCAGACGATGCA
>CAMYNQ010000238.1 GCA_947259785.1 uncultured Chromatiaceae bacterium | reverse complement strand
AACCTGGTCAGGCCGATTTCAGAATCATTAAATTTCGTGAGCATAAGGTGTTGGTGAAGCAGCCCGAGGCTGTCTTCAAAGTGGACTCCGTGGCGGCGATGTCGACCTTGGCGTTGTGGCAATCCGGCAAGCCGCACGAGTTGGCTGAACTGCAGTGGCGTATCTCTATGCCCTTGTCGGCGGTGCTGTTAGCCTTGTTGGCGGTGTTTCTGAGTCGTACCAGTCCACGTCAGGGCCGCTATGCCAAGTTGTTCTTTGGTATTTTGGTGTACATCATCTACAGCAATCTGTTGGGGGTGGCCAAAAGCTGGGTGGAAAAGGGCATGGTCGATGTCATGATTGGTATCTGGTGGGTGCATTTACTGCTAGTGATTGCGATTGCCTTATTGATGCTGCAGCACTCCGGCGGCCTGCGGGTTTTGCTGGCAGGTAATAAATCTATTAAAGGTCGGGCCTGTGAAACTGCTTGATCGTTATATAGGTAGGACTGTGTTAGTCAGCACCCTGGTGGTGATGGTGGTGTTATTGGCCTTGTTTGCTTTTGTCTCGTTTGCGGGGGAGTTGGACAAAGTCGGGCGTGGTGGTTACGACGCTGGTTTGGCCATGCAATATACCCTTTTGTTATTGCCGCGGCTGGCTTATCAATTATTTCCCATTGTGGTTTTGCTGGGGGCGATCATTGGCCTGGGCACTTTGGCCAGCCAAAGTGAATTGATCGTGGTACGGGCGGCGGGTGTGTCTTTGAAACGCATCATCTGGACAGTGATGAAAGTGGGCTTGCTGCTGTTGAGTTTAATGCTGCTGGTGGGTGAGTTTGTCGCCCCTGCTGCCGAATTTAAGGCCCAGAGTCTGCGTGCTGAGGCGATCTCCGGTCAGGCTAGTTTTCGTAGTGACAGGGGCTTATGGGCTAGAGATGGCAACAGCGTTATCCATATTCAGGACCTGGTTAGTCGCGATCAGGTCGGTCGGGTATCGGTATACGATTTTGACGAACAGCACCGTTTACAGACCGTCACCACTGCTGACAGGGCCAGCTACGAGGGCGATGCTTGGTTGTTGAATCAGGTATTGAGCAGTTCGGTTTCTGCGGACAGGGTTGAGACGTCACACCTGAAAACCCTGATTTGGCAGTCTTTATTAAATCCCGAACTGATCGGTGTCGTGACGGTCAAGCCGGATTATCTCTCAGCGCCAGGGCTATATCGATATATTGAATATTTGACTGACAACGGTCTGGATTCAAATCAATATCTGTTGGCCTTGTGGAAGAAGGCAGTGATGCCATTAACGACCCTGGTCATGATCTTTTTGGCTGTGCCGTTTGTGTTTGGGCCGCTACGATCGGTTGGGGTGGGTCAACGTATTTTTGTCGGAACCCTGTTTGGCATAGGCTATTTTCTGGCTGATCAAACCACGGGCCATCTAGGGTTGGTATATGGTTTGCCGCCACTGATGAGTGTCTTGATAGCGCCGGTTTTATTTTTTGCTATCGCTGTCTATATGTTCAAACGGGTTCATTAGTTGAGATTAGCGCGAAGTTAATGTCACAAAAGAAAAAAACATCACGACAGCAGTTGATCGCGGCATTGTTGCTGGGGCTGGCAGGCTGTGGTGGCGGGAGTGATGAGGCGGGTGTGCAAGAAATTGATCCGTTTTATGGCGATCAATGGCATCTGAAAAACACTGCCCAGTTTACTGGTGCCAGAAGTGGTGAGGACATCAACGTTGAATCCGTCTGGAGTGGTGTGGTTGGCAGCAGCGGCTCTGTAAAAGGCAGAGGGGTGTTGGTTGTCGTGGTTGATGATGGCCTGCAATTGGCACACGAAGACCTGGCTGCCAACATCGCTTTAAATAAAAGCTGGGATTATGCCGAGGGGGATGGCAACCCAACCTCAACGCTGCTCTATCATGGTACCAATGTCGCTGGTCTGATTGCCGCACGCGACCTGAATGGTGTGGGTGTGCGTGGTGTGGCGCCGCGAGCCAGTTTGGCCGGTTACAACTTGTTGTGGGATGAGAATATATCAACAAGCAATATCTACAATGCTTTGACGCGCAATCAGGTTGAAGTGGATGTTTCCAATAACTCCTGGGGTATGGCGATTGACAAGCTGGGTGAAGCCGAGCCACCGACGGATAGTTTTTGGCATGACGGTATTGAAGCAGGGATTGCCAATGGTCGTGATGGTAAAGGCATTGTTTATGTTTGGTCGGCAGGCAATGGCGGTAGTCATGGTGAAGACAATAGCAATTATGACTATCAGGCCAATAACCGTCATGTGATATCGGTCTGTGCTGTGGATGGTAAGGGGAGGCAGGCCAGCTACTCAGAGCCCGGTGCCAATATTTGGTTGTGTGCACCGGGGGGTGATTTTGTGTTTGTCAGCGGCGGGTCGACAAAGCTGGGGCCACCGACGACTGATTTGATGGGCTCTGCTGGAGCGAATCCCAATCCGCCTGATGGTTTGGTTGGTGATTATACCGACCAGAGTTATACCCGGGATTTTGTCGGTACGTCGGCTTCGGCGCCAATCGTTTCCGGTGTGGTGGCCTTGATGTTGGAAGCCAATCCGAATCTCGGTTGGCGTGATGTGCGGTTGATCCTGGCGGAAACGGCGCGCAAGAATGATCCCAATGGTCTGGGTTGGTCAGTTACCACTCCCACCGGCAGCGAACCGACATACAACATCAATCACAAATATGGTTTTGGTGTAGTCGATGCCGAGGCGGCAGTGGCCAAAGCGCGCAGCTGGAACAATGTTGGTGACCAGCTCTTTATTGAAAAGACGCTGAGTTTATCGGTTGCCATTCCTGATAATGATATAAACGGGGTTCAGCAGAGTATAACCATCGACGCTGTTGCTGATGGCGAACTGATCATTGAATATGTCGAGGTGGATTTCAGCTCCAACCATCAATACTCAGGTGATCTGGAAATCATTCTAACGGCACCGTCAGGAACACAAAGCGTTTTGGCTGAAACACACAGTTGCCTTAGCTCGGTCACCTCATTGCCACGTTTCGGAACCTGTCTCTATGGTTACACCCCGTGGACCTTTGCCAGTGGCCGTCATCTGGGGGAAAGTGCCACCGGCAGCTGGACACTGCAAGTGGCTGATAAAGGTAATCTCGGTGCCAATGGCCAGTTGCTGTCCTGGACGCTGCGAATCTACGGTCGAACACCATGAGGAAAAAAACAATGATACTGCGAGCGTTTAAGATTGCCTTGTTAGGATTTGGCTTATTGATGTCCGGTTTGCTACAAGCAGGCGTTGATACCGAGCCCGGGGCGATGGCTGAGAATGTCAGTCAGCAGAGCATGCGTTATTTTGATGGCAGGCGCTGGCGTACGGTCTGGGTTAACCCGCAGGAGCTGGCAGAATTTTCAGCCAATGACAGCAATGAGACCATGCTGCGCTCGGTTGCCCCAGGCGCTAAGTTGGTTCAGCAGGGTAGAAAATTCCGTATCTGGCAAATTGAACCGACAGCC
>CAMYNQ010000237.1 GCA_947259785.1 uncultured Chromatiaceae bacterium | reverse complement strand
CAAATATTGCTGATGAAAGAACGATCGATCTTGAGATAGTCGATGTCAAACTGTTTGAGGTAGGAAAGCGCAGAAAAGCCGGTGCCAAAGTCATCTATAGACACTTCGATGCCTTTTTCTCTGAACTCAAGCAGGCGCCGCTTGGTCTTGGGCGAACCCTTGAGTAGTAGGCCTTCGGTGATTTCGACGGTAATACTGTTGCCCGGCAACCCATGTTTGTCGAGGGTGTCAGACCAACAGCTTTTTTTGATGACGTACTCGAATTGAACGGGTGACTTGTTAACACTTACCTGAATTATTTGGCCGGTTTTTTTGCGCCATTTATCGATGTTCTTAATGGATTCCTCAAACACCCATTCACCAATTTCATGTATCAGGCCTGACTCTTCTGCTAAAGGTACAAAGATAGCTGGGCCGACCATGCCACGGTTTGGTTGATGCCAACGCAGCAAGGCTTCACACTTACTGATGTTGCCGCTGCTGAGTTCAACAATGGGTTGATAGTAGACGCTCAGTTCGCCGCGTGTCAGTGCCAGTCTCAACTCTTGAGTTAACTCAAGCTTTTGTCGTGCATCCTGTTGCATAGATTCAGTAAAGTAGCTGTAACGCTGGCGGCCTTCGATTTTTGCCTGATACATGGCCTGATCCGCGTGCTTGAGTAGGCTTTCGATGTCTTTACCATCATGTGGATATAAGGCTATGCCGATACTGGCGGAAATATAATAGCCATTACTATCGTGTTCCAGATAGAACGGATTGCTCAGTTGCTCAATGATGTTTTCCGCAATCCGCTCTATCTGTCCTCTATCGCCAATCTCGGTGAGGACTACCGTAAACTCATCCCCACCCAGGCGTGCAACCGTGTCACTCTCACGCACACAGTGACTAATTCGATGCGCTGCCTGCAATAGCAGTTGATCGCCTTTGGCATGACCTAAGGTGTCGTTGATATCTTTGAAACGATCCAGGTCGATGAACAACAGGGCAAAAGGCAAGCTGTTGCGATGAGCCTTCTTGATCTCAATATCCAGGCGGTCATTGAATAGGCGACGGTTGGGGAGTTCAGTGAGGGCGTCATAATTTGCTTGAGTCCAGATGAGTTTCTCAGTCTTTTTCTTTTCGCCCACGTCACGCACCACGGCCACCAAGGCGTGCTGCCCCGCGCTTACGTCCGTGGCCTGCAGTACGATTTCAACCGGCAGGTTGGTGCCGTCCTTGCAGCGCAGCACGGCTTCAAACGTGTGAACCTGGTCTTCAAGCAGAGGCTCAAGCATGGCGCGGAAATTGGCTTCGTCATGCTCGGCCTGGATATCAAGCGGTGTCATGTTCAGCAATTCTTCTTCGCTGAATCCAGTTTGCTGGATTGCGCCCTTGTTGACATAGAAGAAGCGCAAAGTATCGGGGGGAAACATGAAGACCCCATCATGAGCGGCCGCCAGCGCAGTGGCGGTCTGGCGCAATTTTTCTTCGGCCAATTTGCGTTCGGTAATATCGGCAAAGCAGCCGACCATGCGTTGTGGTTGCCCCAAGGCATCGCGCTCGATGACATCACCACGATCCAGCACCCAGATGACTTGATTGTCAACACGGTGCATGCGGTGTTCGCTGTGATAATGGCCATTGCCCTCTAGGCAGGCTTGTATCCGTGCCATCACGAATTCACGATCGTCGTCATGCAAACGATCAGCGAAAGTGGACACAGGGTGCTCGGTCATTTCTTCACCATAACCAAGCAGTTCACACCAGCACATATTGTGACGGACTACATCATTTTCGATATCCCAGTCCCAGATGCCTTCGTCGGTAACAGCCATGACATGCCGTAGTTGTTCTTCACTTGCCTGTAGGGCCATTTTCGCATGGACTCGTTCCGTCTCCTTTTTTTGCAGCGATGTGGCCATGCTGTTGAATGCATGGCCAAGCTCAGTCAGCTCTTTTGTGCCACCAGACAGCTGGGCGCGTGTGTCCAGGTTGCCATCGCTAAGGCGACGGGTGACATTGATCAGTTTGTTGAGTTGTTGGGTAAAAAAATGTGCGCTGCCAAACCAGATAGCGACGATCGCAAACAGCGTCACCAACCCCAGGAGCACTATATTTCTGAAGAGTGTCTGGTTTGTCGATGCCAATGCGACCGATAAGGGCAGCCCCACGGCAACGAAGGCATTCGTTTCGTCAGCGCCTAATGGCAGGAAGCCATAAAGTCGAGTGATGCCATCAGGCCCTTCCAGTTTAGTAGTGCCCTCGGAATTATGTTGCTGCAAATGGGAAATAATCATTTGTTCTGGTATGGGTTTGCCGAGCCACGCGTCGGTGTCGGGGTAACGTGCCAGCGTAATGCCGTTGTTATCAAATACCGTCAAAACCGAGTCGTTGGGTAGCTCGGCATCCTTGCTCAGTTTGTTTATCCAGTCGAGATCCATGCCGACATTGATCAGTGCTTCAACGTCGCCGTTTTGGTTGAGTGCGGGTTGAGAAAGAAATACGGATGGTTTGCCCAATAGACGGCTGATGACGTAGCCGCTCATGCTCAATTCTCGATTAGACATTGCCTCCTTGTAGTGCCTGCGGTCGGCGATGTTAATTATTTTTTCATTAGCTGGTGCAGAGCAAAAAAGGTCGCCGTTTGGCTTAAACGCAGTAAATGAAATATAGGTCTCACGAAATTGTTCCAGCATGTCGGCGAGCCGCTTGTTGCACGTGGCCGCATCATGTTGACGGATTGCGGGTAACTGGGAAAGGCCAATGAGTAACTGTTGGGCGCCGGAGAAAAGCTGACTTTGATTGTGTGAAACATGCTGGGCAATTCGCAGAGCGGTTTGCTGCGCCGCGGTGGTTTGTTGTTGGCGTTGTTCAAGGCCGGAGTAAACCAGTAACCCCAAGGCCGGAATAGCCGCTAGCATGACAAGAAATAGCAGCCGGGCACGTAAACTATGAAAACATAGTTGTCAGTTATTCCTTATGCTTCAATATGTGCTGCTCCCAGCTTCATGCGAACATATTGCATATTTGATTTTTTGTTAGTGATAAATGAATAACGGAAACTGCTTGATAATCTTAATAGGCGGAAGTTGAAGGTTTGCATTTGGTTTCAATTTTGGCGTCTGAGTTTATTAACGACTGTGAGCTGTATAAATGACCATCTTAAACAGCTTTAGATACGATAAAAACCTGTGTGACAGTGAGGTATGAAACTGGGTAAATCATGCTTTTTTGTCATCATGATTTGTCTATTACTGCAAGTTTATGCTTTCGTGGTATATGTAGATTTGGTAGTTGGTTTAATTGGCTGAAAAGAGGGGCCGACCCCGCCGAGGCTAGGGAGGAGAGGCTGCAGAAATGCAGGGCAGGCCCCAAGAACAAGTCATTTGAACGCTAGGTTTATTGATTGTTTGCCATCATGGAGTCCTGATAAACAAATTCGACGCGACGATTTTCCTGCCAGTTGTCAGGTGATACTTTGGGCACGTTGCCGCCCATTCCGCTGACACGCAGTTGCAACTC
>CAMYNQ010000236.1 GCA_947259785.1 uncultured Chromatiaceae bacterium | reverse complement strand
CGACCAGTTCACCGTCGCCTTTCAGCCGGGCAGCATCGTCTGTCTGGAACATACTGACGGACAATGGCAGCTTGACTGGATGATCAGGCCTGAACTGCTAAGATAAAAAAGCCAGCTAGAGCAGCAATACCTCCAAGTCATTCTAAATTTGAGTCTATACTGAAAGAGGTGGTGTCTTGGGGAAATACCAATAACACCTTAGCCCGTTAAAATATTAATGAATTCATAGAGGAGGCGAGGCCATGACTGGTTACAATGCTTTGGTTGAACAACATATCCTAGAGCATGAGGCTCGACGCAAGCATTTCGATGAGTTACTAGCACGAGCAGAGCAGGGGGTTAGCTCAAGTCCCGAGGCAGAGGAACTCGGTGATGAGTTGGCAGCATTGCGGCAAGAACGTGAGAAGCTCTTGAATCATATTGAGCAGCTGAAACAAAAGACACATGAAGAGTGGCAGGAAGAGAGCATAGAAGAAGCTGGTCCGATGATTCTGTGGGAGGCAGTAGCAAAACGGCTGGAAGCGCTGGTTGAGCGTATTGGCCGTTAAGCTAGGCATCGGGCTCAAAGGGGGGGAATGGTGCTATCTGAAGACACTATCTATTCCCCCTCACTTGTAGCATTCCACTCCCCAGCAATATCAGTAGCAAGGCGAACAGTTGCTTGTTGAGTGGGGCTTCTGTACCGATTCCTGTTAGAGCAACAAGGGCAAGACCGTTACACAGCAATACTGTAGCTACAATAGCCCGCCAGACAGGCAAGGGGCGCACAGCTTCGCGCTTGGCTTTTTGTTCGAAGCGGGCAAAGATGCTTACCAAAATCAACAAGGCGATGACCAATACTGCTAACCATGCCGGCCTTGATAGCCACCAGTCCGAACTCAGTGGCGGCGAGTTCATGCCGTAACCCCCGATGACGAAGGAGAGTGACACCACTATAGCTAGGGCAGTGAGGTGCCAGAGGAAGATGGTCATGATGGTGCTGTTCATTAACACTGTCGCTGTCCACAGGCCTAGTTTGTGCAACCAGCTGTGAGCAGGGCCATCGAGCATGAGCAATAGTCCAAATTGAGTGGCAGCGAGCGCAAGTAAGGCAATAGTGGGTGGACGACTATTGGATATTTCAGCCCCCGGCACGCTGATCATGCTGATGGGATAGGAGACTAGCGTGACGAGAATTATCATGAAGGTCAAACCACCCATAGCCCAGTATATTGCCGGTGTTGGTCTGCTCTGATCACGATGGCGCCAGATCACACCCAGCTGGAAGACGGCTAACCATACAAATGCATAATTAATCCAGCGGATCAGTGGGGTATCGCCTGTGAAGGCAGCGATATCCACAACCATGGCAGCACAAGCCAGTCCCCAAAATGCCTTAATGCCATAACGCCGCCACAGTGCACATGAGATTGGCGTCATTAAAACGAGTATCAGGTAAACCGCAAGAAACCAGAGAGGCTGTAACGCGATACGTGATGTCTCCTGAATTAGTTGAGGGTTGATGTCAAATTGATAGGCAATGATCGCTGTGACACACCAAATGAACAGCAAAGGGGCAATCGGCTTGATCAGTCTCTGCAACCTGATGGCGATCCACAATTCATAGCTTTGCCCCTTGCGTCCGGCGGATTGCCAGGAAGTTGTGTTGGCATAGCCGCCAACGATAAAAAACACCGGCATCACTTGAAATAACCATGTCGCCCAATGACTCCAGTCGGCAAGATTGGTGATGTGGCCAAGGACCAGCTGGCCATCTTCGACGATTGACACTGCCGCCAGCCAGTGGCCGATGATCACAAGGCCAATGGAGGTGGCCCGCATGAAGTCAACAAAGCGGTTGCGCGATTCGGGGGTATGCTTGGCCTTTCGGCTGGCTTTAGCCCATGCTGTTTGTATCTTCAACCTAAAAAACAACCTGATAACTTATTCCTCCGCCATCTCCTGGGTCATTGGCCAGGTTATCAAGATTAAAACCAAAGTGGATAATTAGCACGCCTTTACGATCGAGTGAATGGTATTCCCAGCTGGTACGCAGTTTTGCTTCGATGCTATTGCTCTCCCCGTCCGTCTTGTCGGCCTGAAGGAAGTTCTTGGCCTCTTTTGTGTCGCCAATATAAAGCCCCAGGTCCCAGGCGGCGTTGGCCGAATAGTTGTGGTAGAAAGTGCCATAGACCTGCCAAGTGCTGAACGTGTAATCGAACTGTTCACCAGCTGAGATGACATCACGCAGTTGGTTGTCGAAATCATCAAATTGACTGCCCAGGGTCAATTCATCATCCGTAGCAAAAAAACGTGTCCAGTAAACATCGATAGAATCAAAACCAAGCACCTGGCTGCGGTCTTGTTGCGTATCCTGTAAGGCCTTGTCTACCTCAAAGCCGTTATAGTGGAGGCCAAACAGACTGTCGGCCTGGTAATGGTAATCAAGTGTCAGATTCAGTTGTTTGCTCCGATGTTCGAAGACCAGGTTCTCGTCAGGATTCAGCAATGTCACCGGTTTGGATTCCTGCCATAGGAAGCGGCTGCGCAGGCGTTCCCCAAACCAGTAGTCCCCCTCTATGCCTAACACTTGAGGCGATTGTTGATATCGAGATGAATCGAAGGCGTTCTTTTCGTTGTAGTAATAATCCTGTTCCAGCCAGCTGAAGCGCAGATAGTTTCGCGGCCGCAAGCCGAAAGCGATGGCAAATCCTAGATCGGCCTGTCGTTTGTCATAAGCGGGGCTGGCCAGCAGTGAAAACTCCAGCGGAGTTTGCCACGGGTGCGTCGCGAGTTCCAGCAGCGGGCGGGCATAGGGCTTGAGGCCATAAAAGCTCTCCTCCTCATGATGCAAACGAACATCCACTGAATCGGACAAGCTATGTTTGAGCCGGAGTTCGCTCTGCAACGTCAAGCGATCGACATCCAAACTGCCAGCGGTGATGCGAAAACCGTTCTCAGTGTCATACCACTGCTGTTGCAGAGATTGACGAAACTGGTAGGCCTTGATGTCGATAAAGTTTTCATTTTTGAAGTTGCGCATGTTAATAGAGATGTCGTCGTCAAATGCCCAGACACAGCTAGAAGACGCTGTAATACAGACAGTCACAATCAGCTTTGTTGCCAGGCCCATCCGCAAACCTTTTAGAATAAAATAGGGGGTCTGCTTAAAGGCTAGATCAGCACGATTACCATATCAATCACGGAATAACTGTTGGAAAAAACACAGTGACTCAAGCGAGTCCCAGTTTCATATTGGCGTTGGGGTCATGTTTTAGAATGGATAAGTTAATGGCCTAAACATGGATGATGGAACGAAACGATTACTGCGCAGTATTGCCATCATCTCAAGTGGGTGATCGTGCTGCTGGTTGCGATCTTGGCAATGTTACTTGCCAGAAGAGGGGTTGGCGGCAGTTGAGTCGGTCTCTTCTTGCAGTGGAACAAAGGCGACGCCAAGCACATCGCTGACCTCAATCTTGCCTTGCAGGTCTTTCTTGACCAGCATCAGCTCTTGGTAAGAGTCGGGCTGGCCGATTGGGATGGCCAT
>CAMYNQ010000235.1 GCA_947259785.1 uncultured Chromatiaceae bacterium | reverse complement strand
TCGAGCGGGTTGAAAACGGCACAATGAGTGGCTGGTTACACAATCAAGTCGCCATGGGCGGCAACATCAGCATCGACGGCCCACACGGTGATTGTTTTTACATCGATGACAAGCCAGAACAGAAGTTGCTACTGGTTGGCACCGGCACCGGTCTGGCGCCACTGTGGGGCATCGCCCGTGACGCACTCAGCAAGGGCCACAAAGGCGAGATCCATCTGTTTCATGGTAGCCACAGCACAGACAAAATTTATCTGATCGATGAACTCAAACAACTGGCCAAACAACACAGCAATTTTTTCTATACCCCCTGCATTTCCGGTAAAAATATAGATGGGTTCAGCGCTGGCCGCGCCAATGAAATTGCTTTACGTGAAACCCCTAAGCTTGATGGTTGGCGGGTCTATTTATGTGGTCACCCAGAAATGGTCAATAGCACCAAGAAAAAGGCCTTCCTCGCTGGTGCATCACTAAACGACATACACGCTGATGCATTTATCCTCAGTAACAGCTGAATCAAACCTGATCATCTTTAGCTCGCTTGCAACCCTATTGTTACTTTACTTTTTGAGCTGTTATCGCAGCAAGAATTAAACTGCAGTTTCTACATAGCAGACTCACCACGACATTTGCAACAACTCGACAAACGATTGAGCCCCGCCTGCAAGGCAGCAACACTCAATTCAATATAAAACAGCATACCGTCAGCAACGGTTTTTCAGACACTCAACTGTTTCTCAGCAGCATCTCTGAGAACAGGCTATCAAACGCAAAACCCCAAATATCTGCAGAAGAGTATTTTTAATCGGCAGCAAGGCCTTTGATAGCAATATCCAGCTGTTTGATACGATTAGTGCCGCTCTGGGCGAAGACTTAAAACATAAAACCCTCGTCTAAATAAACAACCTGGGGCTATCAATTATCGGCAGTGTTGTTCTGCTTATTTCCTCACTACTAATCTGGCAGCAGTTTATATTCGCCTAGCCTTATAAACAAAAGCTGCAGAGATTAACGAACAGCGACATATCTGCCATACTAGCTCTCGCCTACAGGATTTCAGAATAGCCCTCACAACCCGATCTATTATCAACGCCGACCATATTAAAGAGAGATAGGTATGACCGACATTATCGAATTGCCGCTACCCCCGCTTAGTGACCGGCAAAACTCACCGATTCTGATCAACACGCCAACCACCATCTTTTATATCAATGGCCGGCGTACCGATGGCAAGCTCATGGCCTTCAATGTCGAGGACAGCAGCATCACCATCAGCAAGGGACAGGCTGATGAAGAGATCAAAATTCAGATGTACGACATCAAGGCGATGCATCTCTCCATGCCACTGCAGTGGCTACAGGATGAAGAACTGCTCAAAAGCAAAAACGCCCATATTAAATCCTCTGATGATATTCAGGAGTTTTGCATCACCTTTAAAGATCGCACCAAGCTACGCGGCAAGACCTATGGCACACGTGTAGACAAAAACGGCCTGCATCTGTTTAAAGAATACGGCAACAATCAATACCTACATCAATACATCCACATATTTATCCCCAAAACTTCGGTTGAGAGCAATTTAATTGGAGAGCAAATCGGTGAAATTCTGACTCGTGAAAACAACATTTCTCAGGAGCAGATTGAACTGGCGGTAAAAGAACAGCAAGCCTCACGTTCAAGACCACTGGGAGCGTTTCTGCTTGAAAATCAGATCGTCAATTCAGAACAGCTTGATCAGGCATTAAAACGTCAAAAGAGCATGCCCAATCTAAAACTGGGGGAAATCCTAACCAGCGAGAGCCTGGTCACTGAAGAAGAGCTTGATGATGCGCTTGAACACCAAAAGCGTGACCGCCAAAAACCACTCGGTGAAATTCTGGTGGAAAAAGGCACTATCAGCCGTGATCAGATTCAACAGGCCCTGGCGACGAAACTGGGGATCCCCTTTGTCCATATTCAAGAATTCAAAATTGAACCTGAGATTATCAACCAAATTACAGCCGAACAGGCCTTCAAGTACAAGGTTATCCCGCTGTCATTAAATGAAGGCAAGCTAATCGTCGCCATCGACAACCCGATGGACTGGGCCGCACTTGATGCCCTACGTTTCAATACCAACAAATATATTGAGCCCGTGATGGCCAGTGCCGAAGACATCAACTGGGCACTGCAGTTTCACTTTACCTCAGATGATATCCTCCACTCGATTGATGAAATTGACGATGAAGCTGATGAACAAGATAGCAAATACAGCGATAGCTTTGCCTTAAGCGAAGATAGCGAAGTCTCTGAAAACATCATTGTTAAAATCATCAACAAAATCATCATCGATGCCCATCATCAGTCCGCCTCAGACATCCACATTGAACCCAACCCAGGCAAGACAAAGGTGGTGGTGCGCTTTAGAAAAGATGGCGGCCTTTACGTCTACCATAAATTTCCATCCCAATACCGCAATGCCTTGATTTCACGTATCAAGGTTATGGCACGTTTAGACATCTCTGAAAAACGAAAACCTCAGGATGGCAAGATCAGCTTCAAGCAATTTGGCCCGGCCAACATCGAGCTACGTGTTGCCACACTACCAACCTCCAATGATCTTGAAGACGTCGTCATGCGTATCCTCAGCAGCGGCAAAAACATCCCCGTCAACGCCCTCGGGTTAAGTATAAATAACCGTGACCGCATGCTCGATGGCATCTCCAAACCTTATGGTCTGTTTCTGGTCTGCGGCCCAACCGGCTCAGGTAAAACCACCACCCTGCATTCTGTGCTTGGTCACCTCAACAATTCCGAGAAAAAAATATGGACAGCAGAAGACCCCATTGAAATTACTCAACCCGGCTTACGCCAGGTACAAATCAACAACAAGATTGGCCTCGACTTTGCCGCCGCTATGCGTGCCTTTTTACGTTGTGACCCAGACATCATCATGGTGGGCGAAATGCGCGACACTGAAACAGCCGGCATGGGCATTGAGGCATCGCTCACGGGGCATCTGGTGTTATCTACCCTGCACACCAATAATGCCGCTGAAAGTATTACTCGCCTGCTCGATATGGATATGGATCCATTCAATTTTGCCGACGCCCTTATCGGCATCCTGGCGCAACGTCTGGCTAAAACACTGTGCCCCAACTGCAAACGCTCATATCAACCCGGTGACTCAGAGGTTCTGCACTTGGCCCATGAATATATGGCCGATATGCTACCGCCGGACATCAGCGATGTAGAACAAAAACCTTATGTTGACGCCTTGATTGAAGAGTGGCGTAAAAGCTTTGGCAATAAGCGAGAGCAGTTCACCCTCTATAAATCAACCGGCTGCCAGGAATGCAACGACACCGGCTATCGCGGCCGTATCGGCCTGCATGAGCTGTTGATCGCCACCCCCAAGCTCAAACAACTCATCCTCAGTCACTCACCCACGGCCGAGATTCACCGCGAAGCACTCAGCGCCGGCATGCGCACCCTGAAACAGGACGGTATCGAGAAAATCTTGCAAGGCTATCTCGACCTGCCGAATGTCAGGGCTGTTTGCATCAAATAACAATCAAT
>CAMYNQ010000234.1 GCA_947259785.1 uncultured Chromatiaceae bacterium | reverse complement strand
CTCATCATAAAAAGTTGGATAGAACTGATTGAACTTCTTGAAATATTCATTTTCCAGTTCTTTTAACTTAAGCAAGTTTTGCTGCAAGTGATTCTTCATGATTACCTCAAAAAAATATAACTTATATTAGTGGGAAATAAGAACCCGATATGACTCCGGGGAGATAACCAATATTCCTTTTTACATTCATATAGATAGTGTGTCTTTCTGTTGAATATTGAGTCACGTAAAGAGGAATTATTTCCCATTTCCATGATTTCAATAATAAATTGTATCTCTCTATATTGCGAGTCAAAATAGCCCTTTTCAACCAAAAGGAGTGACCGTTATGGGGTGAAGTTCGCCAGGCCTTTAAGGGGCCTAAGTTATTGGAACAGTTCCATTTTGCAATGCGACGCAAGCATTATAGTAAACGTACTGAACAGGCATACCGTACCTGGATTCGACAGTACATCTTCTTTCATAAAAAGAAGCACCCAGCGACCCTAAACGGGACCCACATCACCGCTTTTCTTAATCATTTAGCCACCGTACGCTCAGTCTCCGCATCTACTCAATCCCAGGCACTGAATGCCCTTGTCTTTCTATACAAGCAGGTCTTAGGGATTGATATTGGTGATTTACAGAATATGAATAAGGCCAGATCGCCAAAACGGATTCCTGTTGTCCTATCACAAAGCGAGGTTACCAGCGTGCTAAGCCATTTGACTGGCACACATTGGATCATGGCAATGCTGCTATATGGTGGTGGCCTACGCCGTGATGAATGCATCAAACTTCGCGTCAAGGACATTGATTTTGACTACCGCTGTATCAACATCATCAGCGGCAAAGGTGCCAAGGATAGAAGGACCGTACTGCCAACGCGTGTTATTGATCAGTTAAAACAGCATATTCTTCGATTACGTGCCCTGCACAAGTCTGATCTTGAAAAAGGTGCTGGTTACACCAAATTACCAAATGCCTTACATCGCAAGTATCCGAATGCTGAACGTGCTTTTGGCTGGCAATATTTATTCCCCTCAGCATCCTTACGTGTTGATCCTGTCTATAAGGTAACCCGCCGCTGGCATTGTTCAGGGTCAACGATTCAAAAGGCGATTAAACGAGCCAGCAGTCAGGCGGGAATTCTCAAAAAGGTCTCTTGTCATACCTTAAGACACTCGTTCGCGACCCATTGCCTGGAGGCCGGTCAGGACATTCGTACTATCCAAGAGCTTTTAGGGCATACCGATGTGAAGACAACCATGATTTACACACATGTACTGAATAAAGGTGGTAACGGTGTTGTCAGTCCAGCAGACCGACTGGGCTAGAGTTTAGTCCCGGTACACGTTAGAACCTGTACCGGGACTTGTTAAATCCAAGTATTGCAGATGTCTGCTTTCAGGAGTCAGCATTTTCAGGTTTATCTACAAAATCTGCATCATCCTATCTTCTAACTCAAACTGGAACTGGCTGCTAAGGGCACTCACCTGACAAACAACAAAATATTGAACCGACTCCTCTTAACTAAGCGTAGCGATTTAACAACCACTCGTTGAAAGCTCTCTGTCGATCTATCCATGGCATTCAAACCACATCAGGTTTCACCTGCAACCAAAACGTCACCGGACCGTCATTCACTAACGCAACTTTCATATCCGCTGCAAATTGTCCGGTCTCAACTTTGCCATAAGATTGCTGTACCTCATCGACCAAATAGTTAAACAAGCGCTCTCCCTCTGCCGGTGCTGCCGCTGGAGTGAAGCTGGGGCGCGTGCCTTTGCGTGTATCAGCTGGCAAGGTGAACTGCGGCACCAATAGCAAACCACCCTCTACATCACTGACACTCAGATTCATCTTGTCGTCGGCATCAGCAAACACACGATAACTCAGCAGACGCTGTAACAGGCGATCTGCCTGTGCCTCGGTGTCACCACGTTCGACACCGACCATCACCAGCAGGCCGCGACCGATCTGACCGACAATTTCATCATCAACTTTGACACTGGCCTCCCTGACCCGCTGCAACAGGCCAATCACGCCAACAGTGCCGCCATCTTGTCGGTGGCATCAACCAGAGCACTGCGTGTGCCTGTTTCACTGGCAGAGTGGCCGGCATCATCGATGATTTTTAATTCAGCCTGCGGCCAAACCTTGTGCAGATCCCAAGCACTTTCTATAGGACAGACCATGTCATAACGGCCTTGCACAATTACACCCGGGATATCATGCAGCTTGTGGGCATCGCGCAGGATCTGATCTTCTTCCAGAAAACTGTTATTCACAAAATAGTGACACTCGATGCGCGCCAGACTCAGCGCGGTAAACGGATCGCCAAAGTGATCAACGACTGATTGCGATGGTTTTAGGGTGGCACAACGGCCTTCCCACATGGACCAGGCCTTGGCTGCAGCCATGCGTTCGACTTCGTTGTCAGAGGTCAGGTGACGATAGTAGGCTTGCAACAGATCAACATGATCAGCCCCGGGAATGGGCTTGAGATAGTCCTGCCAGTAATCGGGAAAAATGCGTGAAGCGCCTTCCTGGTAAAACCAATGGATCTCACGTGGACGACAGAGAAAAATGCCACGCAATATCAGCCCACGCACTCGTTCGGGGTGAGTCTCGGCATAGACCAGGCCCAGGGTAGAACCCCAGCTGCCACCAAACACCACCCACTTATCTATGCCCAGTTTTTCGCGGATCAATTCTATATCCGCAACCAGCGCTTGCGTGTTATTGCCCTCTAGCTCGGCGTGCGGTGATGAGCGACCACAACCACGTTGATCAAACAGGATAATGCGATATTTGTCGGGATTGAAAAAGCGGCGGTGATAGGCTTCACAGCCTGAACCGGGGCCACCATGGAGAAAAACAACTGGGATACCCGAGGGATTGCCACACTCTTCCACATGCAGCTTGTGCGGTGGCTCTACTTCAATAGTGTGATTAACGTAAGGTTCAAGTTGGGGATATAAATCAGACATTGGGCTTATCCTTAAATCGGATTGATGTTACCCAATATACAACCCCTCTCCCTAGATTGGGAGAGGGGTTATAAAAACAACTATTATTTTGCGCTACGTGAAACGCGTTTACGTTCGTTTTCGGTCAGTACTTTTTTGCGCAGTCGGATGTGGTTTGGCGTTACTTCCACCAGCTCATCATCATCAATGAATTCCAGTGCCTGTTCCAAACTATGCACAACCGGTGGTGTTAACACCTGGGCTTCATCAGTACCAGAGGCCCGGACGTTGGTCAGCTGCTTGCCTTTCAAGGCATTAACCACCAAGTCATTATCACGCGAGTGCAAACCGATGATCATGCCTTCGTATACTTCAGTACCGTGACCGATAAACATACGACCACGCTCTTGCAGGTTGAAGAGTGAGTTAGTCAGGGCCTTACCTGGCGCATTAGCGATCATCACGCCATTTTTGCGGGTACCATATTCACCGCGCTTGAACGGACCATAGTGATCAAAGACGCTGTAGATCAGACCAGAACCCTGTGTCGCAGTCAGGAACTCAGTACGAAAACCGATCAGACCACGCGCCGGCATGATGTAGTCCAAACG
>CAMYNQ010000233.1 GCA_947259785.1 uncultured Chromatiaceae bacterium | reverse complement strand
GTGGCAATGTACAAGCGGCATTAGATAAAGCGACAGCCATCATTGATCAGGATATAGCCGACAACAAGGGCTATAAATGAGGGGAGGTCTTCCCGCCTGGTTATTTGCCGCGCCTTCCTTGGTTGGCTTGCTGCTTTTTGTCGCCTTGCCTTTTGTATTGGCCATTGTGCTGGCATTTACTAATCTGCGCTTGGGTTCGCCTTTACCGCTGGAGTATGTTGGCCTGGAACAGTTTCGGCGCCTCTATAATGATGATGCCTTTTTCCACGCTCTGCTCAACAATGCCACCTTCGCCTTAGTGGTGGTGCCCTTACAGACTGGCTTGGCACTGCTGTTAGCGCTGTTGTTAAATCATCGCTTAAAGGGAATGGCTTGGTTTCGCACGCTGTTTTTTATGCCGGTGGTTTTTCCTTTGTCGTTGGTGGCGGTGGTGTGGGTGTTAATCTTTGCCCCTGGCGCCAACGGCATGATGAATGGGATGCTTGAAGTGGTGAGTTTGGGTACCTGGACACCACGAGACTTTCTGCATGATCCGCTGTTGGCCCTGCCTGCAATCATGCTCACCTCCGTTTGGCAGGGCATGGGATTTCAAATGGTGATCATCCTTGCAGGCTTACAGGCCATTCCACAAGAACTTTATGAAGCGGCGGCAATCGATGGTGCTTCGCGCTGGCGTCAGTTCTGGAATGTTACTTTGCCGCAACTACGCAACACCCTGATCTTTGTTGTGTTGGTGACTACCATCCTGGCCTTTCGGCTCTTTGATCAAGTGCAAATCATGACCCAGGGTGGGCCACACAACGCAACCACAACTGCCATGTATGAAGCAGTACAAGCAGCTTTTGCTAGGCAGCAGGTGGCCAAGGGTTCAGCTATAACTGTAGTGCTATTTGTGATTGTATTATTGATCACTTGGCTGCAGCGGCGTTTGCTCAGACAGGAACGGGAGGTTGAATGAAACGTCGCTCGTTAATTAACGCTCTAATCTATGCCAGTCTGATTCTATTGGCGTTCTGTTTTATCGCACCGATTGTTTTTATGCTGGTCGGTAGTCTTAAACCCGATGCGCGGGTGTTGGTTGAGGCCGGCAGCCTCAGCGCATTTTTGCCGGAACAGGTATCATTACAAAACTACAGCGATGTGTTCGCGCGGGTCAGTTTTAGTCGTTACCTATTTAACTCTTTATTGATAACCGGCAGCATTGTTGTTGCGGGGCTGGTGGTCAACTCATTAGCCGGTTATGCCTTCGCCCGTATGCAATGGCGCGGCCGCGATTGGGTTTTCGCCATGGTGATGATGATCATGATTGTGCCGTTGGAGGCTATTGCCGTGCCGCTGTTTTATGAGGTGACGCTACTTGGCTGGCGTGACACCTATATCGTCCAGATCATCCCTTTTATCGCTAACGCCTTTTCCATTTATCTGTTTTATACCTTCTTCCTCGGTTTACCACGCGAGTTGGAAGAAGCAGCATGCATCGATGGCGCTGGTGTGCTCAGAACTTTTATCACCATCATTGTCCCCAACGCCAAGCCCGCCTTTGCCACGGTGACAATTCTTACCTTCCTTACCCAATGGGGCGCTTTCCTCTGGCCTTTAATGGTGACCAGTGGTGAAGCAGTGCGGCCACTCCCGCTGGGGATTGCTACTTTTTATTCCTTGCCACCTTTGCAGTGGGGCGACATCTTCGCCTTTGGGGTAATGATGGTGGCGCCGATTCTGGTGGTGTTTCTATTGTTTCAGCGCTGGTTTGTGCGTGGTGTGGCCGCCACCGGTATCAAAGGATAAGTTGTGGCTCAAGTTAGTTTTAAAAATGTCAGTAAAATATTTGAAGATGGCACCCTGGCGGCTAGTGGTTTCAATCTTGAAATAGATGACGGTGAATTTGTTGTTTTGGTTGGGCCATCAGGCTGTGGTAAATCCACTCTGTTGCGCATCCTGGCCGGGCTGGAAACGGCAACCAAGGGTGAGGTTCATATCGGTGACGAATTGGTGAATGAACAAACACCGCAGCAGCGCAATGTCGCCATGGTGTTTCAAAACTACGCTCTCTATCCGCACATGACAGCGCGACGCAATCTCGAATTCCCACTGAAGATGATGAAGCTGTCCAAGGTCGATATTAAGAGTCGCGTCGAGGCGACGGCTCAACTGTTGGGACTGGATGAATTGCTTGAACGAAAACCGAAACAGTTGTCTGGTGGTCAGCGGCAACGGGTCGCTATGGGGCGCGCCATTGTTCGCGAGCCGTCGGTGTTTTTGATGGATGAACCACTTTCCAATCTCGATGCCAAATTGCGTGTTCAAATCCGTACTGAGATTGCCGCATTGCAACGGCGCATGAAGACAACCATGCTTTATGTTACCCATGATCAGGTAGAGGCCATGACGCTTGGTGATCGTGTCGCCGTCATCAATCAAGGGCAGTTGCAACAGATGGCTGATCCACAAGTGCTTTATGAACGCCCCGCTAACATCTTCGTTGCCGGTTTTATTGGTAATCCTGGTATGAATGTTTTTGAAACAGAACTGCTTGCGGTTGAGGATCAACGTTTGGCCATCAAATGGGGAGAGCAGTTAATTCCACTTGCTAAAGACGATGCAGCGAGTTTAGCTTTAGAAGAGTACGTCGGCAAACCCTTGTTTGCAGGTCTGCGGCCTGATGCATTTTGTTGTGCTGATACGTCTATGGCTCAGACCCAGGTTGCGGTAGAAGTGGAGAGTGTTGAAGCGTTAGGGCATGAGTATCTTTTGTATTTTCGTAGCGGCGTTACCGCTTTGGATACGGATAACTTTGCCGGCCTTGGTGATAAAGCTACACGCCCGCTGATGGTGGCACGCCTCCCAGGATCAGTTGATATTAAGACGAATGAAAAAATTATGTTGGGTTTGATGTTAAGCCAGATTTGTTTTTTTTCTGCGGATGGAGTGGCACTAAGAGTTTGAGCACATTTTTAAGAGACTGTAATAAAAGTTGTGCAACTGCCAATTTTAACTAAACCTCAATCTCATTTGCCAGGAGATTACAATAAAGCCTTTCTTCCGGTTCTTTAGGGTGCCAAAGCCCATTCTCTCCAGGTAAGGTTTTTTCGACTCCCTGTGTGTCAACCTACTCCCATACAGTCACTGTATGAGATAACATATATTTCAGGGTCTAAAACGGGATAAATTAAAATGCCAAAATCAGCATCAGCGACACCAGACACACAAGTAAAACCTAAACCATCGTTGGAGAAACTCACAAAAAGTTTTTCTCTACTATATTACTTACATGTTGGCGAATCAGTTTAACTATCTCGACAAAATAAGAACCATCGGCAGTGTGAGTAATATAGGGATCCATTATCATAATTATAAGGGACAGGTCTTGTTACGTGCAGCACCCTCTTTCCTGCGAACTATTCTACAGTGAGTCGAATAGTTCGGCAGAGAAAAAAGGATGTTCGGTATGAGACCGGAATCCAATCATTCCTTCTGCCTCGTTAGGTCAAAATCAAAATCAGCCCGAGTGCAAGTGGTAAATCCAGCGAATCTGCTATTCTTTTGCCTTTTGATTAATAATGATTACTTTCATCAC
>CAMYNQ010000232.1 GCA_947259785.1 uncultured Chromatiaceae bacterium | reverse complement strand
AAGACCATGCACAGTGAACGCAGCGAACATCGCATGTATGAACAGTGGCACCCGCTGGGTGTGGTGGGTGTAATCAGCGCCTTCAATTTTCCCGTGGCGGTGTGGTCATGGAATGCCTTTATCGCGGCCATCGCCGGCAATACTGTAATCTGGAAACCCTCATCCAAGACCGCACTGTGCGCCATTGCCGTTCAACATATCTGCAATCAGGTGTTAGAAAAACACGGTATGCCCGGAATCTTTTCCCTCTTTGTGCCGGAAGATAATTCCATTGCCCAACGTTTTGTCCGCGACAAACGTATCGCCTTGATGTCGTTCACCGGTTCCAGCAAAGTAGGGCACTATATTGCGCGCAACGTCGCCAAGCGGCTGGGGCGGTACTTATTGGAATGCAGCGGCAATAACGCCATCATTGTCGACGACAGCGCCGACCTCGACCTGGCCGTGCCCGCCATCGTCTTTGGCGCCGTCGGTACCGCCGGTCAGCGCTGCACCTCTACCCGACGTTTGATCGTGCACGAAGCCATTTATGATCAACTCATTCCCAGGCTGGTTAACGCCTATCAACAGATTCGCGTTGGCGATCCTTTAGACTCCGATACATTGATGGGTCCCTTGATCGACCAAGAGGCCATGAAAGATTACCAGGCCGCCATCGCCCATGTGCTTGCCCGCGGTGGCAAGCTGTTGGCGGGCGGCCGTACGCTGAAACGGGCAGGGCACTTTGTTGAACCGAGCCTCGTCGAAGTCAAACGCCAGTACGCCATCGTCAAACAAGAGACCTTTGCACCCATTCTATATGTCATGCCTTATCGAACTTTACAGGGTGCCTTGCATCTGCAAAACGATGTGCCGCAAGGATTGAGTTCGGCGATCTTTACCAACTCAGTCAAAAACGCCGAATACTTTTTATCCCACCAGGGTTCTGACTGCGGTATCGCTAACGTGAATATCGGAACCTCAGGCGCCGAGATCGGCGGTGCCTTTGGCGGTGAAAAAGAAACCGGCGGTGGACGCGAAGCCGGTTCCGATAGTTGGCAGGCCTATATGCGTAGACAAACTAATACGATCAACTGGAGTGATCAGCTGCCCTTGGCCCAGGGTATCAGATTTGATCTGTAGCTCAATTTACAACACCATGTGCTAATACCCCCACATGGACAATATCTATGAAATCGATCGTATATACAAGGTATGGCGATCCCAATGTTTTGAGCATCAAGGACATGGATAGGCCCGTACCTCAACAAAACGAGCTTTTGATCAAGGTCCATGCCGCTACGGTCAACCGAACAGACTGTGCAACGATTCGGGCAAAGCCCTTTTTTATGAGATTGGTCACCGGGATATTTGGCCCCAAGAAACAAACCCCCGGGACTGATTTCGCTGGTACCGTTGAAGCGCTTGGCAAAGGCGTACATGAATTCCAATTAGGCGATCGAGTTTTTGGCTTCAATGACGAGGGCAGCCAGTCTCATGCCGAATACCTCGCCATAGATAAAAACCTCTTATCAACTATTCCGGATAACATCAGTTTCGATCAGGCGACCGCCAGCCTCGAGGGTGCGCACTATGCTCACAACTTTATCAACAAGGTTTCAGTGAGCAAGGGTGACCCTGTGCTTGTCAATGGCGCCACAGGTGCAATCGGATCCGCAGCCGTGCAACTGTTAAATTATTTTGGCGCCAAGATTACGGCTGTGTGTTCAACAGAAAATGTTGAGTTGGTGAAATCATTGGGAGCACAGCGCATTATCGATTACACAAAGCAAGATTTCACTCAGGATGAACAAAGATATAATTTGGTATTTGATGCCGTAGGGAAGAGTTCCTTTTTCCGCTGCCGGCGTCTACTCAAACCCGGCGGTATTTACATATCATCGGACTTGGGATTTTTATGGCAGAACCTTTACCTACCTCTAATCACACCCATGTTGAGTTTTCTCATCAGCGGAAATAAAACTGTGTTTCCTGTTCCAACAGACATACCCAAAACCATAGAGCTGATAAAGACGCTGTTGCAGCAGGGGAAGTTTTCACCCGTCATAGACAAACGATTTTCACTAGATAATATTATCGATGCCTACACCTATGTAGAAAGGGGTCATAAAACCGGTAACGTAGTTATCGAAATCAAGGCATAAATGAATAAAAGGAACACACATGGACGTGATTGAAAAGCAGCTCGATTATCTCAACGAGACCATGAAGGAGACGGCTACGGAGGCCAATTCCTTTTTATTGAAATATCATTTCGGTGGCCTGGTTGCCGTATTGGCCTTGTTGAACATCGATCTGGTCTTAATAGATGCTGTTGTGGTTGAAGGTGTCTTCGATTTTATATTGTTGGGCCTAGCGATTGTCCTAGTAATATTTTTAAGTCGAAAATATTTTGGCTATGTATTAGACCACTATGGTCGATTCACCAAGTCGCATCGAAAACTGAAATACAAATATGAACTGACCTTGCATGCTGCCTTGTCCAAAGCCAGGGATCAAGACTATCAATTTTTTCTCGAGCAGGATGTCAATCACATTCCAGATGAAAAGATTGATGGCCAGCTAAAGGTACCTAATCAAGATGACTACGAGTTTATCTATCTCGCCAACTACCTTTTAAATCATCACCGCGTTAGATATAAAGATCTGGAAAAGAAGGATGGACACTACTTGGATATGGCCATGGCGGTTATTATATTGACCCTGGCGATACGCGCCATATTTCTTATCATCGGCAGTTAAGGATTTAGCCCCATGTCACCCATCTTCATTCCACCGCCCATACGTAGGACAAAAAAGTGTATGCGTTGTGGACAACTGTATCCCAAGAAAGCAGAGCAGTGTATTCACTGCAGCCATCTCAATGATCAAGAGCTGGAAGAACTAAAGCAACAAATAGAAAAAACACATCAAAGCAATAAACAACTCGGAAAACTGTTTCTCTACCTATCTGCCATCGTGCTTATTGGAATGGCGATCGCCTTGTTGAATTAATAGAGGGCTGGTTTAAATCTTTAATTTGTTCAGGGCCTCCAAACGCTTTACCAACACAGAAGAGTCTTCCTCCCCTAGGCCCAGCGCTACGGATTCATTTAATTGCTCGGTGACATACTCGGTGGCCGGTAAACGAATACCCAGTTGCTCGCAGGTTTGTTGCACGATGGCCATATCCTTTTGGTGCAACTTGGCCTTGAAACCCGGGGTATACACATCGTCCAACATCCGTTGGCCATGGATATCCAAGATGCGACTACCGGCAAATCCACCCATCAAGGCCTCACGCACCTGGCTCGGTTCAACCCCGGCGGCACGTGCCAAGATAAAGGCCTCACCGATGGCCTCCATCATCTGCGCAACAATCACTTGGTTGCAGGCCTTGGTAACCTGACCCGCCCCGTGATCACCCATGTAGGTGATGTTTTCGCCCAGCACATTTAGTAGGGGCAACACCTGATCAAAGACCGCCTGTTTTCCGCCCACCATGATTGACAGCGTGCCGGCTTCGGCACCCTGGGGGCCACCTGATACCGGGGCGTCCAACATATCCGCACCGCGCTGCGCCAAACGTGCGGCGATCTGTTGGGTGACGATGGGTGAGATGGTGCTCATGTCGATCAGCAATAAGCCAGG
>CAMYNQ010000231.1 GCA_947259785.1 uncultured Chromatiaceae bacterium | reverse complement strand
TTGTGCCGTAGCAGCGTTGGAGTGCGGTTTCAATAGTACCGAGGTCTCTGGCGGTTGGGCTGAGATGATGGATTTCATGCGTTTTAATCCCTATTACTACTACCGCTTGCTGCAGACACAATCCGGGGCACACCTGACCGAAACCAATCAATTGTTGTTGCGTCCACTCAAAGGTTTTAGCTGTGCGATTACGCCGTTTAATTTTCCAATGGCGATTGGTTATAACCTACCGATGGTCATGGCCCTTTGTGGCAACACCGTGGTGTGGAAGCCATCAAGTGATGCACCGATGAGTTCCTGGATGTTAATGAAGGCCATTGCCGATGCCGGCTTCCCGCCTGGTGTGGTCAATATGCTTACCGGTCCCGGATCGGAAATAATGGCGCCGGTATTGGAACACCCAGAAATAACTGCTGTGAATTTCACCGGCAGTTTTAACACCGCACGCCATATTGGTGATCGTCTGTTTAGCTCTCAAATAGAGCGAGTCCATTTCCCACGGCTGGTAGCGGAAACAGGCGGTAAGGACTTCATGGTGGTCGATAGGTCAGCGGATATGTGGGACACGGCAGCATGCATCATTTCTGGCGCCTTTGGCAGGAGTGGTCAGAAATGTTCGGCCAACAGTCTGTTGCTGGTTGATAAAGAGGTTTGGGCGAATCTGCGTGACGCACTACTGGAGCAGCTGCAAATATTCAAAACCGGTAACCCCTTAGAGCGGGACAGCGATATGGGGCCAGTAATCAACTGCAATGCCTACGATAAAATAACAGGCTATATACAGCGCGCACAAAACGATGCCAAGGTGAAAACGGTCTGCGGTGGCGAGTATGATGACTCTAAGGGCTTTTATGTTCAACCGACCATTTTTGAAGTTGCTGTTGATCGACATGAATTATTAAGTGCAGAAATATTTGGGCCGGTTACTTCGGTTTATCTCTACGATGAGTTTGATGAGGCGGTCACTCTTATTAGCAATAACAGCTATCGCCTGACCGGTGCGGTTTGCGCCAATGATGAATCCTTCCTGCTTCGTGTTATTCCTGTGTTGAGCGAATTGGCTGGAAATTTCTATGTTAATCGCAAGACCACAGCGGCGGTGGTCGATCAGCAGCCTTTCGGTGGTGACGGTGCCAGCGGCACCAACTATAAAGCAGGTGGCCCCTGGTACCTGCTGCAGTTTCTGTCACAAGGGGTTGTCACCCGTCGCCATGCGCGCACGATTAAAGATGCCGGGTTGTGGCAGTGGCTGGAGTGAGCTGGGTTGTTATGCCTGCTATTTATTCAAAGTCCCGTTCGCCTGTTTTTTATGGAGAGGTTGTCTGCTTGTTGGAAATGAGTGGTTCATGGCTCTGGCCACATCAAACCTTACGGAAAACGACATCTATATGAAACAGTGCAATGATCACGACTTACCTGTTTTGACTTGTTGCGCCGCTGAGATTGTCGAGGTGGTGTTAAAACGAGACCGGCGGCTGTTGTTGTTTGGCCCACCGGGGGTGGGTAAGTCGACGCTTGCGGCACAGTTGGCAGGTGAACTTGTTGCGACTGGTCGCAACTGTTACTGCATCTGTGCCGATCCCGGTTCGCCGGCGTTTGGAGTACCGGGGGCTGCCTCTCTTGCTGTGTGGCAAGAGGATGGTTGGCGGCTGTTCGCTTTTGAAGCCTTGTGTAGCCTTGATGCCGGGCGTTTTCGTCTGCCGTTGGTGACAGCAGTAAGGCGCCTGGCACAGACTCATAGTGACGGTGTGCTGTTGATAGATGCTCCAGGCGTGACGCGTGGTGTGGCAGGCAGGGAGCTGTTGCAGGGGTTGTTCGAGGCGGCTGACGCGGATGCGGTTCTGGCCCTCACTGCAGCTGAGCGTTCACCGGCGTTAATCGATGAGCTACGCAGCCTGGCAAGCGAATTGTTTGTGGTCAACGCTGCGGCGCAAGCCAGACGGCCAGGAAAACGTGCCCGCGCTCGCCAGCGCACTCAACATTGGGATGCCTATCTCAGCGATAGCAGTGAGCAAGCCATAGAACTGGCCAAGCTGAACCTAGTTGGCACAGCGCCACCTGTGGGACTAACGAGCGCCTGGCTGGGACGACAGATGGCGTTGTTGCAGGGCAGCAGTACTGTCGCCATGGCTGAGGTGGTAGGTTTCGATGAGCATCAGTTAAGCATCAGCTTACCAATCGAGTCACCAGAGTTTGATACTGTGTTGGTACGTGATGCGCAGCGCTCTGCCGATGGTTTGTTGGAAACGGCAACGCCATTTGCGGCCGAGCGGCTTGATTACCTGCCGCCCTCTGATATGCGCATACCGCTGCAGCAGAGTGGCGGGCCACGTGTCGTCGGCCGGGTCGGCCCGGTCGATGTCTGCCTGATCAACGGTGTCTTTGGTGATCCGCTGCTGCATCTGCGCCTGCGCCATCAAGGTCGCAGCCTACTGTTCGACCTGGGCGATGGTGCACACCTGCCGTCGCGCATTGCCCATCAGGTGAGCGATGTTTTTATTAGTCATGCCCATATGGATCATATTGGCGGCTTTCTATGGTTGCTGCGTTCGCGAATTGGCGACTTCCCGCCTTGTCGTTTGTATGGGCCGCCGGGATTGGCCCGGCATGTCGAGGGTTTTCTGCAAAGCATTCTCTGGGATCGGGTGGCTGAACATGGCCCTTGTTTCGAGGTAGCGGAGTTACATGCTGATCGTTTGCAGTGGTTCCACTTGCAGGCCGGTCGAGTCGGGTCTGAGTCGCTCGGTGAGGTCGAGCTAGAGGCGGGGGTTGTGTTGCAAGAGCCGGGCTTTTGTGTGCGAGCGGTGCAGCTTGACCATCACACGCCGGTGCTGGCCTATGCTTTTGAGCCGCTCAAGGAGATCAATATTCGTAAGGATCGCCTGCAAGCGCGCAGCCTGGAACCGGGGCCGTGGTTGAGTGAATTAAAGCAACGCCTATGGGCCGACGATGAAGCGGCGCTGGTGCAACTACCCGATGGCAGTGAGGCTGACGTGGCAACATTGGCGGCCGAACTGGTGCTGATCACAGCAGCCAAGAAGTTGGTCTATGCTACCGATCTCGCCGACTCCCCAGATAATCGCCAGCGCCTCACGGCGCTGGCTCGCTATGCTCACACCTTTTTTTGCGAGGCCTATTTCATCGAGGCCGATGCCGGACAGGCGGCCCGTACTGGCCATCTCACCACGCGTGCCTGTGGCGAGATTGCCATGGCCGCCGAAGTGGCACGACTTGTGCCCTTCCACTTTTCGCAGCGCTATAGTGACAGGCCAAGGCAGGTTTATGACGAACTGCACGCCTTCTGCCAGTGTGTTGTCATGCCGAAGTCGATGCAGTTATTCGAGCTTGCCGAGACGACAGGGGATGAAACGGCGCTCAGCTTAGATCTATAAGGCTTGATTAGCTTTAATCTGGGCGGCCACTCTTATCAAAATCAGTCGGCCTGACTTTTTCGTTTAGGGTTGGCTAAAGGTCAGGCAGTTTATACCTCCTGTATGACGGCCGACCACAATCTGATCCGTTATACATACGAAGTCGTCATTGTGTCTGCAAGCAGACACCTTACAGGCGCCCACACCGGCAACCCGCCGATTATCACGGATATGTCTTGAGGCGCTGAGGAAGGTATCACAGTCAGGATGTACACCGTTGCCGATGG
>CAMYNQ010000230.1 GCA_947259785.1 uncultured Chromatiaceae bacterium | reverse complement strand
AGTCTGCCTGAGTCATTGATAGACACTCTGAAAACGCTGTGATTATGTAAAGATCAGAAACCGTGTCTGCCTCTGTTAATCAGGGTAAAGTGCGTGTTCAGACTTGTTACTTTACATAATCGACAACTTTGCATAAGTGCCCTTATGTAAAGCTTTACATAAGGGCACAAACCAACCATTCTCGATTGTTATGGTGAATGACGACAGCAGGTCAGTTTCTGAAATCCAATCGGATGGTGCTTGTCCGGCAAAGTCTAAGTCATTACAACTGATCTCAACCCTGCAGTGGCAAGCCCATCGCCAACCGCGGCAGCTTGCCGGCCAGACCCATGGTCTGACGGCTAAGCAGGCGCTTTAACGGCGGCACCACATCAACCGTAAACAAACCAATATTACGCGCCAAGGCCACGGGTGCCAGTGGATTGCTGAACAGCCGTGCTAGGCCATCGGTAAAACCAATCACCTTTTTATGGTCCCAGTGACGCCAATCGGAGTAGCGCTGCATCACTTCCGTCGCGCCAATGTCCTCACCCTTGGCGATGGCCGCTGCCAGCACATCGGCCAGCACGGCGACATCACGCTGCCCCAGGTTGAAGCCCTGCCCGGCGATCGGGTGCAAGGTGTGGGCGGCATTGCCAATCAGGGCCAAGCGTGGCCGCACCTGCTGTTTGGCCCGCACCAGTTTTAGCGGATAGGCATTTCTGCGGCCCACCTTTTCCAACACACCAAGGCGATAACCAAAGCGGGTCTGCAGCTCGGCCAGAAAGTCATCATCAGACAGGCCCAGCACTCGATCTTCGTCACCACTGCGCACGGTCCAAACCAGACTGCAGCGATTGGGATCGCCGGTTTCGGCATAGGAATTGGGCAACATGGCTACCGGGCCAGTATCGGTAAAGCGCTCGTAGGCCACCCCCTGGTGATGGCGTTCAGGAGTGACATTGGCAATGACTGCCGCCTGACCGTAATCCCAGCTGCGAGTAGGAATTTCAAGCAGCTGTCGCACTACCGAATTACCGCCATCGGCAGCAATGACTAATTTAGATGTCAACTGCATTTGCTGGCCATCAGACTCGATACTCAAACGAGCCTGATTGGTATCCATCTCCACATCAGTGACCGTCGCGGGACAAATCAGTTCGACGTTCTCCAGCTTGGGCAGCGCTTTCGCCAGCACCGCACCGACGACACGATTCTCGATCACATACCCGAGACCATCAACTTTCTCTTCGACACTGTCGATACGGGCAACACCAAAATGGCCACGATCTGAGACATGAATCTTTTTGATTGGACTGACCTTGTCGGCAAATTTATGCCACAGGCCCATCGCTTCAAAGATACGCGCCGAACCATAGGCCAGAGCGATAGCACGATCATCATAGCTGGGCTGGTTGTCGGACTTGAACGGCACTGCTTCGATCACACCGATGCGCAAAGGCAGTGGGCTAAGGGCATAGGCCATGGTGGCCCCGACCATGCCGCCGCCAACAATCAGGATGTCGAAATCACAGTCCATGATTAACTCTTTTTGCCGGCAGTCTTCTTGACAACAAACTTCTTTCCCGCCATCAGCGCCTCGACCTCAGCTACATCTTTTGGCACTCCTGAACTCAGCACCTCATGGCCGTTGCGAGTGACACGGATATCATCCTCGATGCGGATGCCAATGCCCCACCATTTCTTCGCCACACCCTTACTACCCGGAGCAATGTAGAGGCCAGGCTCTACGGTCAGCACCATGCCTGGTTCCAGCAAACGCCATTCGCCATCGAGTTTATAATCGCCGACATCATGCACATCCATCCCCAGCCAGTGGCCGGTGCGGTGCATGTAAAAACGACGATAGGCCTCTTCTTTGATCAGCTTGGCCGGGGTGCCCTTGAGTAGGCCGAGCTTGATCAAGCCTTTGGTCAATACCTTGACCGCCGCCATATGCGGATCATTCCAATGATTACCAGGTTGAACCTTTTCAATCGCCGCATATTGGGCCGCCAGCACCAGCTCATAAAGCGCTTTCTGCGCCGGGCTGAACCTGCCGTTGACCGGAAAGGTGCGGGTAATATCGGCGGCATAGTTGTCATACTCGCCGCCGGCATCGATGAGTAATAAATCGCCATCCTGCAGCTCTGATTCGTTTTCGGTGTAATGCAGGATGCAGCCATTCTCACCACCACCGACTATCGATGGATAGGCGGCATGGCGGCAGCCGTGAGTCATAAAGTGATGCAGTATTTCGGCCTCGACCTGGTACTCCATCATACCCGGCGTGCATACCTGCATGGCACGACAGTGGGCCTCGGCCGACACCTTGGCAGCCTTTTTCATGGCACGGATTTCAGCAGTACTCTTGATCAGACGCATCTCATGCAGCAAATGATCGAGGGAGACAAGCTCGCCCGGCACATGGACACCGGCGCGGGCCTTTTTGCGCACCCTATTAAGCCACTCAAGCATGCGCTGATCCAGGTCTGGATGAGTACCCATGGAATAGAATACCCTTTCACGGTTCTCCATCAGCCCAGGCAAAATGTCGTCGACATCCTCAATGGGGAAAGCATCATCAGCACCATAGCGCTGCATCGCCCCCTCCAAGCCGGTACGACGACCATGCCAGGTCTCCATCTCGACATCGCGTTCACGGCAGAACAATACAAACTGACCCTGCTTGCGACCGGGGATCAACACCACAATCGCCTCTGGCTCAGGAAAACCGGTCAGGTAATAAAAGTCACTATCGGAACGATAAGGGTGTTCAACATCACGACTGCGGGTGCGCTCTGGCGCCGCCGGCAGGATGGCGATACTGTCATTACCGAGTATGGTTAGTAGCCGCTGGCGCCGCTTGGCAAATTCATTAGCCTGCATTTCTCACCTCCATTCGTCGCGAAGCGGTTCAAGGGGGCGGCATGAGTGGCTTTCGCGATCGAGGAGCGCGCAGGCATAGTCGACACTATGTCGAGCACTCCGACTGAGTGAACGCCAGGCAGGACGTGCCATTGGGCCGCTACAGTAGAAGAGAGGCGGGAAATGCAGGCTGAACTGCATTAGTGCAACACCACATCATCAGGGGCGCCTGCCGTCGAATCAGGCCTGCCGTCCATATGTAACAATTCATCACGAATCATCAACGCACCCATGCGCACATATTCTGATATATCAAAAAAGGCACTCTCACCAGCTTCGGTGTCATCGCCATCCTCATGGCTGAGCTGGGCAATCTCGGTTAAGTCTTGAGCAAACTCCTGCACCGGCTCAGAAAACATCGTGAATTCCTTAATGCCTCCCAGTGCCAAACCATAAAGATAACCCTCACACCAACCCGCCAGCGCCTCAGTGCGAGTATCGAGCGATGTTTCATCATCCGGCAATAACAGTTTAAAACCCAGATCAGGATCCGCAAGCTGCTTGACTGCATCATCAAACAAGGCCTTAAGCGCCTCTTTGTCGGCCGCATCAACGCCACCGCCGCCAGCGTCCGTGCCGTCTAACACTGCGTCCATCTCACCACTAAGCATGCGTCTGGCCCAGGTTTCACCATCCAGCTCTAACTGGCAGCTGGCCATCGCACAAACAATCCCATGGCACTCCGAGGCGCCAAAGGCATCGCCATAACTGGACAATAGAGACGCCAAATCATCATAGGCAGGGGCCGGCATTATCACGCGAAAATCCTCAATCAAAATACAATCTGTTAATACTAACACCCCTC
>CAMYNQ010000229.1 GCA_947259785.1 uncultured Chromatiaceae bacterium | reverse complement strand
CCACATATTCAGAATTGATTTTTGAAGTCTTCAGGGGGCCAGGACTTGTCCTGTGGTTGCCAATAACTGTTTGCCTGTTTGTGTTTCAAGGCTAGAGCATCCCGCCCAATCAGTCGAAACAACCATGCCACCGGCGTAATGAGCAGGAAAAACACTATGCCCAACAGCAAGCGGGTATTCACGACCCCCAACCAGTGAGCAAGCCACATCCAAGCCCTGGCCAGAGGTCGCAACCAATTTGGTGCCAACCCGGCCAGCAACAACGACACCAGGGCAGCCAACAGCCACGGCCACAATAATGCGTGGCCATAATAAAACTGCCACAGCGCCACCAGCCCCAGCAAACAGGCCAAGCCAACCCCAAACTGTCGCAAGAACCGCCTTGTTAATTCCATACAATCAAAACCACTTATCTCTCAAGCCAGCAAACAACCATAGTCATTCGATTTACAAAGAGAATGCCACTTTTATGGCATCCCTGCCAAAAATAGACTGACTAACAAAATGGGGGGACGGCTGACCGGGATGGCGAGATGACAAATGAGCTCTGCTCATCTTTAAATAAAAGGCGCAAAAACACGGAAAAAATGAAGGAATTACTGACCAATAAAGCCAAGCAGATAAAGCAGCAACATTACGGTCGCCGTTCCGGCCACCAACATAATACCAAACACCATAACGACCATTGCTAAACGCATTTGAAACCTATTTTAGATTACGATTTAGAAGGGCTGTTATGATACAGCAACTGCAGTGGTTTATTACAATCCGGGCAATAGGTGCGTTTAGGCAACTTGTCGGCCGGATCGAGAATGATATCCACCGTTTTTGAACACTCTGGGCAGACCCCATGGGCCTTTTCCAACACCGTTTCCGCCTTATATTTCATAAAAGCCATCACCGGCCCGGCAATCAGGAACAACGGCACCAGGAAAAAATGGGCAATCGGGATAAAGGCGGTTATCAGTGCCAGCAACCAGGCAATACCAAGCAGTTTACCAGCCCGTACCATGCGTTCAGTCGAACTAAAGCTACAGGAATGTAATTCGCCAACAATGGCCTCAGACTCATTGCCCTTGATGACGATGGCTTCAGTTTTTTTCTCTGACATCTTCTCCCCTCAAAGTATTTGCAGCAATTTGAGAATATCATAGCGTCCAAACACTTCTAGCCCCTTGAGTTTAAGCGAATAAGTTTTACCATGAGGGTTACAACTTTATGGAAATCGACATGGCCAAACCCCTAAAAATAATAGGCATTTCATTCGCTGCAGTTTTCACAATAATTGCTGCCGCCTTAATTTCTATCATCCTGTTTTTTGATCCCAACGATTACAAGCCACAGATCAGCACGGCGGTGGAGGACGCCACCGGCCGCCAATTAAACATCGACGGTGATATTGGCTTATCCCTATTCCCCTGGATTGGTATGGAGCTGGGCAAGATCACACTTAGCAATGCCGCTGGCTTTGGTGATGCCCCCTTTGCCCAGATCAATCGTGCCGAGGTCAAACTCAAGCTGATGCCGCTGTTGAAACAGGAAGTCGAGATGAAGGCCATCACTCTACGTGGTCTGAACCTAAATCTTCAGGTCGACGTGAATGGCAAAACAAACTGGGACGACCTGGGTCAGTCCGAGGCACCCGCCACCACCACAACACCAGCGCCTTCACAACCGGCCCCAGGCAGCGACGACGAGGCTGGCACTGTCAGCCTGGCAGCACTGGCCATTGGCGGCCTGGAAATCACCGATGCCAACATCAGCTATGATGACCGCTCTAGCGATGCACGCTACAGCATCAAGCAGATGAACCTGATCACCGGCCCAATCTCACTCAACAGCCCACTAGACATCGCCCTTAGCAGCCAGTTCAGCAGTAACCAGCCCGATATCAGCGGCAAACTCGAATTCAAGAGCCACATCATTGCCGACATCCTCAATGGCGAACAACACCGCCTCGAAAACACCCAAATTACGCTGGACTTTGATAGCCCAGAATTCGCCAGCCGCGGCCAAATCAAACTCAGCAGTGACATCGCCATTGACCTTGCCAGCGAACAATACCAACTCAACAAACTTGTCGTCGAAACCAATCTGGAAAATGCTGACCTGCCGACGGGCACGCTAATTGCCAAATTGATGGCCGACATCAAAACCAATCTGAAACAGGAAACCGCCACGGTATCGAAACTGCAACTCAGCGCCTACGACCTCAGCATTAGCGCCGACCTCAGTGCGACAAACATAATGACCACGCCGGCGTTCAACGGCGAACTGGCCATCGCTAAATTTAATGCCCGCCAGCTATTACAAACACTGGGCCAAGAGGTTCCAGAAACGGCCGATAACGAAACGCTGAAAACAGTCGCTCTGAATATGAAACTTGGCGGCACAACCGAGGCCATCAAGATCAAGCCACTGCAACTACAGTTGGATGATACCAAGCTGACGGGTTGGCTTGAGGCCGACCTGCCAGCCGACAAACCCATGCCCGCCGTCCGTTACGCCCTCAATATAGATGCCATCGATGCCGACCGTTACCTTCCACCGGTAAGCGAAGAGACAGACACTGCCATTGCCCCACCCGCCAGCGCCGGTGCTGCGGCAGTCAGCACCCTGCCCGTTGAGCTAATGCGTGAGCTTGATATCAACGGCGATCTAAACATTGGCAAACTAAAAGTTTCAGGCCTGCACGTCAGTGAGATCACGACTAAACTCACGGCCAAAGACGGCATCATTCAGCTGCAACCCACAGCAAAACTTTATCAAGGCAGCTATAAAGGCAATATGCAGGTAGATGCCCGCCAGGATATCCCCGTTTTCAAACTTGACGAGGCACTTAACAACATCGAAGCCGGCCCGCTACTAAAAGATCTGATGGACGATGACATGGTCAGTGGCAAAGGCAGCATCAGCGCCAAACTCACCACCATGGGCCACACCCCTGAAGAAATGACCAAAGCGCTCAATGGTGATATCAGCCTGGCCTTTAAAAACGGCGCCGTCAAAGACTTCAACCTGGCCCAGATGGTGCGCGAAGCCAAGGCCAAGATCAAAAAACAACCGCCACCGCCAAAAGACATCACCCAGGGCACCGACTTCACCGACCTAACCGCGACATTTAAGGCCATCAACGGAGTACTCCACAACAACGACCTGGCCACCAAGGCGCCGTTCATTCGCATCAACGGCGAGGGCACGATCGACCTGGTCAATGAGCAACTCGATTATCTGGTCAATGCAGCCATCGTTAAAACAGAAGAGGGGGCAGGCGGTGCTGTCTTGGATGACCTCAAAGGTCTAAAGGTGCCGGTCAAAATCACCGGCAGTTTCATGGACCCAAAAATCGACGTGCAATATGACGAAATTCTCAAGGCCCGGGCCAAAGAAGAGTTGGATAGAGCCAAGGCCAAACTAAAGGCCAAGGCCGATGCTGAAAAGGCGCGCTTAAAAGCCGAAGCAGCACAGCGAGTCGAAGCCGAAAAACAGAAACTAGAAGCGAAAAAAGCGGCCGCACGACAAAAACTCGAAGCAGAGAAAGAAGCTGCCCGCCTGAAACTGGAACAAGAGACTGAACAGAAAAAAGAAGAACTGAAACAACAGACCGAAGATGCCCTGAAAGACAAACTCAAAGGCCTGTTCCAATAATTTTATGACGCAAGATACGTTCAGCCGCCGGCTACTGGCTTGGTTTGATAAACACGGCCGCAAGGA
>CAMYNQ010000228.1 GCA_947259785.1 uncultured Chromatiaceae bacterium | reverse complement strand
ACCTCTTTTTGTGCACCCTCGACATCGGAAAGCTTAACCGGCCCTCTGGCCTCAAGGTCGTCACGCAGCATTTCACTGGCACGTTTAGACATGTTTTTGAATATTTTGTCCTTTATAACTTCATCAGCGGCTTTCAATGCCAGCACTAGCGTTTCAGATGAAACCTCACGCAGAAGCGCCTGTATACCCCGGTCATCAACATCACCAATATTCTCGAAGACAAACATAAGCTCTTCTATACTTTGACCCAGCTCAGAATCGGCCTCCTTAATCTCGTCCATAATTTCGGATTCGACCGAGCCATCCATAAAATTAAGAATATTGGCCGCAGATTTCATACCACCCACACTCGATGATTGCACCGCATTATTGCCTGAGAATTGTTTATCTAAAATCATATCCAATTCATTCAATGCAGCCGGCTGGATACCATCAAGTGAGGCAATACGCATAATCGTATCTGCACGGGTTCGCTCAGGTAGCAGAGATAAGATTGCACCTGACTGATCAGGATCAAGATAAGACAAAACAATCGCAACAATTTGCGGATGTTCGGTTCTAATCATTTCGGCAACCGCTTTGGGTTCCATCCATTTGACTGATTCAAGCCCTTTGGATGAATGGCCAAACAGAATCCTATCAATGACCTGGCCGGCCTTGTCTTCGCCTAAGGCTGTTGTCAGAAGACCTTTGATGTAGTCTTCAGAGCCACCTAAGGATGCCTGCCCTTCAACCGACTCAACAAAACTATTGACGACCTCAAACACCACGTCCTTGGTAACATTAGACATCTGGGCCATAGCAGCACCGACTTTCTGAACCTCCTTTGGCCCCATATGCTTCAAGATAGCAGCAGCATCAGCCTCGCCAAGGCTCATCAGCAGAATAGCCGAACGCTCGGCGCCAGAAAGCTGGGACGCTTTTAGCTCTTTATCCGCCATCTTTAGCTACCCACTCCTTGACTACACTAGCAACCCGTTGAGGCTCCTGTTGAGCCACTGACTTTGCTGCTTCCAGGGTCTGCTCATATGAAGGCTCTGATCCTGGCCCTGGCAATGCCCCTTGTTGGCCATCAAAAGCCAATTGCTCACCACCCTGCACTGGTGTCATGGGCACCGAGGCAGCAGCTCCTTTTTCAGCCAGGCTCTTTAAGACGGGCTTCAACACACCAAAGATAAGCAGCAGGACGACAAGCAGACCAACAAGCTGTTTACCTACATCCCACAACCAAGGCTGATCTAACAATGAGGTTTCTGGCAGGGGTTCTTCTGCTACAGCAAGCTGAAAGGGAGCATTAATGACATTGACACTATCACCACGCGCAACATTAAAACCAATCGCCTCCTTCACCAGACTATTTATCTGAACCATTTCTTCATCAGTCAACGGCGTAGACGTGCCGTCTTCAGCAAGTTTATTATCAATGACAATAGCCGCTGAGATACGCTTGATCTTGCCAGTCTGATGCTTGGTATGACTAACCGTACGATCGAGTTCATAGTTACGTACTGTTCTCCGACTATTGTTACTTGATCCCGTTCCACCCTGATTGGCTCCGTCAGCACCAATAAAACCTGCACCAGGCGGTTGATTAGTCAATGCACCAGGAACACCCCCTTTTGCAGCCGCCGATTGATTTTCCTCCTCAAGCGTTTGCTCGCTTCTAATAGAGGGTAAATCAGGGTTAAAGGACTCGTGGGTCTGCTCCGTGACAGTAAAATCAAGATCAGCCATCACCTGCGCCTTCGATTTACCAACACCGACAATCGGTTCGAGAATTTCTTCTATACGACGAATATAATATTCTTCCAGTTTTTGTCGGTATTCAAACTGCGTAGAAGACTGTCCAATTTCTGTACCCGCGCCTGGCTGGGATAACAAACGGCCATTCTGATCAACAACGGTGACATCTTCCATCTCAAGCGCCGGCACACTTGATGCGACTAGATGTGCAATTGAGGACGCCTGCTCCGTATTAAGCATACGGCCCTGATATAGGTTCAACATAACGGATGCGCTAGCGCTTTTACGATTACGCACAAATGCTGATTGTTTTGGAATTGCCAGATGAACCCTGGCGCTTTGGATATTGTTGACAGAGGCTATAGTTTTAGAAAGCTCACCTTCTATTGCGCGTTGATAACGAGCTGTTTCAATAAATTGGCTTGTGCCAAAACCCTGCTCCTTATCCAACAGCTCATAACCGTTACCACTTCCCTTCGGCAAACCAGAACTTGCCAAACGCATTCTGGCATCATGAATACGCCCTGATTCAACCATTATTGACGAACTATTAGCATTGATATCATAACGAATACCGGCCTGATCTAGCGACGAACTAATTTCAAGCATTTCCTGGTCAGACAAGTTGCCATACAGCATTTTGTAATTTGGTGTTTTGGCCCATAGCACTATCGCCACGCCAAGCGCAATTGTGGCTGCCAGCGCGACCATCAAACCAACCTGTTTCAACAGTGGCAGATTGTTAATGCCCTCAATCTGGTTGCCAATATCTTCTGCTTTTACGAGTGCCATATTTAGTCCTTACTCATAAAATTAAACCGGCATGCTCATCACATCCTGGTATGCTTTAACCAGTTTGTTGCGCACTTCACTCATCGCAGTGAAAGCAATTTTTGCCTTTTCTGATGCAATAGCAACATCCACCATATCGACGCTCTGATCACCCAGTTCGAAACGTTTTTTCAAATCACCCGATGCTTGCTGAGTGTCATTGACAGCATCAATTGACTTAACCAGCATCGCTGAGAAATCAGCACCTGATTTTGATTCAACCGCAGACACATCGGCCACACCCTTTGCCTGGGCTGCCATCACCCGCATCTGCATTAAAACCTGGTTTACATTCATATCACTCATCATTTCACCAATCTATTTAGTCCTATTCGCCAGGAATCAAAATATTAAGATCACGCATCTTCGCCAATTTATAGCGCAAGGTTCTTGGACTAATAGCCAATATCTCAGACGCGCCCTTTTTACTGCCACTCGATTCTCTAAGCGCATTAACAATTAGATCAAACTCTTTTACCTTAAGGTCATTATTGAGACTGGAATCGGAAATATTGGACAATGAATGCACGGCCTCATCTTCAGGCTCCTCAAACTCGAATTGCAAATCATCAGCCACTATTTTTTTGCCATCACACAAAATCAAAGCACGTTGAATCACATTTTCAAGTTCACGCACATTACCAGGCCAATTGTGTCGACTCAGACCATATTGAGCGTCACTAGTTATCACTGGCACAGGCTTTGAACTTGAATATTTATTGACGAACAATTCAGCCAATGGAATTATGTCACCACGCCTAACTCGAAGTGGCGGTAAAGTGATTGGAAAAACATTGAGACGATAATACAAATCTTCTCGGAAACGGCCTGCCGCAACTTCTTCTTTCATATTTCTATTCGTTGTTGCCAGCACTCTGACATTCAACGGAATAACCTTTTTTCCACCCAGGCGCTCAACCTCTTTTTCCTGTAATACCCTGAGTATCTTTGCCTGCAAGCCAAGGTCCATCTCTGATATTTCATCCAGCAAGATGGTTCCACCCTGAGCCTGCTCAAACTTACCAGCACAGGCCTGATGCGCACCAGTGAAGGCACCTTTTTCATAGCCAAACAAGACCGCCTCAAGCATATTTTCAGGAATTGCCGCACAATTAATTGCAATAAATGGCCCCTCTGTCCGTGGTG
>CAMYNQ010000227.1 GCA_947259785.1 uncultured Chromatiaceae bacterium | reverse complement strand
CAGTTTCTTGTGTAGGTTCAAGAAAGCCATTCGATGATTCTTAAAGGGGAATTCGATGTTTGATGCACGGAGTATAAAGGCGGCGATCAATCTTAAGGTCTTGTTGTTACCGCTGGCACTGGTCTCAACCGGTTTTCTCACCGGCTGTGCCGACGAAACTAAGACCACATCCAACCAGAACGTTACGAACAATACCTTCCGATCTACCGGTCCCGTGCTGGGCAGTGTCTTCGATGCAACCAGCGGTGCCCGCATCGGTGATAGCTCACTTTCAATCACCTTGGTCGATGGCGCGAGTTATATCAAGCCCAGTATGATCAAGAATAATCCGACCAGTGATGATCCGAATTTCTCTGGTGACTATGCCTTCAACAAGGTAAGCGTGACCCTAAACGGTACCAAGACCTATCGCGTGGTGGCCACCGCCACGGGCTACCAAACCTTTGAAGCCTATGTCACCTGGAATACGGGCAGTGGTGCGAACAATACGCTGGATACGGTTTACAGCATGATCGGAAATATCTATCTGTTTCCCCTGGGCGCCACCGCGCCTGATCTGAGCGTCAATGTCTCTGCTTCGAACGACCCGGTCTCTGGTGCCATTGTGCAGTTGCAGCCGCAGATCAATAACAATGCCTCTACTTCGGCCACTTCGAACAGTCTGTCGGCGACTGGCGGCACCATGGCTAACCTGTCCGCGACGACCGATGCCGATGGCAATGTGACCTTTGCCGGCACCAGCCTGGTGTTGGGCGGCCAATACCAGGTGGTGGTCTTGCCCTCGGCCAGTGACGGGGTGGACTATGAACTGGCGGTGGGTTCGACCTATCAGATTGGTGTGAACTCGCCGGAGATGGTGCAGGTGGCGCTGACCGGTGCCCAGCCTAATTCAGCCATCGAAGGTTTGTATATCGTCAGTGCTTCAAACTCAGATCCCACGGATGTGACGGCCAGCGGTGTTTTGTCGCTGACCTTTAATAGGGCGATCGAGATTGTCGATGAAGACAGCTTCACTGCTTCTCTGACCAATGCGACCACGGCGGTGCTCGACGCCACTGATGCTTCTTCGGCTGTGACGGCCAGTGTCAGTACCGATGGTCTAGTACTGACCCTGACACCTAACTTCAGCACGGCGGTGGTGCCTTATTCTACGGCCACCGGTTCGAGTGGTGACGGTACGGCCGATATCAGTTTGGGCATTACTTACAGCGGCGGTGCGATTAAATTGGCGGGTGATGATGAGTCTTCCAGCGTTAATCCATTGACATTGTTGGAGCTCGACGGTGGCGTGACTAACGCGACGGTTCAGATCACCGGTCCACAGGATGACAGCATCTAAGCTCAGGCTCAACGTGTCTGCTTTAGACAAAGGGGAATGTTCACGCATTCCCCTTTTTAGGTTTTGACATGCGACCGCTGCACGCCTTTTTGATTTTTATTTGTCAGCTCTGGCTGACGTTTCATATACCGACTTCTGTTTTGATCTACAGCCCGATTTGGTATGAAACCAGTTGCAACTTCCATGAGCGCTGCGACACCCTGGGCGATGAACGCGCCGCAGCAAGAATCGATGAGCTGGTGCAATACTGGCGTCATCAGGGTGAACTAGAATCCATCGATTGGACCAAAAAGGAGCGATTCCACCTGGCCGAGGTGCGGCCGTTGTTTGATCTTGCCTGGCTGATCAGCGGAATTGCTGCGCTGCTGTTTCTGGCCTTGTTTAAACGCACGCTGGTCAAGATGGCTAGCCTGGCGTTGATGAGCATGGTGTGTTTATTCGGACTGATGATGCCCTTTTTTCCCAGCCTCTGGCGTGACTGGTTTCACCCGGTAATGTTTGATAACGATGCCTGGCAGAACACGCCGTTTGATATGTCCTACTATTTGATGCCGGATCAATTTTTTAGCACCGCCGTGATGCTGGTCTTGGTCACCGCCTTTGTGACCAATGCCGTGGTCTATCTTTATTGCCGTATGTCCCCGCGGCTGGTGGCTTAAAGAAAAATTGGTTTAAGACCTGTACAGAGGCACCTATAGTATTTCTTAAGGAGCCATCAGGGATTGAGAGGTAGACCATGAAGCGTTCATTCGCACTTGCCCTTTTGTTCACCGCCTTGCCCGCATCGTCTTGGGCGCAAGGACTGACGCTGGCGGATTTTCTGAGCACGCTCGCCCAATCTCACCCATTTTTCGCCCAGCAAGCATTAAACCCATCCGCTCAACAACAGGCCCAACTCAGCCTGGCCGCCAATGAAGACTGGGTACTCAGTGGTGGTCCCCGTTTTCAACATCAACAACGCGCCGAGCCAAGCGCTTTTGTCGCACAGGAACAAGATCAGTTTGCCTTTAATGCCGGTATCGAACGCCAGTTTTGGGATAGTGGCAGTTACCTGAGTTTTGACTACGACTACTACGCACTGGAACAGGAATACGGTCAGCCGGTCGGCAGCTTTGAAGAACAGGGCAATGCCCTGTCGGTGACCTACAGCCTGCCCATGTTGAAAAATCGCGGTGGTGTCTTGAGTCGTCTTGCCTATGAATTGCAAGGCTACCAGGTGGAGCTGGCCGAGGTGCAAAGTCTTGAGAACCAGGAAGGCTTTTTGCAGCAGCAGGCCAATCTATTTATCGACTGGACGTTGTTGAATGAGCAACTGCGCATTGCTGAAAATCGACTGGTCCTGGCTGAAGAAGAGCAGCAACGTACGCAGAAAAAACGTCGTTCGCGCCTGGTCAGCGAAGTCGATGTGTTGCGTGCGGAGAGTGCGGTGATTACTGCTCAACAAGCCATGCAGAAGGTGAAGGCCTTCGCGGTGTCCCTACAGGCCCGCTTGGCCACCGAGGCTGGTCAGGATACCTACCTCCAGGCGCAGCCGCGCTTTGATCTTTATGCCCAACAGTTAGTGCCGGCCTTGGCGGATGATCTGGATGCTGTGTTGAACCAATCACGCCTGCTACAGGCCATCGATATTCAGATCGAGCAGATTCAACACCAGCAAACCGGGTTGGATCAGACTATGGATCCAGAGCTGGACCTGTTTCTCAGCGGCGGCCTGGCCAGCGAAGACACGGGCTTTGCCGATTCCGCCCGCTTTGATCAACCGCAATACAGCATCGGCCTGACCTATCGCCAGGCCCTGGGGCAACGCGGTGCCAAGGCCGATGTTAGCAAGGCGCGCATCCAACGCCAACAACTGGTCTATCAACGCGCCAGCCTGGCGCTGCAATTAAAGGCGGAGTTGCGTCAGGTGCTGGTGCAACTGCACGAGTTGAACGCCGTGATGGGTTTTAATCGCCAACAGATCGAAGTTGCGCGGCAAAAGACCCTGGCCGAGATCAAACGTCACAACCAGGGCCGCAGCGAATTGACCTTTGTTATTCAGAGTCGCGATGCGGAACAAAACGCCCAGCTCTTGTATGCGGAAAACGCCGCCACCTATCAGAAGTTGTGGCTGGCCTACCTGGGGCTGTCGGATCAACTCTTGGCCAGCATTAAAACAGAATAGGGGAGGGAGGCGATGGGCTTTTTCAGATTCTTTGCCGAGCGTGGTCTGCTGGCCTACGTGATCACCATCGTCATTGTGTTGCTGGGATTGAGCTCGCTGGCGACCATCAAACGCGATGCCTTCCCCAGTGTAGAGTTTGGTGAACTCTTGATCACCACCACCTATCCCGGTGCGTCGCCGGAGGACGTGGAGCTGAGCGTGACCAACAAGATCGAAGACGAGATCAAGG
>CAMYNQ010000226.1 GCA_947259785.1 uncultured Chromatiaceae bacterium | reverse complement strand
CAGTTTCTTGTGTAGGTTCAAGAAAGCCATTCGATGATTCTTAAAGGGGAATTCGATGTTTGATGCACGGAGTATAAAGGCGGCGATCAATCTTAAGGTCTTGTTGTTACCGCTGGCACTGATCTCAACCGGTTTTCTCACCGGCTGTGCCGATGAAACCAAAACCACATCCAACCAGAACGTTAGTAACAATACCTTCAAATATACCGGTACCTTGCAGGGCAGTGTCTTCGATGCAACCAGCGGTGCCCGCATCGGTGATAGCTCACTTTCAATCACCCTGGTCGATGGCGCGAGTTATATCAAGCCCAGTATGATCAAGAATAATCCGACCAGTGATGATCCGAATTTCTCTGGTGACTATGCCTTCAACAAGGTCAGCGTGACCCTGAACGGTACCAAGACCTATCGTGTGGTGGCCACCGCCACGGGCTATCAAACCTTTGAAGCCTATGTCACCTGGAATACGGGCAGTGGTGCGAACAATACGCTGGATACGGTTTACAGCATGATCGGAAATATCTATCTGTTTCCCCTCGGCGCCACCGCGCCTGATTTGAGTGTCAATGTCACTGCTTCGAACGACCCGGTCTCCGGTGCCATTGTGCAATTGCAGCCGCAGATCAATAACAATGCCTCTACTTCGGCCACTTCGAATAGTCTGTCGGCGACTGGCGGCACCATGGCTAACCTGTCCGCGACGACCGATGCCGATGGCAATGTAACCTTTGCCGGCACCAGCCTGGTATTGGGTGGCCAATATCAGGTGGTGGTCTTGCCCTCGACCAGTGATGGGGTGGACTATGAACTGGCGGTGGGTTCGACCTATCAGATTGGTGTGAACTCGCCGGAGATGGTGCAGGTGGCGCTGACCGGTGCCCAGCCTAATTCAGCCATCGAAGGTTTGTATATCGTCAGTGCTTCAAACTCAGATCCCACGGATGTGACGGCCAGCGGTGTTTTGTCGCTGACCTTTAATAGGGCGATCGAGATTGTCGATGAAGACAGCTTCACTGCTTCTCTGACCAATGCGACCACGGCGGTGCTCGACGCCACTGATGCTTCTTCGGCTGTGACGGCCAGTGTCAGTACCGATGGTCTAGTACTGACCCTGACACCTAACTTCAGCACGGCGGTGGTGCCTTATTCTACGGCCACCGGTTCGAGTGGTGACGGTACGGCCGATATCAGTTTGGGCATTACTTACAGCGGCGGTGCGATTAAATTGGCGGGTGATGATGAGTCTTCCAGCGTTAATCCATTGACATTGTTGGAGCTCGACGGTGGCGTGACTAACGCGACGGTTCAGATCACCGGTCCACAGGATGACAGCATCTAAGCTCAGGCTCAACGTGTCTGCTTTAGACAAAGGGGAATGTTCACGCATTCCCCTTTTTAGGTTTTGACATGCGACCGCTGCACGCCTTTTTGATTTTTATTTGTCAGCTCTGGCTGACGTTTCATATACCGACTTCTGTTTTGATCTACAGCCCGATTTGGTATGAAACCAGTTGCAACTTCCATGAGCGCTGCGACACCCTGGGCGATGAACGCGCCGCAGCAAGAATCGATGAGCTGGTGCAATACTGGCGTCATCAGGGTGAACTAGAATCCATCGATTGGACAAAAAAGGAGCGATTCCACCTGGCCGAGGTGCGGCCGTTGTTTGATCTTGCCTGGTTGATCAGCGGAATTGCTGCGCTACTGTTTCTCGCCTTGTTTAAACGCGTGCTGGTCAAGATGGCTAGCCTGGCGTTGATGAGCATGGTGTGTTTATTCGGGCTGATGATGCCCTTTTTTCCCAGCCTCTGGCGTGACTGGTTTCACCCGATAATGTTTGACAACGATGCCTGGCAGAACACAGCGTTTGATATCTCCTACTATTTGATGCCGGATCAGTTTTTTCTCGCCGCCGTGACGCTGGTCCTGGTCACCGCCTTTGTGAGCAATGCGGTCGTCTATCTTTATTGCCGTTGTTCCCCGCGGCTGGTGGCGTGAATAAAAATTGGTTTAAGACCTGTACAGAGGCGCCTATAGTATTTCTTATGGAACCATCAGGGATTGAGAGGTAGACCATGACGCGTTCATTCGCACTTGTCCTTTTGCTCACCGCCTTACCTACGCCCAGTTGGGCAGAGGGGCTGACACTGGCGGATTTTCTTAACACGCTCGCCCAATCTCATCCATTTTTCGCCCAGCAAGCCTTGAACCCAACCGCTCAACAACAGGCCCAACTCAGCCTGGCCGCCGATGAAGACTGGGTACTCAGTGGCGGTCCCCGCTATCAGCATCAACAACGTGCCGAGCCAAGCGCCTTTATCGCACAAGAACAAGATCAGTTTGCCTTTAATGCCGGTATCGAACGCCAGTTCTGGGATAGCGGCAGTTACCTGAGTTTTGACTACGACTACTACGCCCTGGAGCAGGAATACGGTCAGCCGGTCGGCAGCTTTGAAGAACAGGGCAATGCCCTGTCGGTGACCTACAACCTGCCCATGCTGAAAAATCGCGGTGGTGTCTTGAGTCGTCTTGCCTATGAATTTCAAGGCTACCAGGTGGAGCTGGCCGAGGTGCAAAGTCTTGAGAACCAGGAAGGCTTTCTCTTGCAACAGGCCAATCTATTTATCGACTGGACGTTGTTGAATGAGCAACTGCGCATTGCTGAAAATCGACTGGTCCTGGCTGAAGAAGAGCAGCAACGTACGCAGAAAAAACGTCGTTCGCGCCTGGTCAGCGAAGTCGATGTGTTGCGTGCACAAAGCGCAGTGATTACCGCCCAACAATCCTTACAGACGGTGAAGGCCTTTTGGGTGGCGCTACGTGCCCGCTTGGCCACCGAGGCTGGTCAGAATGCCTACCTCCAGGCGCAGCCGCGCTTTGATCTTTATGCCCAACAGTTGCTGCCGGTCGTGACGGATGATCTGGATGCTGTGTTGAACCAATCACGCCTGCTACAGGCCATCGACATTCAGATCGAGCAGATTCAACACCAGCAGACCGGATTGGACCAGACCATGGATCCAGAGCTGGATCTGTTTCTCAGCGGCGGCCTGGCCAGTGAAGACACAGGTTTTGCCGATTCCGCCCGCTTTGATCAGCCGCAATACAGCATCGGCCTGACCTATCGTCAGGCCCTGGGTCAACGCGGTGCCAAGGCCGATGTCAGCAAGGCGCGCATCCAACGCCAACAACTGGTCTATCAACGCGCCAGCCTGGCCCTACAATTAAAGGCGGAGTTGCGCCAGGTGCTAGTGCAACTGCACGAGTTGAACGCGGTGATGGATTTTAATCGCCAACAGATCGAAGTCGCGCGGCAAAAAACCCTGGCCGAGATCAAACGCCACAACCAGGGCCGCAGCGAATTGACCTTTGTCATTCAGAGTCGCGATGCGGAACAAAACGCCCAGCTCTTGTATGCGGAAAACGCCGCCACCTATCAGAAGTTGTGGCTGGCCTACCTGGGGCTGTCGGATCAACTCTTGGCCAGTATCAATACAGAATAGGGGAGGGAGGCGATGGGCTTTTTCAGATTCTTTGCAGAACGTGGACTGCTGGCCTACGTGATCACCATCGTCATTGTGTTGCTGGGATTGAGTTCGCTGGCGACCATTAAACGCGATGCCTTCCCCAGTGTAGAGTTTGGTGAACTCTTGATCACCACCACCTATCCCGGTGCGTCGCCGGAGGACGTGGAGCTGAGCGTGACCAACAAGATCGAAGACGAGATCAAGG
>CAMYNQ010000225.1 GCA_947259785.1 uncultured Chromatiaceae bacterium | reverse complement strand
CGCCTATGAAAGGTAATGCTCAAAAAACACGCCGAGTGAATACTGCCCATTTCTATTTTGAGCGGATTGATGGGCGTGAGCTGCTCGTCGAAAGCTTTTCATTGCGCTATCAAGTTTATTGTTGTGAGCGTAATTTTCTGCCCAAAGATGATTTTCCTTCAGGGCAGGAAGAGGATCGCTACGATGCCTCATCCCTCCATTTTGCTGCTTTTAGTATGAGTGATGAAATGGTCGGAACCGTTCGATTGGTTCGGCCTGGCGATATGGATCTTCCTCTTTTTTCATTTTGCAATCTCTTTGATGGTGTTTTACCGCTTGATTTCACTGATGACAACGTTGCAGAGATTTCTCGCTTGGCGGTGAGTAAATCGTATCGGCGCCGTGTTGAGGATGGGCTTTATGGGCTAGCTAATGCAGAAGATCCAAAGCCGAAGAAAATTGATGCCCGATTACGTCGCAGTCGCCCAGAGATTGTGTTAGGTCTATACAAGGCAATGTATCAGGAGAGTAAGCGGCAAGGAATTAAATACTGGTTGGCCGCTATGGAAGACTCATTGGAAACCCTTTTGTCACGTTTTTGCTTTGAATTTCAGCCTGCTGGTCCTGAGGTCGATTATTATGGCTCAGTCACCCCTTTTTTTGCTGATATTAGCAAAATTGAGAAAGCAGTATATCAATTGCGACCTGAACTATTTCGCGAGTTTGTAGATGGATTGGAGCCGGAATTTCAACCTATTATTGCTTTAGGTGGCAAAGACTAAGGTGAAATTTGTATTGGCTTTTTGTTGTCGGCTTTTTTAACTGAGTGCTAAGAAAAAGGAGGCAAATATCAAGGCTATAAATGTTTCAAGTACAGTGTTGCTGAATGGCAAGACCATTGCGAATCCAATACCCAGGCACTTGGTATCACATAATGAATCGGCGTGGAGGTTGTTAGGATATTTTACACGATGCCAAATGCGGTGAAGCGGTTTATTGGCTTTGCGTGTCTTGCTCGGATGATGTCTCCAGTTGATATTGAATATTGTTTAGCAAGTCTAGATATTCAGGTTTTAGATTCTCAAATAAGGCGTTGCGGTCGATCAAAAAAGGTGCCCGTAGTCCTCTGTGTTCAATAGCTTCACCAACTTGCGAGAAACAGAAACCAAATCGCCTCAGCTGACGGGCAAGGCGGGGTTCCATCATGGCGAAAACGCCATCGAGGCCCTGTTTCAGGCCCATGGCGGTAATGGCGAGGTAGAGGCCAAGTGCTACGGACGGGAAGCGGCGGCGCTCATCATCGTTAGAGGCATCGATAGCGTCACTGCCGCCATCTGGTTGATTTGATTCGCCGCGGCGGCGGCGGAAATCTGCGGTGATGGCCAGTCTTGATATTTCCCCGAATCGGCTACGCGGTTGTTCGTTGAGTGGCGCAAAGTTAGGGTTGGATTGTCCTCTGCATGCGTTCTCAAACGGGAACAGGTTTGACGGATTGTCTTTGTCTGCCAGAACCAGGCGGACGCAGCCGGCGTAGGATTTGCTTGCCTTGTGATATAGCAGGCAGTGGAGGGAGTGCAGGTCGTGCTCATCGAACTCAAGGTGATTGGCGCGCTGTTCTTCGAAGCCCAGTTCTTCGCAATAGACTTGGTGGCGAATGCTGTAGACGGTTTCGATTAATTGTTCTGTGTTAGCGGGAACAACGCTAAAGTGGTGGTCAAACAGGGATGTGGTGGAGGTGTTATTCATGGTTAATGGAGCTCTTTGTGGTTATCTCCACCATCCATGGGGAAGTTATGCTTGAATCAAATTATATACCAAATGTGTTGGTAAGGTAGGTTGTAGATTCTTTTGCTAGGTTGAATGCTGCGCCCTATTTGATGAATAATATGGCAATAAAAATGAGAAGCAAGGGCTTGGTAGAGGCCTGTATTGGATATAGGTGGCGAGTGTGTGTGGGTTTTGCTGCACCGAATGTTTTCCTCGGAGTGGATTATGATTTTTGATGAGCGTTACGAGGTCTTTCTTGCGGATACCCCAGAAAGTAAAGCGCTTCATTATCGCTTGCGATACAAGGTTTATTGTGAAGAAACGGGTTGGGAGCGTAATCAATTATTTATTCAAGAGAAACTTGAGCGCGATGGTTTTGATGCCACTTCCCATCATTTCTTGGTAAGGGATCGCCTTACCTTGGAATGGCTTGGTGGGCTTAGGCTGGTAGAGCAGCCGTTTTATGCCTTACCGATCTCTAAGTTTTGTCAGATTAATGGGCAAAACCAATATTTTTTCGGGCAAGACGGCTGTGTTGAGGTTTCAAGGTTGTTCGTGTTACCCGATTTTCGCTGTGGACGGCAGCAGGGCTTCGATAAGTTAGAGGCTTCAAGGCTTGGTAGAGCATCCCACTATTACGAAGTTATGCTGGGACTGATTCGTGCGGCACGGGAGTTTGGTCTGAATAAGGGTATCAATAGCTGGTATTTTTTAGTGGAACCCGCACTGGCGCGGATTATTAAACGTGTTGGTATTGATCTGTATCGCTGTGGTCCCGGTGTACAGCACAGGGGACTAAGGCATCCCTATTGTGGTGAGGTGGGAACTTGTTTTAACGGAGTTTTTTTAGGTTCTGATGATGTTAGGTTGATGTTTTCAAGGGCAGGCACATTCAGGAGTTGTTCCTCGTTAGGTGAGGACGGGCTTCGGGAAAAAGTGCTGGAACCATCGATCCGTGGTGCCGGACGGGAATTGGCTATCGCTTAGGTTGTATTACGTTTTTATGATATCGTTGGTGGTCATTTTTACGTTGGTAAACTTCAATGGTTTTCCCTGTGTATGATTTCGGGTCTGTAGTGTAGACTCGCTGCTAACCTGGAAACGGATTGTTTGTAGGTTGTAAAGTTTTCTGGTCTGTGGATGGATTGGTGATGGAACTGCTTTTGTTTTGGTGGGGGGAGAGCGAGTGAAAAACAACTATTTCAAGATCCCGTTATTGTGGGTGTCTTTGCTGGCTAGTTCATTTTTGATAGGTGGCTGCACGAGCAATATTGTGCCTGCAGCTTCTTTGGAAGAATTCAAGACTATCCCCGATTTCAACTACATCATCGGTCCTGGTGATAACGTTAATATCTTCGTCTGGCGTAATCCAGAGGTCTCTCAGTCTGTGCCGGTCAGGCCGGACGGCAAGATTACCACCCCTCTGGTTGAGGATCTCCAGGCCAGTGGCAGCACCCCTACTGAACTGGCGCGTAAAATAGAAGAGGTGCTGGGGATTTACATTAAGGATCCCTCTGTGACTGTCATCGTGACCGGTTTTGTCGGTCCTTATGAACAGCAGGTTCGTGTGATTGGTGAGGCAGCCCAGCCACAGGCCTTGCCTTATCGTGAAAACATGACTCTACTGGACTTGATGATCGCTGTAGGTGGTCTGACCGAGTTTGCGGCAGGCAATAACACTGTTCTGGTGAGGCGGGTGAATGGCAAAGAGATGCAGTATCGTGTTCGTATCGATGACCTTATTGAAAAAGGTGATATCAGCGCCAATGTTCATATTCTCCCCGGTGACATCATGATCGTTCCTGAATCGTGGTTCTAGTGTTCGGCTTTCAGTAGGATAAACTCTCAATGCAGGAAATTCTGGATCAAGTATACGGCTACGTGCGTGGTATTTGGCGGCGTCGTTGGGTGATGGTTTTAATTGCATGGCTGGTATGCGTGACTGGCTGGATTGTGGTGTTGAAAATGCCCGATCAATATACAGCCTCTGCTCGGGTGCATTTGGATACCCAGTCCATGCTGCGGCCTTTGTTACG
>CAMYNQ010000224.1 GCA_947259785.1 uncultured Chromatiaceae bacterium | reverse complement strand
TTTTCTTGAGCAGGATTAGAACGAAGCTGAGTTAGTTGTTTATCTGAAGCTTTTACAGTTCGCTTTAATTTGAGGTTTTCACGCTTAAGCCGCATGACAATGCCAAAACTGGCAAAAAAACCAAACAGAATGCCGGCAGCTATCGAGACAACGACAGTCACTGCCAGCGGCAGATCCATAATGCCGAAATAGTAATTAAGTTGAATTGCTTGTGCATTGAGCGTAGTAAAGCTAATAACCACGACAGCAATAAACAGCAAAAAGATCAGCCCTATTATTTTATACATCTCGCCCTTCCTTGGAGAGAAAACAATTAGCTTTCAATGATTTCAACACGTTCAATACTTTGATTGACACGCTCTCTCAGCTCTTTGCCAGGTTTGAAATGAGGTACATATTTACCGACCAGGGGTACCGACTCGCCTGTTTTCGGGTTTCTGCCCAGACGTGGCGGACGAAAATGAAGGGAAAAACTGCCAAAGCCACGGATCTCAATTCTCTCACCAGTCGCGAGGTTCTGAGCCATTTGCTCAATCATGGTCTTAACTGCAAACTCTACATCTTTATAAGTTAAATGCTTTTGACGCTGTGCCAGCAAATCAATCATCTCGGACTTTGTCATTATTGCTTTCCTCTAGCATGCAGGAGCGTCTAACTCCTTGTAGATAATACAATATTGGCCTATCTGTACAAGTTTGGCAACAGCCCACCCAAAAAAAAATCCCCCTGGAATTGCTTCCAGGGGGATTTTTCACAACCTTTAACCTTTAGAGTCGATCTGCTCTTTCAGCAAATCACCCAAAGTGGTTGCACCAGCAGCAGAACCGGAGCTGTATTCCTTAACAGCTTCCTGTTCTTCATCACTGTCTTTCGCTTTGATCGACAGCATGATGGTACGGTTCTTACGATCAACACCGATGAACTTGGCTTCGATTTCATCTCCAACATTCAATAAAGTGCGAGCATCTGCAACATGATCCTGCGAAAGCTCAGAAGAACGCAGATAACCATCTACGGTGTCAGCCAGATTAACGACTGCCATCTTGGCATCAACTTCAGTGATCGTTCCTTTAACAATACATCCCTTAGCATGCTCGGCTACATATTGTGAGAAAGGATCTTGATCCAGCTGTTTAACACCCAGCGAGATACGCTCACGCTCAGGATCAATAGCCAAGATTACTGCCTCAACTTCATCACCCTTAGAGTAACCACGCACTGCGTCTTCGCCGCCATCGTTCCAGGACAAGTCAGACAGATGCAACAGACCATCAATGCCACCTTCCAGACCAACGAACACACCAAAATCAGTGATTGATTTGATGGTACCGGCAATCTTGTCACCCTTGTTGTGAGTCGCTGCAAATGAATCCCATGGGTTTGAAGCACACTGTTTCATACCCAGAGAGATACGACGACGTTCTTCGTCGATATCCAGCACCATGACTTCAGTTTCTTGGCCAACATGAACAACCTTTGAAGGATGAATGTTTTTGTTAGTCCAATCCATTTCAGAAACGTGAACTAGGCCTTCAACACCACTTTCGATCTCAACAAAGCAACCGTAGTCAGCAATATTGGTGACCTTTCCGAACAGGCGGGCACCAACAGGATAACGACGTGCAATATCTTCCCATGGATCTTCACCCATCTGTTTGAGCCCCAGAGAAACACGATGACGCTCTTTGTCGAATTTCAGAACCTTAACGTCGATCTCATCACCAACATTAACGATTTCAGAAGGCTGACGCACACGACGCCACGCCATATCAGTGATATGCAACAGACCGTCGATACCACCCAGGTCGATGAAAGCGCCGTAGTCAGTTAGGTTCTTAACGATACCCTTAACTGTTTGGCCTTCCTGCAGATTTTCGAGCAACTGCTCACGCTCAGCATTAGATTCGGTTTCAACCACCGCACGACGAGAAACAACAACGTTATTACGACGACGATCAAGCTTAACAACCTTGAATTCCAGGCTCTTACCTTCCAGGTGTGCAGCATCACGTACAGGGCGCACATCAACCAAAGAACCGGGCAAGAAGGCACGAATGCCGTTCAGCTCAACCGTGTAACCACCTTTAACCTTGCCAGTAAGGACACCAATAACGGCCTCACTTGCTTCCATCGCTTTCTCGAGGATAGTCCAAGCTTGAGCACGAACAGCCTTTTCACGAGACAGGCGCGTTTCACCATAGCCATCTTCAACAGCTTCAAGTGCAACTTCAATTTCATCGCCAACATTTACGTTGACCTTGCCTGCTTCATCATAAAATTGCTCGGCAGGGATAGCGCTATCAGACTTCAGTCCTGCACTCACCAAAACCATATTGGCATCAATGCTGATGACAATCGCATTCAAAATTGTGCCCGGACGCATGCGTTCGTCGACCTGGCTTTCCTCTAATAATTCTGCAAAGCTCATACTCATTTTTAGTATTTACCCTTCTCCATTCAGACCATAAACCGCCCAGCCGTGAAGGAGCACTAGTTATTCCGCGCTATGCGGAGTTAAAAAAACGGCCTGCCAATCAGACCACCTTAAATCTTTAAACACTGATTCGTTGCCACAAATCAGATACTTTCGCCACCACTTCATCGATACTCATGTTTGAAGTATCAATGCTTACAGCATCGTCTGCCGCAACCAATGGCGCGGAAGAACGATTCATGTCGCGCTCATCGCGCTCAGCCAGCTCTTCCAGAAGGGCCGACAGATTAGCATCTAGCCCCTTTTGTTTCAACTGTTTATAGCGCCTCGAGGCCCGTTCTTCCAGGCTTGCAGTAAGAAATATTTTCAATCTGGCATCGGGAAAAATTACCGTTCCCATATCCCGACCATCAGCAATCAAACCTGGCGCAACCAAAAATGCCCGCTGGCGCTCATACAAAGCGTCCCGAACAGCCTGGATAGCCGCAACCTTGGAGGCATTATTACCGCACGCTTCACTTCTAATAGTGGTCGTAACCTCTTCTCCTTCAAGGAAAATCTTAGTACCAGAACCACTGTCATCCGAAACAAACTCGACATCCAGGTGGGCCGCCAACGTTGCCAGTCCCCGCTCATCATCAAACGCAATAGCATGGCTCATCGCAGCCAGCCCCACCAAACGGTACAGCGCACCACTATCAAGAAATCGCCAACCTAGCTCGTTAGCCAGTAGGCGACTAATAGTGCCCTTTCCGGAACCGCTCGGGCCATCAATAGTAATGACATAAGCCCCATCTTCAATCCCACTTTCAGCCATATTTACCCCAACCTTGGATCTTTATTTGACGTTCAAACCAGCGTGACTGGCTAGCGCAACGAAATTCGGAAAGGAAGTATTCACATTGGCACAATCATTAATAATGACAGCGCCTTGTGCCCTCAACGCGGCCATGGCAAAGCTCATGGCAATGCGATGGTCGCCATGACTAACAACCTCCGCCCCAGCCATTTCACCCCCCTGGATCACAATCCCATCAGGGGTGGGTTCAGCCTTAATGCCCATCTTGATCAAGCCATCGGCCATGACCTGAATACGATCACTCTCCTTTACTCGCAGCTCTTCTGCGCCGGTTAAGACAGTCTCACCGTCAGCACAGGCCGCCGCAACAAATAGGGCTGGAAACTCATCAATCGCCAGCGGCACCAGTTCTTCAGGAATATGAATGCCTTTTAACTTGCTAGAACGGATACGAATATCCGCCACCGGTTCGCCGCCAACCTCACGCTCGTTAGCCACATCAATCTGTGCACCCATCAGGCGTAGAATATCAATAACGCCCGTCCTGGTTGGATTTACGCCTACATGCTCAAGTATTACATCAGA
>CAMYNQ010000223.1 GCA_947259785.1 uncultured Chromatiaceae bacterium | reverse complement strand
ATAGATTCGGAAACTGGTCGACCAGGGCAATTGCCGTCTCGCCACCAAAATCAATATAGGCCTCATCAACAATCACTACTGATTCAGTATTTGCCTGCAACAGATTGTGTAGTTGTTCTAGTTCGATAACACGCCCGGTGGGCGCATTGGGATTAGGAAAAATGATGCCTCCGTTATCACGAAGATACTCATCCAGCACAATATCAAAGGCATCATTCAAAGCTGGTTGCTGATATTGAATATCAAACAGGTTGCAATAAACCGGATAAAAGCTGTAACTGATATCCGGAAACAAAATTGCTTTGGCTTGTTTAAAAAAAGCCATAAAGGCCAGCGCCAACACCTCGTCCGAACCATTGCCAACAAAGACCTGTCTTTTAGACACCGAGTAGTAGTCAGCCAAGGCCTGCTTAAGCACATCACTGTTTGGGTCAGGGTAGAAACGAAGTCGCCCCTTATCAAAATTATTGACCGCCTCAATCACCGCTGGCGAAGGCGGGTAGGGATTTTCATTGGTATTGAGCTTGATCAGATTCTGCACCTTCGGCTGCTCGCCCGGCACATAAGGCACTAGCCCTTTAGTTAATTCACTCCAATACTTACTCACCTGTTACCACCTCTAAATACCCAGCTATTACAGCCTAATAATACACTGCCGGACTTGGCTCTAACAGCTCTCCAAGCTCAGCAAAAAAACAGGCAAAGCTTGAAAGACCCTATAAAATACCGTACTTTATACAAATACACATTCAAAGCTACCAACACAAGAAAACATGAACAAGCGTGAACTAGAACTGGTACAAACCAGCTGGGAAAAGATAACGCCAAATTCCGATGAATTTGTGCAACTATTTTATAAAAAAGTATTTGAGATTGATCCCGAACTACAGGCGCTGTTCAAGCGTAGCATGGGCATGCAGGGGCGTAAGATCATGAGCATGTTCGACTCTGCCGTTGAATACATGGGCCAGGTGGATAAGTTCGTGCCACCGCTAATCACCGCAGGTAGGCGCCATATTCAATATGGTGTCAACGACGAAGATTATGAAACCGTGCGCCAAGCGCTAATGCAAACCATGAGCGAAGTATTAGATGAAGAGTTTGACTCTGAAACCCGACAGGCCTGGGAGCTAGCCTATAACAGCATGCAGGACATCATGAAATCGGCCTGTCATCAACCCCCATTGGCCTGACCTTAACTATTGCCAGCCTGCCACTGCGCCAGCCATTCCTCTAGCTGATCAGCCAGCACTGGTCTGGAGATAAAAAATCAACGCACTGGATTTTAGAGAGTTAATGCCAGTGATATTGCCATCCAGAAACTAGTCAGTGCAGCAATACAAAAGAGGGACTAACGTCCCTCAATCAATTCTATTTTGTAACCGTCAGGATCTTCTACAAAGGCAATCACCGTGCTGCCATGCTGCATCGGCCCCGGTTCGCGCGTCACCTTGCCACCACGTCGTTTCAACTCATCGCAGGTAGCATAGATGTCATCCACACCCAGAGCGATATGACCATAAGCATTACCCAGATCATAACTATCAGTACCCCAGTTATAGGTCAGTTCAATCACCGCCGTTTCTGATTCTTCACCGTAACCAACAAAGGCCAGAGTAAATTTACCTTCTGGATACTCCTTCGTTCGTAGCAGTTTCATACCCAACACTTCCGTATAGAACTCGATTGAACGTTCCAAATTACCGACACGAAGCATGGTGTGTAGTAAGCGCATATCTTTATGCTCTATTCATAGTGGCAGATATAATCCAGCAACTCATCCACTTCGATCTCAAAGTGAGAATTGCCGGGCACATTAAAACTTTCACCGGCCTGGTACTCAGACCAATCCTGGCTATCGGCCAGCTTGACCTTGCAGCGGCCCTGAGTGACTTCCATCACCTCAGGCGCTTCAGTCGAGAAGCGATAGTTACCGGCCTGCATAATACCCAGGGTTTTCATCTCACCGTCGGCAGTCACTACAGAACGGCTGGTGATCTTGCCATCGTGATAGACGTTGGCCTTGTGTTTGATTGTTGCGCTTGAATATTCCATAAAAACTCCTATTGCTGACGCTTCTTAGCAGCGATGCGCAGACGCAATGCATTCAACTTGATGAAACCTTCAGCATCCTTCTGGTCATAGGCACCAGCGTCATCTTCAAAGGTAGCAATTTCAGCATCGAACAAAGAATCGCTATCAGACTGACGTCCCACAACCGTAATGTTGCCCTTATACAGTTTCAGACGCACCTTACCGTTTACCGTCTGCTGAGACTCATCGATCATCGCTTGCAACATGGTTCGCTCAGGTGACCACCAGTAACCGTTATAAACCAGCTCGGCATAACGCGGCATGAGCTCGTCTTTCAAATGCGCAGCTTCCCTATCCAAGGTCAACGACTCAATCGCGCGATGGCCTTTCAACATAATGGTGCCAGCAGGGGTTTCATAGCAACCACGTGACTTCATACCGACAAAACGATTCTCAACAATATCGGCACGACCAATACCATTTTCACCGCCGAGTTTATTTAGAAACACCATCACTTCTGCCGGCGTCATCTGTTTGCCATCAATGGCAACAATGTCGCCTTTGACATAACTCAGTTCAATATAGGTCCCTTGGTCTGGTGCTTCTTCTGGAGAAACCGTCCAGCGCCACATATCTGCCTCAGGCTCGGCCCAAGGGTCTTCGAGAATGTCACCTTCGTATGAGATATGTAACAGGTTGGCATCCATAGAATAAGGTGATTTTTTCTTTGACTGCTGGTTTTCGATAGCAATGCCATGCTCAGCGGCATATTGCATCAACGACTCACGCGAACTCAGATCCCATTCACGCCAAGGGGCGATCACCTGCACACCCGGCATCAAGGCGTAAGCACCCAGTTCAAAACGAATCTGGTCATTGCCTTTACCCGTCGCGCCGTGAGAGATGGCATCGGCACCGGTTTCCTGAGCGATTTCCACTAGACGCTTGGCAATCAGCGGTCGGGCAATAGAGGTTCCCAGCAAGTACTCACCTTCATAGATGGCATTGGCGCGGAACATAGGAAAGACATAGTCGCGGGCAAATTCTTCACACAGGTCTTCGATATAGATCTCTTTGACCCCCATTGCCACCGCCTTGGCACGAGCCGGCTCAACTTCTTCGCCTTGGCCGATGTCAGCGGTGAAGGTCACCACCTCGCAACCATACTCAACCTGCAGCCACTTCACGATAATGGAGGTATCCAGACCACCGGAATAGGCCAAAACGACTTTATTTACTTCTTGCGACATGTCTCTAATCTCACTTATGTCCTTTAACAGGGGCGCAATTATACCCTCGAAAGACTCGCTTTGCAGCACACCTCTAAGACCCCGCAATTCAGCCTGACACCTTCAGCTTCACGCCAAGGACTCAACCTGCAATAATCAGCTATAACACGTCAGTAAAAATGATTTTATTGGGAGTAGTCAAAATGCAGCTCATTAGTCGTTTTTCATCATTATTTCTTTTATTTATTGTAATCACACTCTCTGCCTGTGGTGGCGGTGGAGGAGATTCCAGTTCAGAAAATTTACAGCTCAGGACATCCTCCGAAGTCGGACTTAAAGCCTGGATTGGGGAGGCAGACACCGAAGTCATCCTACCCGCTGCAGCCCAGGGCCTGACCCTGACCCGATCCACAGACAGCAACTGTGATCTGGCCAATTACTCGGTTTGCGACATGGGCCAACAGGACATTCTGACCACAGCCAATATTATCGACACAGCGGCCAACCTCACCCGGCCTGCATTGTATTGGCTCGACAACAACCAGCAAACCAGCCAGCCACTGGCAATTGCTGCGAACAGTT
>CAMYNQ010000222.1 GCA_947259785.1 uncultured Chromatiaceae bacterium | reverse complement strand
CACAATGTTCACAACCCCGACGTCAACCTGCTATTAAGAACCGGCGCCGAGCGGCTGTGTGAGACATGCCACATCAAATAAATAAATCGCTTCGCAACCTGGTACTGCTAGCACCACTGGCACTTGCAGCCTGCAGCACTGTTCCGCCTCAGGAGGCATTTGTCCCACCTGTCTATCCTGCGGCACCGGATGAACCCCGCTTCATCTTTGAACGCTCACTACGCTACAACAGCAACGTCGAACCACTCACCACCGCCAAGAAACTGCGCCGCTACGCCACTGGCGAAGTCGACGACACCCAGGGACTGGTCAAACCGTATGGTGTTGCTGTCCATGATGGCCGCATCTATGTCACCGACACAGTGCAGCGCGCTGTCATCATGTTTGACACCAAGAACAATCAGTACAAACAGTTTGGCACTGAAACACCAGGCCAACTATTCAAACCTGTAGGCATCGACATCTCTAAGCAAGGTGAAATATTTGTCGCCGATGTCAGCGCTCGCCACATCGCTGTATTTGATCTGAACGGCAGCTTTCTGCGCTTTCTTGGCAAAAAAGAAATGTTTAAGCGTCCCGCCGGCGTCACAGTATCAACCGATGGCAGCAAGGTTTATGTCATCGACACCGGTGGAGTCGATAACCAGGACCACCATATGCTGATCCTCGACTCACAGACTGGCGAACACCTCAAAACCATTGGTAAACGCGGTGGAGAAAACGGCCAATTCAACCTGCCCCTGCAAATCAGCAGCTCAGCTGATGGCAGTGTCTACGTGGTCGACAAGGGCAACTTCCGCATTCAGGCCTTTGATGCCGACGGCAATTACAAATTCAGCTTTGGCACTCTGGGACGCTATCCAGGCCAGTTTTTCAGCCCCAAAGGGGTCAGCACCGACGCAGACGGCAACATTTATGTCGTCGATACCGCCTTCGGCAATGTCCAGATATTCAATGACAAGGGTGAGTTATTAATGGTGATTGGCCAGCGCGGTCAGAATAGCGCGCCCGGCAATTACATGCTGCCCGCCGGGATTGATGTCGCTGAGGATGGCCGCGTTTACATCACCGACCAGTTCTTTAGAAAGGTTGATGTCTATCGGCCCATTTCGTTGCCGCAAAACACCACGACAGAATAGATTTACAAACGCCAGTCGGAGGTCTTAGCCCACTCAAGCAGGTCTTCGGCAGGCACGGGGCGCTCCATGTAAAAGCCCTGCACCGCATCACAACCCATTTCTTTTAGACGATCATAGATTGCTTTCGTCTCAACCCCCTCAGCAACCACGCTAATACCAATATTGTGAGCAAGATCAATAACCGAACGAACAATCATGGCATCGCTTTCATCTTCCAGCATGCCGGTAACAAATGATTTATCGATCTTCAGCTCATCGACCGGCATCTGCTTCAAGTGTGCCAAAGAGGAATAACCAGTCCCAAAATCATCAATAGACAACTTCACTCCCATCGCACTAAGGCGATTCAGCACGTCCAGGGCTCGGCCAGGATCAGCCATGATCGCTGTTTCAGTAATTTCTAACTGCAGCCGGGCGGGATCTCCACAGCTCTCTTCAATCAATTGCGCAACTTTATGAGGGAAACGCAGGTCCTGTAAATTACGCACCGACAGGTTCACTGCCACATCCAGACCCAGCGCATTAAAATACTCACTGCTGGTTCTCAGACCCTCTTTCAATGCCCATTGACTCAATGGTGCGATCAGCCCCGTCTGCTCTGCCAATGGCACAAACTCATCCGGATGCATCAACCCATGTCGAGGATGCTGCCAGCGCACCAATGATTCGACACCATAGACCTTACCCGTTTTAAGATTGATCTTGGGTTGGTAGTGCAGCAATAGCTGATCACGCTCAATGGCGCCACGCAATTCACCCAACAAAGCCAGATTACGCAGGCTGTGTTGATCCACCGAAGGATCATATACAGCAGAACCAAGATGGCCGCGTTTGGCGACATACATCGCCACATCGGCACGTTGCAATAATGCCACTTCATCCTCGCCATGCTGCGGGTAGAGCGTAATACCAATACTGCCACCGATGTGTAGTACCTGCTCACCAATCAAAATTGGCTCTTCGACAATGCTTATCAATTTATCGGCAATCGCCTTGGACTGATTCAGACTGGTATTTGGCAGCAAAATAGCAAACTCATCGCCCCCCAAACGGGCAATGGTGTCAGACTCGCGCAGCGCTTCACGCATACGTGTCGACACCTGCTGTAAAACCTTGTCACCATATTGATGACCAAGGGTGTCATTAATATCCTTAAATCGATCTAGATCCATGACCAACAGTGCCAATTCATGATGCTCGCGCTGAGCCAACAGAATGTTCTGGCGGATACGATCTGACAACAGACTGCGATTCGGCAACTCAGTCAACGCATCATGTAGCGCCTGATATTGCAGGGCCGCCGTCTGCCGTTTGCTTTCAGTCACATCGCGAGCAACAGCAACAAAATAGCGCCGCTCGCCGATAAACATTTCACTCAGAGCAATTTCTATTGGGAAAGAGGTGCCATCTTTGCGCAGGCCTACCACCTCCGCTCGGTTATTGATCAACCGGCCCTTGCCCGTCACCAGATATTTATCAATATAGCTATCATGCTCCTTACGATAAGGGTCAGACATCAAAATAGAAACGTTGCAGCCAATCAATTCCTTCGGCAGATAACCAAACATCTTCTCAACTGCGTGATTAACGGTATCAATGACGCCACGCTCATCACTGGTAATGATGGCGTCAAAGGCGTTTTCGGTAACGGCACGAATATGAGATTCATTGGCAACCAGGTCTTCCTGCATGTCATTAAACACAGTTGCCACCTGGCCAAGTTCATCACGCCACTGCAATGGCAACTCGACATGACGCTCACCCGCACCGACACGGATAATCGCATCTCGCAAACGGTTGATAGGATTTAGAACATTGACACGCAGCACCACCAACATCGTCACCGCGAGAATCAACACCACCAGGGCAGAAATAGTCCAGAGATTGTTACGCATTTCAACAATCCGTGCCAACCCCTGTTCTCGCGAAAGACTCAGCTTCAAAACACCGCGCAATGAACCAGCGTCATAACCATGACAAGTCAGACACTCGGTCTCGACCGCAATCGGCTGCAAGACAGTAATTTCTTCAGGAAAGCGTAGATCCAGCGCCACCTCACCGTTTAAAGCTTGTGCAAACGAACCGGCAACAGGAATAGGCATATGATGGGCTGGAGACGGTTCTCGTTCGAACACCAGATCACCAAGAAAGTCATTCACTTTATCGACTGTAGACAGATCAGAAAAGGCCTCAACACCATCACGTCGCAACACCTCCACATCAACGACCCCTGGAGCACGATGCATACTGTCAATCCATTCGCGCGCCATCGTGCCCTGACCATTCAGCATAAAGATCCGCAGACTGGCAAGCAGGGTCTGGGCATGCGTTCTAGCCTGATCAACCTCTTCGTTATAGATGGCGCGACTCAACTGCCGCTCAATCAACACCCCAGCCACCAACACCAATGCAAACAACACGGTTGAAAGAATCAATGCCAGACGTGTGCCCAGACTATTCACAACAATACCGGATCGCTGGCTTTACTGTTTCCAGCCATGCTCAATATGAGCCACGCCGCCGAAACTACCAATCCAAAAATCGCCATCCTTGCCACTAGTCATGGAGAAAACATTCTCGGCATACAGACCATCATTCATGGTCTTGACGGAAAAGCTTTCTGTCTCAGGATCAAAGCGGGCCAAGCCCTTGCTGGTACCGGCCCACAGATTATCCTGTGGGTCGAGATAAAGCATAAAGATATGGTTCGCAGGCAG
>CAMYNQ010000221.1 GCA_947259785.1 uncultured Chromatiaceae bacterium | reverse complement strand
TTACGCCTGGGAAACACTGCGATTCTAAGCATCAGCCAGATCGGAAAACATTTTCATCAGCCCGATCAAGTCGAACGAATCACAGGTAAATACTTGATGGCACATGCGGGCGTATTTGCCAGCGTCGAACAAGATGGTGAGGTGTTTCCGAATGACACCATCGAAGTGCTTGAAGAGGTGCCACGATCGAAACCTCAAGCTGTCGTTATTACGGTCAGCGACCGTTGCTTCCGGGGCGAGACTGTAGATACTGCAGGCCCTGCCGTTGCTGATCTATTGCGCAACGAACTTCAGGCACATATACAGAATATCGATTTGGTTGCGGATGACAAGGAGGCCATCAGTGAAATGTTGCAACGATACTGCGATCAATACTCTATTGATCTGCTGGTAACGGCCGGTGGTACCGGGCCTGCACCGCGAGATATTACCCCAGAGGCGACAAGTGCAGTCGTCGAACGCCCCACCCCTGGATTTGATGAGGCGATGCGACAGGCATCTTTAGCCAAAACGCCGACTGCCATTCTGTCACGTGGGACATCAGGCATACGTGGATCAACCTTCATTATTAATCTGCCTGGCTCCGAACGAGGTGCGGTAGAAAACATGGAGGCCATCATCAATGCATTGCCACACGGAATCAAAAAGCTGCGTGGTGATCCTGCGGATTGCGCGTGTTGTCGGCCGCGCTTGGCTGAGGAACGGCAGCGCGCCCAGACCGGCTGATGCTAGACGCAATGGACTGGCAAGATAACAATATTCCCGTGCTTGCCGTTGCGGGAAATAGTGGCTCGGGTAAGACCACGCTGATCGAAAAGGTGTTGCGAAAATTGATTGGTAGAGGTTTGCGTGTTGTTGTCATCAAACATGATGTCCATGGGCTGAATGTCGATCACCCCGGCAAGGATAGCGCCAGGATATTTGAGGCCGGAGCTGATGTTTTTTTACAGGGGCCGGATGAATCGTTTCTACGTAATCATGATTGTCAGTCTACTTCACTTTCAGCAACAATCTTACGGCTCGCTCCAATGTATGATTTAGTAATAGTGGAAGGATTTAAGCAATCACCTTTACACAAGGTTTGGCTGTTGAACGATGAAGAAGAACCGCCTGTAGAGAGACGCAATATAGTCGGCGTGCTTGACCGAAACAGTGATCGTGCAGCATGGCTGCTTGACTATATTGACGAATGGCTGCCGAGAGAATGGCGCCAGACTCCGGTGCTTGGTGCAATACTGATCGGCGGCAAGAGTACGCGCATGGGACAAGCCAAACACCTTATCGAAGTGAATGGTAGAACCTGGCTTGAACATAGCATTGAACAGTTAAAAAGTGTGGTCGATGAAGTTGTTATTGTCGGTGCTGGAGATATTCCTGCGCATATTTCTGCTGTTCGTCTACCTGACGTGCCGGGCCTGTCCGGACCGTTATCAGGGATGCTCGCCGCCATGCGCTGGGCACCACATGCCAGCTGGCTGATGTCTGCCTGCGACTTACCGCAACTATCTACTGATGCATTACGTTGGTTATTGAATCAACGTGCGCCGGGGGTTTGGGGTGTGTTGCCCCGCCTAGGAAACGAGGGGGCAGAACCATTATTGGCCTATTATGACTGGCGTGCACGAGGTTTATTTGAAGCTATTGTTACCAAGGGCGAGTGTGCGCCACATCTTATCGCGCAGCATGAAAAAATCACGTCCCCCTCCCCTCCCACCGAACTGGCATCGGCCTGGCTCAACATCAATAGCCCAGAGGAACTAACATCAGTAATAATAAACTATTAATCCCGCTTTAAGTTGTCAGCTGTGTGTTTGCAGCAAACGACAACGGATCATATTCACTAACAAAGGAGGTGTGTGATGGATGAAATTCTGACAATGCTAACTGTTGATAAAGCGACTGAAATTGTACTGTCTCAAACCATGCCAATGGCAACCGAGCGTGTTGCAATCACCGACACACTTGGCAAAGTGCTCGCCGAAGACATCATCTCCAAGCGTGAACATCCACCCTGGAATAACTCGGCGATGGATGGTTACGCTGTGCGCTGGCACGATATTCAGTTGGCCAATGCCGACTCTCCTGCGATTTTAACAATCGTTGACGAGGTTGCTGCAGGTGAACTGCCGAAGCAGGCACTCGCAGATGGAGAAGCCGTGTCAATCATGACCGGGGCACCTGTACCGGAAAGTGCTGATACCGTTGTTCGTGTTGAGGATACTACCCACGAAGGTATGAATGTGGCCATACTTAAGGCGCCAGCAAAGGGAGCGAATATTCGTCCCCATGGCGAAGACATTCAGACTGGCCAGACCGTGATTGCCGCGGGGCAACAAGTTCGTCCGGCCGAATTAGGCATGCTCGCCACTGCCGGCCACGTCTGGACACAGGTTTATCAACAGCCACGCGTCTCGATTCTTGCCACGGGCAACGAGCTGGCAGAACCAGGGGATGATTTGGGACCTGAAAAGATTATTAACAGCAACGCATTTTCTGTATCCGGCCTAGTGCATGAAAGTGGTGCCAAACCACTGATGTTGCACACTGCCGGGGATAACCGTGAAGAGTTAACAGTCAAGATACTTGAGGCCTCTGCTGCTGACATAGCCATTGTGGTCGGTGGAGTCTCAGTAGGAAAATACGATTACGTAAAGGATGTGCTAAAAGAACTCGGATGTGAAATGCATTTCTGGCGCGTCAAGATGCGACCTGGTCACCCCGTAGCCTTCGGCACATTGACTGGACGGGCCGGACATCGCCCGACCTTGTTGTTCGGACTACCCGGCAATCCTGTTTCGTGCATGGTGGCCTTTTATCAGTTTGTATATCCCAGCTTACGAAAAATGCGCGGCTTACAGAATTTACAATTATCGCAAGTCGAGGCCGTGCTGCTTGAAGATATTCGCCAACGCCCTGGGCGACGTCATTTTGCCCGTGCGTTAACAAGCTATGATCATGATGCCGTTTGTTATAAAACAAAAATGAGTGGCCCCCTTGGCAGTGGCATACTGACCTCTATGGTAAAGGCCAATAGCTTATTGGTGCTATCGGAACAGCGTAGCGATTTCAAAGCCGGAGAGCGAATTCCTGTACAAATTCTGCCGGATACAGTGTTCGCGAAGTAAACGGAATTGTTCTCAGCGTCAATTTAAGGGCTAACCTTAGTTTGTCCCTTTTATGTCCCTAAACTAAATAGCTCCCTGGAGTCTCCCGCTGTTTGCTAATGTCTAATAATTCAAACTTAATCGTACAAACCGGGTGAAATGTATTCGCCCCCTTAATGGTTCAAAAATCTTATCGACAATCATTTTGAACCAGATTGTGCTCGGCTTTCACCGGCACCAAGCGGCCAAATTCAAGTTTAGCTTAGAGAACACCTTGATACTGTTTTTGAGACCACTACTACGATTCAAATGCTCAATGAAACGTTTTAGAGCAGACATTGGCCACAGCATCTAGGACGTAGCCAATACCATCGCGCCCCGTTTATCTGTAAAATATAACGAGACATCGGGGCTCGTTAATACAACTGTCAGCTTTCAAAGCCATATAGGTTTGTACCTATACTCAACGGCTGGATTGATATTAAATGGTAAAGACGTCCCAAACAAGCGCAATTAATTCGGGCAATTTCCTACGGTGTTCGTTTGTTACGAATGGCACAAAGCAAACACCACTACGACATTCCGATTAACGGCAACGTTGTTTGATCATAGTACATGGGAGATACGATTAAATGGAAGATAATATTCAGTCAAGATCTAAGAAGAATGAAATAACCATTGCTGTTATTGGCTTGCTTGGCGTGTTGGTTACAGCACTATTCTCTAACTGGGATAAAATATTTCCGAACCAAAATGAGGTTCGAGCAAACTATT
>CAMYNQ010000220.1 GCA_947259785.1 uncultured Chromatiaceae bacterium | reverse complement strand
GCCCTGATCCCTGATGATTATCTGCCCGACGTACAAACACGTCTAGTGATGTATAAACGCATCGCCAATGCTGGCAATGAAGATGAATTGGATGAACTACAGGTCGAGATGATCGACCGCTTTGGACTATTGCCAGAGGCAACCAAAAACTTGATTCGCGTTACCGAGCTGAAACTCAAGGCCGAACCCATGGGCATCAAAAAGATCGAAGCAGGACCAACCGGTGGACGACTCATCTTCAGTGACAAACCAAACATTGACCCGATGCGAATCATCGACCTGATACAGAAACAGAGCAGAATATATCGACTAGAAGGACAGGAAAAACTACGCTTTGCGATTGCAACAGAAACCGCTGAGCAACGTATTGAAGCGGTGACAAAGGTTTTGCAGACACTGGCCTAAGCTATAACTTCATCGCTGGGTTTGTCATGGCTGCGCCCTTAGGATAGATTATCTAGCCTAAGTAGATTGGCATAGCCAGGCAGGGACAACAATAATGAAGCAAATTAAGGCCCTTTTATTAATCTGCTTAACATTGCTTTCCGGCGCATCCCATAGCCAATCAGATTCAATTGAATCGGGGCAGATAACCCAATTAATCATAACCCTCGCAAAACTGACCAACATGGCGGATGCCTGTGGTGAGCACATGAATTATTTCGGAAAAAAGGCACTAGAAGGTGCGGTCTGTAAAGAGTTTAAACAAGAATTTACTGACCACTGGAATAGTCGAGAAGCATTACAACTTGAAGTCGCAGACTACGCCTATCGACTAGAAAAAGGCCAATATGTCTGTGAGCGTTGTAAGCTCATGTTACAACGCGTCGAAGAGTTACGCATTACCGTCAACTACTACCTTGACTACATGGACTTCATGGCTGAGTTTTGAAACAGCATAGTCGGCCAGAATGAAACATATAGATTCTTATTAGCTCTCTAGCTAGTTAGCTATTTGGGCCTAATTTATTAATAAGTCATATGTGTTTGTGGTGCCCGGGGCCGGAATCGAACCGGCACGACCGTTTCCAGTCGACGGATTTTAAGTCCGTTGCGTCTACCAATTTCGCCACCCGGGCTGAGATGCTGAATGTGTTGCAAGGATTATTATTCTTATCAAACAATCTGCAACATCATGCGATTTGATGGGCGATGATTGTACGGGATTTGATTATGATAATCAAAGAGTAAGATGGAGGCTGAGGGCGGAATCGAACCGCCGTCCACGGCTTTGCAGGCCGCTGCATAGCCACTCTGCCACCCAGCCATCTTAGAAAGAGTATAGCGGATCTTCTCGCTATAAAAAAACCCCGGTAAGTGTGTCCGAGGTTTGAAATTTGGAGCGGGAAACGAGATTCGAACTCGCGACCCCAACCTTGGCAAGGTTGTGCTCTACCACTGAGCTATTCCCGCTAACGTCTTGAAAGTGAGCGCTATTGTAATGATTACAGCGAGGCTGTCAAGCGCCTATCTCCATGTTTATTAATCTTCTTTACTTAAAATAGGCCAGGCAGCCTTTAGGTATAAAAACATTGACCACAGGGTCAGGATAACGGCGATATAGAGCAGTACCATACCCACGGCATACATTGGAATCCCAATCAACGGCTCATGGTAAAGCAGCATAAACAACGCAACCATCTGCGCCGCTGTCTTCCACTTGCCAATACTGGAAACTGCTACCTGGGCGCGTTCACCGATTTCAGCCATCCACTCACGCAGGGCCGAGATGGTAATTTCCCGACCGATGATCACTGCCGCTGCGATGGACATCCAAGGATTGGGATTGGCCTGCACCAACAGCACCAGCGCGACGCCGACAATCAACTTATCTGCCACCGGATCAAGAAAGGCACCAAAGCGTGAGGTCTGATTCCATTTACGTGCCAGATAACCGTCAAGCCAATCGGTTATGGCCGCCAAGCCAAAGATAGCCGTAACAGCAACATTGACCCAGTCAAACGGCAAGAAGAAAACCAATACAAATACCGGGATCAGGACGATACGGATGTAAGTTAATATATTAGGGATGTTTGTCATGATTGCTATTCTACATGGAAGGCATCATAGATGCGCTGTGCCAGTTCTGGGCTGATGCCTTTTACCTTGGCCAGGTCATTCACTCCAGCCCGCGCCACCTCCTGCCAACCGCCAAACTGATTGAGCAAGTCACGACGACGCTTGGACCCTATCCCCGGAATACCTTCCAGCGGCGACTTACCCCGTGCCTTGTCACGGCGTTGGCGATGGCCGGTGATGGCAAAACGATGCGCCTCGTCGCGAATCTGTTGGATCAAGTGCAGGGCTGGCGAATCCGGCGACAATGTAATCGGCTGGCGCTGTCCGGACAAGAATAGTGTCTCCAGACCAGGCTTACGTCCCTCGCCTTTGGCCACCCCCACCAGGGTCACCTCGGTCACCTGTAATTCAGTCATGACCTCGCGTGCCTGGCTTAGCTGGCCCTTGCCACCATCAATAAATAGTATGTCCGGCAGTTTACCCTCGCCTTTTTTCAAGCGGGTATAACGCCGTGTCAGGGCCTGGTGCATGGCGGCATAGTCATCACCAGGAGTGATGTCTTCTATATTAAAGCGACGATAATCACTCTTGCGCGGACCATCCTGATCAAACACCACGCAGGAGGCCACCGTCGCCTCGCCCATGGTATGACTGATATCAAAACACTCAAGACGTTGAGGTAGATCATCCAACCCCAACCCTTCTTGTAATGCCTCATAGCGCTGTTGTAAGCCGGACTTGCTCACCAGCTGCCGCATCAGCGCCTCTTTCAGATTGGTCTCGGCCATTTCCAACCAGCGGGCTCGACTACCACGCACCTTGTGACTAATGACCACCTTGCGCCCGGCCTGCTCGGCCAGCACCGACTCCAGCCATTCTTTATCCTCAAGGGTTTGATTGACCAGCACTTCATTCGGCACCGGCTTACCAAGGTAATACTGCGGTAAGAAGGCACTCAACACCTCAGCGGGATCAGACTCTTTTGTGTGTTTGGGAAAAAAACTCTTATTACCAAGATGATGGCCGCCACGGATGAAAAACACCTGTACACAACCGACACCATTTTTCACATCACTGACGATGATATCCAGGTCGCCGCCCTTGCCGCTGATATACTGTTTTTCTTGCACCCGCCGCAGACTGCCGATCTGATCACGAAAGCTGGCTGCCTGCTCAAACTCCAATGCAATACTAGCCTGCTCCATCTTACCGACCAGCTCATCAATCACCTGAGTGTCCTTGCCTTCAAGAAACATCACAGCATGACGCACATCTTCGTCATATTCCCGCTCGCCGACATAACCAACACAAGGCGCGGTACAGCGTTTGATCTGATATTGCAGACACGGCCGCGATCGATTGCCGTAAAAGCTATCTTCACATTGGCGCACCCGGAATACTTTCTGCAACAGGTTAAGTGTCTCGCGCACTGCCCCGGCGCTGGGATATGGGCCGAAATACTTGCCTTTAGCCCGTTTCGGACCACGGTGATAGGCCAGCCGTGGAAACTCATCGGCAGACAAAAATATATAGGGATAACTCTTGTCGTCGCGCAACAGGACGTTATAACGCGGCAACAGCTCCTTGATCAGATTATTCTCTAGAATTAGCGCCTCGTTCTCGGTATGGGTTACCGTCACATCAATATTGACAATCTGACTGACCATGGAGCGGGTCTTGGGCGAAGCAACATTACGCGCAAAATAGCTGCCGACCCGTTTGGCCAGGTTGCGGGCCTTGCCGACGTAGATCACCTCATCGGCAGCATTGAACATGCGGTAAACACCCGGCCGCGAGGTCAGGGTCTTGAGAAAGGCCTTGGCATCAAATTCAGGACTGGCGTTTTTTTCACTCATGCCGCTGGAGCGGG
>CAMYNQ010000219.1 GCA_947259785.1 uncultured Chromatiaceae bacterium | reverse complement strand
CCCTTGCGTGCCATCGATGGATTTAGCCTGGCGCTTATCGAAGATTACCAGGACAAGCTGGATAAAACCGGGCGTGACTATCTCGCCCGAGTGCGCACGGGTGCGCAGCGAATGGCAGCGTTGATTGATGACCTATTGCAATTATCACGCATCACCCGCAGCGAACTGGAATTTAAGCGGGTCAACCTGAGTTTGCTCGCACAAAACCTGATTAACGAATTGCGTAGTGGGAGTCAAAATCGCCAGGTAGAGGCGATTATACAACCGGATATGCATATCACCGGCGATCCTTTGTTATTGGAAGTCATGTTGGCTAATCTGATAGGAAATGCCTGGAAATTTACCGGGCAACAGGATCACGCCTTTATCGAACTCGGCAGCTGCCTACAGAATGGAAAAATTACCTTTTTCGTGCGCGATAACGGTACCGGATTCGACATAAAGTATGCCACTAAATTATTTAATGCCTTTCAACGTCTGCATGGTTTGGACCAGTTTGAAGGCACCGGTATTGGACTGGCGACGGTACAGCGCATCGTCAATCGACATGGAGGGATTGTCTGGGCTGAATCTGAGCTTGGCAAGGGCGCCACTTTCTATTTTAGTTTGCCCGAACGTATTAGAACGGAACAGTACACAACCCAAAGCAAAAGGGTTGATCGTGCGGAGGCATGATGGTTAGCAGACAGCGCATTATATTACTTGTTGAAGACAACCCGAACGACGAGGACTTAACAGTCATGGCTTTGAATAAGTCAAACATCGCTGATGAAATCATTGTGATCAGAGATGGTGAAGAGGTGCTGGATTACTTCGCCTGCCAGGGGCAATTTAGTCAACGTGACCCTTCGGTTTTGCCCGGTGTTGTGCTCCTGGACCTTAAGCTACCGAAGGTCAGTGGCCTTGAACTAATTCGACATATTCGCGCGGGGAAAAAGACACGTTATTTACCCATTGTGGTGTTGAGTTCCTCAAACGAGGAACAAGACATCATCACGAGCTACGAGCTGGGTGCGAACAGTTATGTTCGTAAACCTGTCAATTTTGAGTCCTTTCTAGATATTGCTCGGAACCTGGGGATGTATTGGCTGGATTGCAACGAGGTGCCCTTTGGAGCTTAGTATGGAACCTGCCCAACAAACACTTAAACTTCTGCTCATCGAAGACTCCGAAGACGATGCCATTCTGCTAGTGCGCGAGTTGGAAAAAAGTGGCTTCAAGCTATGGGTGAAACGCGTCGCCAGCCTCCAAGGACTCAATGAGGCGCTCGCTAGCCACCCCTGGGATGTGATTATCAATGATTACAACATCCCCGGTTTTGATTCCCTCCACGGTCTCAAAACGATTCGCGAGCTCGATTCAGACGTTCCCCTCATCATCGTTTCCGGCGCTATTGGTGAAGAGGTTGCGGTGGAGGCGATGCGGCTAGGTGCCAACGACTACATCATGAAAGATAAGCTCACGCGCTTGGTGCCGACAGTGCAGCGAGAATTGGCCGAAGCGGAACGCAGGCGCGCCTTGCGTCAGGCTGAGGCCACCATCCACCACATGGCCTACCACGACTCCCTAACTGGCCTGGTCAATCGGGTTGAATTTGAACAACGTCTAAAGCATGCGCTAAATAGTGCGAAGACAAGTGACAATCATCACGTATTACTTTATCTAGATCTTGATCAGTTTAAGGTCATCAACGATACCTGTGGCCATATGGCAGGAGACGAGCTGCTTCGGTGCCTGACAATCGATCTGCACCGTTATGTCCGTTCACGCGACACCCTGGCCCGTCTCGGCGGCGATGAGTTTGGCGTGCTGCTAGATAATTGCCCTTTGGACCGTGCGAAACAAATTGCAGAATCCATACGTGAGTCGGTCCAGCAGTTTCGGTTTGTATGGGAAGACAAAAGCTTTGGCGTCGGTGTCAGCATTGGCCTGAGTGTGATCGACAGCAACAGCCGCAGTGTTGAAGAGGTCCTGATTGCCGCTGATATGGCCTGTTATGCCGCCAAGGATCTCGGCCGAAATCGCATCCAGCTCTATAGCCCGGATGACGCCAATTTAAACCGCCGCCAGGTCGAAATGCAATGGGCGTCACGCATTTCTCAAGCGGTACAGGATGGACGTATGCTGCTGTATGAGCATCCAATTGTGGCACTTAATGGTGCGGGGCCAATCAATTACCGGGAATTTTTGATCCGCATGGTGGACGATGACGGCACCATAATTCTTCCCAATGCCTTTATACCAGCAGCAGAACGCTACAATATGATGGCCACCGTGGACCGCTGGGTCATCGAGCAGGTATTCCGCCAACTCGCCGGAGAACGGAATAACTCGCAGCATGATCAGACCGATGTTGTTGCCTTTGTCAATCTCTCCGCGACCTCGCTAAGCGATGAGGGGCTGTTGGAATATATCCACAATCAACTTGAAGAAAACCAAATTACGCCGGAGATGATTTGCTTTGAAATCACAGAGACCGCTGCGATTACCGATTTCGCCAATGCATTAAAATTTATAAATCAAATTAGACGCCAGGGGTGTCGCTTCGCCCTGGATGACTTTGGCAGTGGTATGAGTTCCTTCTCCTATCTAAAACGCATCCCCATTGACATCATCAAGATTGACGGTGGCTTCGTAAAAAACATGTGCAATGATGCCATGGATCGTGAGGTTGTGAAGGCGATTACACAGATCGCCCATGTTTGCGGAATCAAAACGGTTGCGGAGCATGTTCAAAATGATAAAACCATGCAAATGCTGCAAACGATTGGCGTCGATTTTGCGCAAGGTCATGCAATTGAACTACCTAAAGCTTCAAACACACACTTCAAAAATGCGGCTGGAATTTCCTAACCTTTCAAACATACGCTCGCCATCTGCTACATCAATACAACCCCCTCTATATGCATTCTTTCTGAGTTTAAGTATTTTTAATTAACTCAAAAATATTGCGTTTTACTTGCAAAATCAGCTGTGCTATAAAGTTACCTGACTGTATTAGTCATGTATTGCCGTAGGTGTGACCCGCGTTCCAATGCTGTTTGGCAGGCCGAGATATTTATCGATCTGCCCTAACCGAACAGTGTCACGTGAACTGGGCGTTGACTGGGGTTTCTAGCCTAAAAAAGGGGCTTGCTAAACCGGAGGTTAACGCTGTAGAAATGAAACAGCTTTGAGCAATCCAGCTCTTCGCTGAACGTCACTTATCATTAATGAGGGGTAATGCTATGAAAGATGTTCTAGTAATCGCAATGTTTCCAGCTATCTTTATCGGTCTTATTACACTCGCAGCAATCAACGGGATGTAAACACACTATACGGCCTATCCCGGCTTGTATTGCTGCTGCGAACAGCTTTACGAGCCGGGTCGCCATTACTACTCTTTCCTTTCCAACAGCGCCACTCATCTACCAAGCAAAATATCAAACTGACAGGCATCGGCTTTGTATATTTGCACTGCCGTCTGTCAGATACTCCATGTGAGAATGCGGCATTCGCCCGTCGGCCACCTTCGCCATATATTGAACTTGTTTCCAGGACCCAGCATATTCTTTCAGGAATGCTGTTTAAAATATCGCGTACTTCAACCTGTTTTGGATACCATCAAAAAACGCATCAAAAAACTCGGCATCAGCAAAGACCTCTACAAAGATGGCGCCATGGTCACTGCCGACACCGGCTACGCCAACGAAGAGAACATGCAATGTATAAAAGAGAATGGCATAGAGGGTTATATCCCCGATAACCAGTTTCGCAGCCGTGATCCAAAATTCCAGTGGCAAAAAAATAAATACGGCAAGCGCCACCAGGACAAGCCCAAGACCCACCACAAGTATTTCAGCGCTGATCAGTTGAGCGTCGACCATAATTAGAAAGCCTGTATCTGTCCGGCAGGCCAATCAATGTGGCGGAAGAACGAATCGAAAGACAAACATGGCAACCACAAACTCTTCTTCGAAGG
>CAMYNQ010000218.1 GCA_947259785.1 uncultured Chromatiaceae bacterium | reverse complement strand
GCCTTGGCGCTATTGATACTCGATAGCACGGGGGGAACACTGCATGATGTGAATAATCTTCTCTTTGGGAATACGGTATTTGTGCCGTCACTTCAGCTTTACCTGCTTGCCTTCATCGCGGCTGTGGTGGCGATGTTACATGCACTTTTATACAAAGAATTTGTATTTATATCATTCGACCAAGAGACGGCAAACACGTTTGGCATGCCGGCAACACTATATAGCCAGTTGTTATTTGCCTCACTGGCCATGATGATATCCGTATCGATCACGGTAATTGGGGTGTTGCCGGTATTTTCATTTATCGTTCTACCATCCGCCATTGCTTTATCTTTAACCACCTCACTTGGCCAGGCCTTTCTTGTGTCGGTGCTCATCGGCGCCACGTCGGTATTGCTAGGTTTTTATTTTTCCTTTGTTTTTTCCTTGCCTACCGGGCCGGCCATCATCATGGTTGAGGCATTGTTTTTTCTGATCGTCATACTCAAGTCACTTCTAAGCCGCTAATACTCGTCATTAGCAACAGAACTAAAAAAACCACAATCCTTCTAGAAAACATTGACCAATTCCTGAGTGCGACCATAATGTATTTATGGTGGAAGTATTCTTGCGGTCGTCTTTTTTCCTATCGCGTATTTATTACAGGAAGATCTTAACGCAGTAACAATCGAAATATTCTCTCAACATAGCCCATTGAACAATGGTGGAGGCAATCATGAGAGCTTATGTTTCTAGCCGTCCGGCATTCGCAATCAGGGATAGCGAGCACAATTCGTTACCCTGGCATTGGATTTCTCTGGTTTCCATTTTATTTATCTGTTTAGTGCTCAGTGCTTGTGAATCTACGCCTACGCGACCATTCGCAGAGTCCAGGGCGCCCGGTGAATTCCTAGATTATGCACCACTGGAGGCAGGGGTTCTGCAGCGAGTTGGGTTGAATTTTGCCTACGAAGTAGAACAGGCGCCCTCCAGCAAACCACACATGATTATCTACTATCTGGATTTGGCAAGCGGACAAAAACAAGCCTTGGCGGCCATCAAGATTGATGGAATCGTCGTGAATGACTATGCGCGAAAAAGTATGTTTGCGATCTCATGGGATGAAAAGAAACTGCTTTACATGCACGATCAAACAGACTACGGCCCGGACAACCTACGCATCAAGCCGCCCGGCTTATATGAATATGTTGTGGGCAGGGGGGATCAATTGATCCACGGCGAGGCTCGAATAATCTCCCATTCAACATTCCAGCTCGCCAGAAATGCGATAGAGTTTGCCTTGGGTGACCCCAATGACTATTTCACTGAACACTATGTACGCAGCACAGAAGGCTTTGAGTTTGCGCAGGAAGAGGCCTTTGTGATGCAGCATGGTGGCACAGAGTTGCACCGGGCCGCGGTGAATGGCGACATAGATCGGGCGATGGAATTAGTCGGTTTCGGACTCGAGTTAGAAGCCAGAGACAATCGAGGTTTTACACCATTGCATGCCGCGATATGGGAATCGCAGGAGGAGATGGCCAAGTTTCTCATTGAGCAAGGCGCAAACGTAGATGCGCGTATATTGGGTGCATTTGACTGGTCAGCGATAGAGGCAGCGGCACGTTTTGGGCTCTTGGCGACACTCGAACTATTGTTAGAAAAAGATGCCAATATCAACTCCCGCACCTTCAAGGACGAAACACCCCTACACCTGGCTATCGACTACAAAAACTACCGTGCCGCCGAGCTTTTGATCGACAGCGGCGCAGATGTGAATGCCATCACCAACAATGGCAGCACAGCACTTCATCTGTTTTCGAAGCTTAGTCGAGATGAACGCAGTGACACCTGGCAGCTCAGTTCCGAAAGTAGCCTTTTGAAAGCAATCATAGAAAACCAGGACAATCTTGGCGCTAAGGACGTCAACGGCGGCAGTGTGCTGCAGTATGCCGTTTTAAAAAATAATTTAAGGACTGCTCAGGCGCTGATAGATATTGGGGCAGATGCAAGTGCTATGGAGTTGCCGAATGTCCATTTCATTGGCGACCAGTTTCACCACAAGGGTAGTGAGATGACCCTGAGGCAGCGTATGGACGATACCTTTGCTTCGCCCTGGTGGACCCAGGGAGAGACATGAGCCTAAGCCAGTCAACATCAACGTGTATGGCGTAGTTCCTACGCCCATTTGCTGTTCTGTTTTTCCCAGCTCCGCTTCAAACACCCATGTTTCCTTTGCAATTGCCTTCGTAGACATTAAGCTACTGGGAGTCATACACGTCTACAGTTTCGCCGGAGGAGGGTGAGTGTGGGGACAATCAAATTTCTTGCATTAATGTGGTCATTAGTTCTTTTTGGGGCAGCTTTTGCGCAGGCTGAGCCTACGCTCCATCATGATATGCAGATCACGCTTGATCCTCATGCGCATCGACTAGACGTTGTCGACACCATCACCTTCGCCAATCCCTTGCAGCCAGATTCACAAATAGACTTTGTGCTCCACGCTGGTCTTTCTGTTCAGATAGAAGGCCAAGTGGCTAGCCTCAAAAAGATCGCGATGCCTCATACTATCGGAAGGGTAAGGCATGCAGTGCCGCGGCAGATGTATCGCTTGTCCGCCGGTTCAGACATCACCCAAGTGACATTGAAATACTCGGGAGAGATCTATCACCCAATGTCCAGCACCGGCGAAGAATATTCCCGGAGCTTCAATGAAACGCCAGGCGTTATCGACACAGGCGGTGTATTTCTGGCACATGCCTCGTTCTGGTATCCGGTATTTGGCAATGGGCCCATATCATTTAAGTTGGATGTGAGCATGCCTCCTCGCTGGAAAGCAGTGAGCCAGGGTCGGCGCATAGAAGAAGATGTATCAAAGCAACGTTCGCGGATCGTCTGGGCTGAGCAGGCCCCGCAAGAAGAGATCTATTTGATCGCTGCCGAGTTCAGCGAATACCGCAAAAGCGCTGGTGCAGTAGAGGCTCAGGCCTTTCTACGCGAGCCAGACGCGGCCCTGGCGCAACGTTACCTGGATGTGACCGCGCAGTTTATCGAAATGTATCGCCAGCTCATCGGACCCTATCCCTACGCCAAGTTTGCCCTGGTCGAGAACTTCTGGGAGACCGGTTACGGCATGCCATCCTTTACCTTGCTGGGGCCCAAGGTGATCCGTCTGCCCTTTATTTTGTATTCCTCTTATCCCCATGAGATCTTGCATAACTGGTGGGGCAATGGCGTGTATGTTGATTACGAAAAAGGCAATTGGGCCGAAGGCCTGACCTCTTATTTAGCGGATCACCTGTTTAAAGAGCAGCGCGGTGAGGGGGCAGCGTTTCGACGCGGAATTCTGCAAAACTACACAGATTTTGTCCTGGAGGGGAAAGACTTCCCTTTAAGTAGTTTTACCGCACGTCATAGCTCGGTGAGTGAGGCCATTGGTTATGGTAAAACGCAGATGTTGTTTCATATGCTGCGCCAGAGCATCGGCGATGAAGCCTTTGTTAAGGGCTTACATCGGCTTTATCGTCAATACAAGTTTAAGGAGGCCAGTTTCACCGATCTTGAAGAGGTGTTTAAAGGTGCCAGTGATACTGACCTGGAGGCATTTTTTAAACAATGGGTTCAAGGTGTCGGTGCTCCGAAGCTTGAGATAAGTCAGGTGGCGGCAGAGCAGGTCGGCACAGAATGGAAACTGGACGTTCGTCTGAGTCAGATACAAGAGGGGCCTGCTTATCAGCTCAATGTGCCGCTCGCCATTACCTTGGCGGGGCGCGATCAAGCCTACCAAACAAGTATTTCGCTGGCTGCAAGAGATTCCACCACCTCTTTGCGTCTTCCGGCCGAACCATTGCGGATCGATGTGGACCCCGAGTTTGATATTTTTCGTCGCTTAGACCGCGCGGAGATCCCGCCGGCATTGTCACAGGCCTTCGGCGCCGATAAAGCCCTGTTGGTTCTACCAGCACAGGCGCCTAAAGCCATGCTGGATGCCT
>CAMYNQ010000217.1 GCA_947259785.1 uncultured Chromatiaceae bacterium | reverse complement strand
TTTATGGTGACTGACGTAGCCAATCACGAACCTGAGGTGCGTGAAACCTACACTCAGATATTCAAAAGTTTTAGTCATCGGCTGGCTACCCTAATGGCGACTGATGATGCTGACACACCACAACGCGCTCAAGCCCTAGCAGCACTGTTGATTGGCGGTGTGGCAGTATGCCGGGCCTTTAGTGAACCTAAACTGGTGGATGAGGTCTTGGCAGCCTGCCAGACTATGGCTGCAGCAGTCGTCAAAGCAGAATAAAATTGAAATTATATTGTGCTTTACCTACAGTCCTCCTGACACAATGGTGTCAGGAGCGGAGTGTTAGTGTTGTTTCCGCATCAACTAAATAATAATCTTAAGGAGAAGAAAAATGAGTCAAGACTGCATGAAACAACACGGCGCATTTAGCTGGAATGAGCTGACCACCGCCGATGTAACGGCTGCCAAGGTATTTTATGGTGAGCTACTGGGCTGGCAGTTTCAAGATATTGATGCGGGTGGGATGGACTACACCATGATTAAAGTAGACGACAAGGAGGTCGGCGGCATGATGGCCACACCGGCTGAGGCCAAAGGTATGCCACCTGCCTGGGGTGCCTACGTGACTGTCGATGATGTCGATGCGCGGGTTGCCCAAGTTGAACAACTGGGGGGCAAGATCTGTGTGGCGCCGCAGGATATTCCCGATGTTGGCCGCTTTTCCGTGATTCAAGACCCACAGGGCGCCACGCTGATGCTGATCACCTATTTAAATAAAGAGTAAAACTGTGGCGAACCGTTATTTCACTCAGGACACCCTCCGCTTTCTCAACGACCTTGCAGCCAACAACAACCGCGAGTGGTTTGCACCGCACAAAGAGGAATATGAAACAACGGTTCGCACCCCTGCGTTGGACTTTATCACCGATATGGCCGATGAACTGGCGCTAATCTCCCCCCACTTTCTTGCTGTGCCAAAAAAAGTGGGGGGCTCCCTGATGCGTGTTTATCGCGACACCCGTTTCGGCAAGGACAAACGCCCCTATAAAACCAACATCGGCATTCAGTTTCGTCACGAGATGGGCAAAGACGTGCATGCCCCCGGCTATTACCTGCATGTGGAGCCAGGCAAGTGTTTTGTCGGTGTCGGGATCTGGCGACCGGATGCCCGCGCCTTGGGCAAGATTCGCGATGCCATTGTTGAAACCGGTGACGATTGGCTTGCCGCCAGTGGTGACAAGGCCTTCAAAAAAACGTTTACCTTAAGCGGTGAATCACTCATCAATGCCCCGCGCGGCTATGCGAAAGACCATCCACTGCTTGAAGATTTGAAACGCAAAGACTTCATCGCCCTGAGCGAAATGAGTGAAAAGAGCGTGACATCTAGCAACCTAAAATCACGGCTGATTGATAAATTTAACGCGGCGACACCGTACATGCAGTTTTTGTGTAAAGCGCTTGAATTGCGATTTTGATTGATGCGCCGTGCCGACCGCCTCTTCCAAATCGTTCAATACCTGCATCATGACCGGGTGACCACAGCACGCGACCTGGCGCAGAATCTGGAGGTTTCGGAACGCACCATCTATCGCGATATTCAGGATTTATCTTTATCTGGAGTCCCCGTCAGTGGCGAAGCGGGTATCGGCTATCGTCTGATGAAGGGCTATCATCTGCCGCCGCTCATGTTCAACGAAGAAGAACTCGCCACCCTGCTGCTTGGTGCACGCATGGTGCAAAGCTGGACCGATAAAGGCCTGGCGCAGGCAGCTAGCCGGGCTATGACCAAGATAGAAAACGTCATACCTGATCATCTCAGGCCAGAGCTTGAACGGCAGGAAATTATGGTGCCAGACTTTCCTGCCAATCCGGAGGTAGCGAACCACTTGGCATTATTACGAAAATCGATCAAGGCACAGCAAAAAGTTCAGTACGAATACGTGCGCCAAGATGGCGAACACTCTGTCCGAACCGTACATCCATTAGGTCTGTTTTACTGGGGCAAGGTATGGACCCTGGTCGCATGGTGCGAACTACGCAACCAGTTTCGCCATTTCCGTCTGGACCGGATAGAAAGTCCAGTACTTCTGGAAGATTCCTATCAGTCTGTTCCAGGCCGGACCTTAGTGGATTTTCTTGCTACCGTTTGCGACGATGGATAACCCGAGATCACTTGCATGACTACACTGCATATTACAAATGGCGATGGTGCCACCAATGTTATGCATCAGGCCGGTGTCTAGGGAATGTAGAGACGTTGGAAAACAGAACCAATTATCCGTAGCCGGTGACAGGAATACCTGGCTTAGATTCCTGGACGCTTTTGGTTTGAACAATTAGCTTTAAGCCCGCTTACAACTTTAAGAGCGGCTTGTTCAAACTTGTCGAGCTAGCCTAGATTAATATTGATAATGAAGTTTTTGCTCCCTCCTCTATAATCTGATATTAATCGGCCACACTACTTTGTGTCACCTCAAGGAGAGAGCCATGGCAACAGCAAATCAAGATATTTCTTCAGCAGCTAGTCTCTCGGATGAGACCGATATAAAGACAGATTTCCTTGCAGAATTCGATCTCACCCCAGAGTCTGATCGTTGGCCCCTAGTCAGGCAGTGGATGAAGCAAACTCCGCTGCCTTTTTATACGGAATTACGCGCTAAACGACCAGTTTTGGTAACACCTGAATGCACACTGGTAACACGTTTTGATGATGTGACCGAAATATTAAAGCAATCTACCGTTTTTACTGTTGATCTATACAAACCCAAGATGGGAAATTATCTGATGACCGAAGATGATACCCACATGCATAACACTGAAAAGGAGATTATGCTGTCATTGTTAACACGCGAGGACCTGCCTCGCATCCGCAATTTCGTTGCCGAAGCGGGCAACAACATTCTTGAAGATGCTGCTGGAAAAATTGAACTGATCAACCAATACGGTCGCATGATACCGGCATTGATGGTACAAAACATCTTCGGTCTCGACGGTATCAAACCGGAAAAACTGATCGAATGGTCATACTGGAATCAGTATGACGCCTTCAGAAATCAGCATTTTCATGAAGCAGCCGATTCAGAAACTGTCCACAACAAAACCAAACAAGCCAATCGCATGTTAGGTATCTATGTCGCTTATCTGTTGTTAGGAAAATGGTGGCATATGTTCCGCGGCAAACCAAAAAAAGATACGGTCACCCGCATGTTGCAGGAATACTATCCAAAAAAGGCAAAGTTCAACATCCTCCGCCAGGGAATCAATGCCGGTGGCCTGTTGGTCGGTGCAGTTGAAACCACCTCTGAGGCCGTCGCCCATATCTTCAGCCAACTGATTGAGCGCCCCGAGATGTTGGCCAAAGCCATTGAACTGTCACAACAGGATGAAACTGAAGCCTTCGACAAGGTTTGCTGGGAGGCGCTGCGCTTCAGGCCGATTGCACCTTACATCTTTCGCAAGGCGACCATTGATTACACCCTGGGGCGAGGCACGGAACAGGCAACGACCATTGCTCAGGGCAGCTCCGTGCTCAATGTCATTGCCTCGGCCATGTTCGACCCTGCCGCCTTTGAAGCACCTGAGCAGTTCAATCCCGAACGCGCCTATGGTCAAAGCTTTCATTTTGGTTTCGGCTCACATGAATGCATGGGCAAGACCATTGGCATGGTGATGATCCCCGAGATGGTTCGACAGGTATTGCGTCGTCCCGGCCTAAAAGCAGTCAGCCCTATGGAGTACCTCGGCAAGCCGTTTCCGGAACAGTATTGCTTCTCCTGGGATAGATGAATATTAGATAAAAAAAGGCGGCCATGGAGAGCGAAGCGAGGGCCGCTAGTCCCGGATAGGCTACGCCGTCTGCCCTTTCGTAGTGGTGACCGAAGGGAGCTGCGAAGAAATGCAGGAGCGGCTTTAGTAGCCGTAGAGTCATTGTGGTAGCTATGTTGAGTGCAACGAGAGAACGTAGTGAACAATGTTGTACGAAAACGTAGCGGACGCAGGACGGTCCGGGCAAAAGGAATCAGCTGTCGCGTTAGTGAGTGGATTTCTGG
>CAMYNQ010000216.1 GCA_947259785.1 uncultured Chromatiaceae bacterium | reverse complement strand
CAATAAACTTCTGGATCAATAGCTCTTTAGCAACTAGATCATGCCCATACCATGTGGCCGCAAACTCGATCAGATTTAGATACGTCCAAACCATTGCAATTGCAAATGTCAGCTTACAAGTTTTTTCCATAATTGGAATTGTCATGTACTCATCGAAGCGGAAGAAATAACGCAACAGAATGAACAGCGTAATAATCGCAGCACAACCAGAGTACAAGGCACCTGCCACAAAATATGGAGGAAAGGTTGTTACATGCCAGCCAGGCATGATCGACATGGCAAAGTCAGCCGATACGATGGAGTGAACCGATACTGCCAAAGGAATAAGGAAACACGCCATCAACAGATAAATCTTACGAAAGTGGCGCCATTGACGGTCATCACCCTGCCAACCCAATGACAGCACCGTGTACAACTTCTGACGCCAGCCGCGCGCATTATCGCGACAAATTGCCAGATCTGGAACCATACCTATAAATAGGAACAGTGCAGATGATGTCAGGTAAGTTGTAATCGCAAAGGCATCCCAAACCAGCGGTGAGCGAAAGTTTGGCCAAATACCACGATCAGACACATAAGGCAGTACCCAGTACATATTCCAGACACGACCCAAATGGATGATTGGGAATAAACCTGCCGTCATTAATGAGAATGTTGTCATCGCTTCGGCAAAACGATAGATCGGTTTACGCCAATCGGCCTGAATAATGTGCAAAATTGCAGACAACAGTGTTCCAGAGTGGCTCATACCAATCCAAAATACGAAGGTCGCAATATATAAATCCCACATATGAGGCCAGTTCAGATTTGAAGGCCCCATCCCCACTTGATACTGGTAGATCTCAGCCAAGACCGCACACATGATCATGGCAATACAACATGCCAAGGCAACCCAGTAGCCCATCCGAGGGTTCTCCATACTACGGAGGACATCCTCGTTGATCTTCGCCCAAGCTATATTTTCATTTATATCTTTTGTTTGCATAGGTCACACCACGTTTATATTTGTATGGCTATCCTGTCTTCTAGGCTTCGCGTACTCGATCCATGTACATAACACATGGATCTGTATTCAAACCTTCCAAGACACGATATCCGCGTAGTTCTCCGTTAGACTTGTCCTGTTTAGTCTTACCAAGCTCAACTTGCTGAGCTTTCCAAAGCTTGGTTACTTGTGACTTTTCATCTAGCAAATCACCAAAGACAATCGCCTCTGTCGGACATGTCTGTGCGCAGGCTGTTACCACATCGCCATCTTGCACCTCACGACCCTCACGTTGCGCCGCATCCTTTCCAGTACGAATACGTTGTATACAGAAGGTGCACTTTTCCATCACACCCTTGTCGCGAACGCTCAGGTCTGGGTTAAGCTGCATATTCAGTGGCTCAGGCCAAGACTCTTCGTAGTAAGAGTAGAAATTGAAGTAACGCAAGCGGTATGGGCAGTTATTTGAACAGTAGCGTGAACCAATACAGCGGTTATAAACCTGAGCATTCAGGCCGTCCGGAGTATGGTATGTCGCTGCAACTGGACATACAGGCTCACATGTGGCTGCATTACACTGTTGACACATCATGGGCAAGAAGCTACCACCACGCTCCTGGTATTCTTTCTCATCGCCACCCATTTCAGGTTCATCCCAGTAACGCTCCATGCGTAACCAGTGCAAACCCTGCCCCTTTCTCATGCGATCCTTACCAACCGTAGGCAAGTTGTTCTCAGCGTAGCAAGCAACTGAACAGGCATTACAACCTGTACACTTATTCAGGTCGATTGCCATGCCCCACATGTGCTCATACTCGTGGTGCCCACCTTCCTCATGGCCCCGACGGTAGTGGGACCAGTTTTCAAGAATGTTCTTAAGCGACATTATTAAACTCCCTCAGTCCTTCTGAACACATCTGCAGAGACTGTGCTTACCAATCGACGACCCACTTGAACTTCACTACCACCTAAACGCGGCAACACATCAGTTCGTCCGGTTTTACTTATACGAATACGTGTAGCATGGGTCGCAAGTTCACCACTCTTTTCATCAACCGCTGGGCTGAGAATTTTGAGTGGGTTAACTCCATTACCTTTGGCATAACGACCATACTCTTCGTGACCGCGCCCCATCGGCACTGCCACTGCATCGACATGCACACCCTTATAAATGTAGACCTGCGCCTCAATAGCGCCTTGGTCTGACTCAACACGAACAAAGTCACCTTCTTTAACACCCAGCTTGGCAGCTGTTTTAGGGTGAACCTCGACCCATGAGTCCCAAAAAACCTTGGTAATTTGATCTGGCGCTTCTTGTAACCACGGTAGATTGGCATTACGCCCGTCATACATAGTCTGATTTGATGATGGAACCAAATGCATAGGGAAGTCGCCACCAGCTTGGTAATCACTTTGCTTAACATCACCCAGGCTTACTTTTAATGATCCAGGCTTGGTTGGCGCTTTGATAAAACCTTTCTGAACGGCAGCAGACCAAAATGCATCATTATCTTTACCAGCTTTAACTGAAGCCGGCATAGCATTCATTTCAGAACGCAAATAGGCATAATAATCATCAAAACCTTCATAGTCTTTTACGCCATGATATTTCAGCATTGATAACAGGATATCTCCCAAACTCTTGCTCTCAGCACTCAACGGCTTCATCAAAGGCTGAGACATGCTGATCGCTGCTTCTTTAGGCTGATATGGTGAAACTAAGGTTGCCCATTCTTCGTATGGTGAAGAAAGAGGAAGAACCAGATCTGCTGACATTGTCGTCTCATCAGGAAACATAGACAAAGCCACCTTAAAAGGTACCTTGGCAATCTTCTCTCCCATTCCTAAATGTGCCGGCGCTGTGTAAACAGGATTGGCACCCATAAAGAAAACCACATCATATTTACCAGCATCTGCGGCAGCGGCGAAGTCCAGCATTGCCTTGCTATTACCATGTTTGGCCTTCAACTCACCAAACACCATGCTATTTGATGCTTCGATTGTCTCACCAATATTGCCCAGCAAAACATTCAACATCATTACTGCCATAGCATTCTGGTAACCGCCGGCATGGCCATGTGCAGACTCCCCCGAAAGTACCAAACTTGGACTGCGTTCTTTGAGATATTTTGCAATGCGTACCAATGTATCACCAGCAACACCCGAAATTTCGGTCACCTTATCAACGCTGTATTGGGAGATCACATCCAGTGCTGCCTGCGGCAATCGTTTGCCATCGACCTGATTTTTGCTCAACAAAACATTAGCAACACCCAAAGCAACAACACCTTCCGTACCCGGACGTGCAGCCACCCATAAATCAGCATTACCACCTGTCAGTGACATTTTTGGTTCAACTTGAATCAGGACCCCGCGATCACCGCTACGGAACTTCGAAGCATATTCGAGTGAAAAGTGCACTGGAGACACCCAGGTACCAAGAAAATCAGCCCCAAATGAAAGAATAGCCTTAGCCTTGTCGAAACGATATGCCGGAGCAGCATCGCCAAGAACAGCTTCATTAACCGCTTCGCCCACTGCATTATTTATTGCTTCGTAGACGTAATGGTCTTTACTGCCCCAGGCCTTATTCAATGCTGCAAGCAAGACTGACTGATGACCACTAACCGTGCCTGTAAACCAAGCACTGCGCCCCTGGGCAGTACCGGAAGCCTTGTCTTGCATCAGCTGCCAAGCCTCTTCCCAGCTTACTGGCACCAGCGCCCCACCCTTACGGGCCATTGGCTGTGTAATTCGATCTGGATTGTAATGGCCCTGCAGACTGGCCTGACCCATTTGACACAAACCTTTACCATTTAATGCATCAGGATTGCCTTCAAGCTTTAGCACACGACCTTCACGAACACGGCCATGCACACCACAACCTGAAGGACACTGCTGACAAGTTGAGGCAAACGTTACGCCTATACCTGGAATTGCATATTCTTCCGGTGCCAAATAGGCAACTACCTTCTCTTTACCCTCTTCGAGAGTAACAGTCGTCGGCATATCACAACCACTTAGGGTTGCCGCACCAACGCCAC
>CAMYNQ010000215.1 GCA_947259785.1 uncultured Chromatiaceae bacterium | reverse complement strand
CCATATCGACATCGCAGATAATGGTGCCCGGGCTTTAGAGCAAGGTCTGGAAAATGAGTACGATCTGATTCTGATGGATATGCAGATGCCGGTAATGAATGGGATTGAAAGTACCCAACAATTGCGGCAGCAAGGTTGTACCACACCGATAGTGGCACTCACCGCCAATGCCACTACCGATGATATTGCCAAATGCCGAAACGCCGGGAGTGATGGTTTTCTATCCAAACCTATTGAGTGGGAAAAGTTCTTCGACACTCTGGCCAACTATCTAGAAAGGACGGAAGAGAAGGGTGATGCCGAACTTTCCCCTCTTGGGCCTGAACTAAATATACAGGATGATAATTTTATTCAGTTGGTCCATCGTTTTGCTGATGGACTTCCAGGGCAAATGGAATCGGTCAACAAGCATTTTGAAGCTCAGAATTGGAAAGAGCTTGCAGCCGTTCTCCACAACCTTAAAGGAACCGGCAGTGCCTTTGGTTACCCTGCGGTAACGGATATTGCGGGCAGGCTCGAATTTTCGATTAAAAAAGAGGCCTATCATGAATTTTCAGAAGGGGTTGTATGTTTGGTGAATCTAGTTGAGCGCATTGGTATGGGTAAAAATATTCAAGGGAATATTAATGATATAAGTTCGGTTGCTACTACGGTGGACGAGACTGACGGCGACTGGAATTGCATTTCCGGTGCCCGTGTCCTGGTTGTCGATGATAACGGCCTTAATCAAGTAATCGCAAAAGGGCTTCTGGAGGATGTCGGGGTGATTGTGACGCTGGCGGATGATGGTCAAGATGCAGTTGAACAGGTCACGAGCGGACAGTTTGATCTGGTATTAATGGATGTAATAATGCCCAATATGGATGGCTTGGAAGCGACCCGTGTCATTCGTGCCAAATTCACTGACAAGGCGCTGCCGATTATCTCCATGACAACCAATACAATGAAAGAGGAGCTGGACAGCTGCTTCGAAGCCGGAATGAATGACTTTGTTGCCAAGCCATTTCTGCCTGAGCAGTTATTTATGACCTTGGCTCGTTGGTTGCAGCAAAGGGTGCCAACCACGGAGTCCCCTGTAGTCACTCCGCCTGAATCTAAAGAAGAGTAGGTCGACCGACCTTTCCCTAATGCTAATGATCCTTATCTTATTGATTAGCGTACCTTGTCCGGGTATGTCAAAGATGATGCCGTTAAGCTTGGCAAAGACACAGGCATGCTCTATCAGATAAAATCGCGACCACTACAGCTTATCAGGGCAACTGGAGCACGCTTATCAGTTGTCATTGAGCATTAGCAGTGCTCTTTTTATTTGGCGTGTATGCTAAACCGTTAGATAAGGGGGGCTATGAATGATTTTTTGATGAAATCAATTTTTCGGCCATTGCCAATTCATTTCTACTATTTATGTTGAAGAAAATCTGTTCTCTGCGATCTTCAATAATGCTGTGTTTTTGATCGGTCATCCATTGTTTGACCTTGAAGCTTTTTGCCGCGATAGATTGCTCTAATGAGGTTAAAGCATTTTTGGCGATAAGAGCGAATAGTGGTTGCAGAAACTGGCCGTCATGAATTAAAGCAACATCGCTGTTATTTTCTTCGGCGGACTTATACAGCTTTTCGATGATATCGGCCTCTATAAATGGGCAGTCACAAGGTAAGACTAAAAGATATTTTGTCGTACATATTTTTAGTGCTTCGCATATACCGCTTAACGGGCCGTTAAATTCGGTTTTTTCATCACAAATGACTGGCAAGCCTAACTTCTGATATTCATTAATGTTTCTGTTGGCACTAATGAATATTTTTTCAACTTGTGGCTGAATGACGTTGATTACATATTCAATCAGCGCTTTGTCGGCTAGTTTTATGAGTCCTTTATCATAGTTCTCCATGCGGCTGCCTTTGCCGCCTGCCAGTATTACCGCTGTGATATCCATGTTAGGCCTGGGCATTGGCGATTAAGTAGAGCAGTATCAGATTCAGAACAAGTGAACTAATTGCCAATCCGCGCCAGAATCCAACCGGGTTTCGTTCTAGCAGCGGTTGTTCTTTTTTCACCAGGCCTGGATTGGGTTTTGCAAGATCGGAGACTAGCTCAGACATGCGCTCATAACGAAAGGCAGGATTGAGCTGCACTGCCTTTTCCAGTGCGGCATCAACCCAGCTAGGAATGGTGGGGTTGATCTGGCTGGCTGGGATATATCGAACTTGTTTTAGCGCGCGTTTTGATAGTGGTTTGCCGTAGGGAAGTTTTCCGGTCAGCATTTCGTAGGCGATGACGCCGATCGAAAACAGATCTGAGCGGTTACTGCCAGGATGGCCTTCAAAGTATTCGGGTGCTGCGTAGTCGTAGGTGCCGAGTAGGGCGCCGCGTTCTATGGGGGTATTGATTTCTTGGATGCCGGCAATTTTGGTTGAGCCAAAATCAATGATCTTTGCTGTGCCGTGCGAATCAATCATGATGTTGCCTGGCTTGAGATCCTGATGAATCATCTCCTGGCGATGAAAGGCGCGCACGCCGGCGACAATCTGTTCAATCATGGGCCGTACTTTACTGATGTCGGCCTGTGGCTGATCATGAATCCATTGTTCCAGTGTTTGCCCTTCTATGTATTCGCTGACGTAGTACAAAAAGCGTCGTTGTTGTTTCGGTTCCAGTATCTTAAGTACGTGTGGGTTGTTGATGCGTTTGCCAGCCCACTCTTCATGCAGAAAACCGTCGATATATTCGGCGTCGTCCTCAAAGTTTACTGAGGGTGTTTTCAGAATGACTTTGTGATTGCTGTCACCGTCCAGCGCCAGATACACCTGGGTGCGGCTGCTGGCATGTAGTTCGCGCAGGATTTTGTAGCCATCGATGCTTTGGCCGCTTTCCAGCGCTGGCGGGAAGGGCAGCTCGGTCAGGTGTTGGTAAAACTCGGCTTCGTTTTGACCAGGTAGGCTCTCAACCTCAAACACCTGGCAGGTGACATTATCGTGAGTGCCATTTTCCAATGCGCGGGTGACAATATTCCGCGCAACGGATTCGGGTTGAGTCTGATTATTCTGCCACAGCTGCTTCAGCGTCTTGTCGTCGACATATTCATGCACGCCATCGGTGGTGAGAATGTAAACATCATTCACTTCAACCGCCAGACTACGGTAATCAATATCGACGCCAAGGTCGGCGCCCATGGCACGACTGAGAAAGGCCTTTTCTTTGCTGGCCCAGGTCTGGTGGTCACGGGTCAGGCATTTCAGTTCATCACCACGCAGGCGATAGATGCGGGTATCACCCACATGAAATAGATGCGCCGTGGTGGATTTGATGACAATGGCGCTAAAAGTGGTGAGCATGCCTTGAGCGGAACCGAGGCTGCTTTGCCCTTGGCCATACAACCAGCGGTTAAGTGCGCCAAGCACGCGCTGGGCCGAGGTCTTTACCGTCCATGATTCCGGTGTACTGAAGTAATCGCTGAGAAAACCCTTGATGCAGGCTTCGGATGCTTCACGTCCGGCCTCGGCACTGCTGACACCATCAGCAATCGCTACGGCGATACCCTTATTGGTCAGTAAGGGGCCGTCCGGGGTGTGGATGCCGCAGGCGTCTTCATTGGACGGCTTGGTGCCTTTCTCGCTGTATTGCCCGGCGTTGATGCTGAGGGTAGAGGTCATGAGTTCAATATTAACTTAAGTTTGTTTGGCATAAAGACAATAAAGGGACACCAAGGTTAACCTTGGTGTCCCTTTGTGATTAATGGTGATGTTATGCCGTTACTTCACATCAATCATTTGTACTGAACCATCCGGCATCACCTCAGCCATTTGACCTTCGGGTTCATCCAGACAAAACATGATTAATGCAAATACCACCGCCGCAACAATACCGATGAACATAAAGAACTGGTTGTAATCTACCAACGAGTTCACCGTCAGGAATGTTACTGCACCGACATTACCAAAGGCACCCGCCATGCCAGCGATCTGGCCGGTCATACGCCGTTGTACCAGCGGCACCATGGCATATACGGCGCCGGAACCCGCCTTGGAAAAGATACCGGCGATGA
>CAMYNQ010000214.1 GCA_947259785.1 uncultured Chromatiaceae bacterium | reverse complement strand
CAGAGCCTTACAAAGGTAAGGGTGTGCGTTACGCTGATGAACATGTGGTCCGTAAAGAGGCCAAGAAGAAATAATTATTATTGGATATGGCTATGGATAAGAAGACATCTCGTTTGCGTCGCGCACGCCGTGCACGTGCCAAAATTCGCGAATTGGGCATAAATCGCCTGACTGTTACTCGCACACCTCGTCATATTTATGCGCAGGTTATCGCGGCAAACGGTAGCGAAGTTTTGGCAAGTGCATCAACTTTGGACGCTGAAGTGAAGAAAGATTCTTCATATTCAGGTAATTCTGATGCTGCTAAAGCTGTTGGCCGTGCTGTTGCAGAACGCGCAAAATCAGCTGGTGTGACTAAGGTCGCATTTGATCGCTCAGGTTTTAAATATCATGGACGCATCAAAGCGCTTGCCGATGCTGCCCGTGAAAATGGTCTTGAATTCTAAAGGAACTGAACTGTGGCAAATTTTGAAAAAGCGACCGGTGATGGCCTACAAGAAAAACTTGTGTCTGTACGCCGCGTAGCCAAAGTAGTAAAAGGTGGTCGTATCTTCGGCTTTTCTGCGCTGACTGTTGTTGGTGATGGAAATGGTCGGGTTGGTTACGGTACTGGTAAAGCACGTGAGGTTCCTGCCGCAATCCAGAAGGCTATGGAATCAGCGCGTAAAAATATGGTCAACGTGAATCTGAATGAGGGTACACTTCAGCATGCACTGAATGGTGTTCATGGTGCTGCAAAGGTCTATATGCAGCCCGCTTCAGAAGGTACTGGTATTATTGCTGGTGGGGCCATGCGTGCGGTGTTTGAGGTTGTTGGTGTTCATAATGTTCTTGCCAAGTGCATCGGATCAAGTAATCCGATTAATGTTGTACAAGCTACCATAAAGGGCTTGGACAATATGGCTGACCCAGAGTCTGTGGCAGCGAAGCGTGGCAAAACAGTACAAGAAATTATGGGTTAAGCCATGTCTGATAAAAAGCTTAAAGTAACATTGGTACGTAGCGCGAATGGCCGGTTGGCTTCTCATAAAGCGTGCGTATCTGGTTTGGGATTGCGTCGTATGCGCCATACTGTTGAAGTAGAAGATACTCCAAGTGTGCGTGGCATGATCAATAAAGTTAATTACATGGTTAAGGTTGAGGAAGGCTGATTATGCGCTTGAATACAATTAAGCCAGGTGCTGGCTCTAAATCATCTGCCAAGCGTGTTGGTCGTGGCATCGGTTCAGGCTTTGGTAAAACCTGTGGTCGTGGTCACAAAGGCCAGCATTCCCGTTCAGGTGGCTTTCATAAAGTTGGTTTCGAAGGTGGTCAGATGCCTTTGCAGCGTCGTTTGCCTAAGGTTGGTTTTACCTCGCGGATTAGCTTTAAAACTGCTGAAGTTCGCTTGAGTGAGTTGGCTAAGGTTGATGGTGAGGTAATTGACTTGCTTTCATTGAAAGCGGCAAATGTTATTGGTCAGCATATAGAGCGGGCCAAGATCATGGTTTCGGGTGGTGTTGAGCGTGCGGTTACAGTAAAAGGTATTTCTGTTACTAAAGGTGCGCGTGCAGCAATTGAAGCTGCTGGTGGAAAGGTCGAAGAATAAGTGGCTTTACCAGGTGCAGGACAGGTTGGCGGCATGGCCGCTGCGGGGCGCTTTAGTGAACTGAAGCGCCGTTTGCTTTTTGTGTTGGGCGCGTTGATTGTGTTCCGAATTGGCGCGCACATTCCTGTGCCGGGGGTTGACCCTGTTGCGCTTGCTGAATTATTTGATCAGCAGCGAGGCACTATTATTGACATGTTTAACATGTTCTCTGGTGGTGCGTTATCGCGTTTTACCGTGTTTGCGATCGGAATAATGCCTTATATTTCGGCCTCTATTATTATGCAACTGCTTACTTCTGTTTTGCCCAAGCTTGAGCAATTGAAGAAAGAAGGTGAGGCCGGACGTCGTAAAATTTCTCAATACACACGCTACTTTACAGTTGTACTGGCTACTATTCAGGCGGGTGGTGTTGCTTATGCCTTGCAAAGCCAACAGTTTGGCGGTTTGCCCGTTGTGATTGAGCCTGGTCCTGCTTTTATGTTTACGGCAATTGCAACGCTTGTTGCTGGAACAATGTTCCTGATGTGGTTGGGCGAGCAGGTTACTGAGCGAGGAATTGGTAACGGTATCTCTATCATTATTTTTGCAGGTATTGTTGCAGGTTTGCCTTCGGCAATTGGTGGAACACTAGAGCTTGGTAGTACTGGTGAATTAAGCTTGTTCATGATTTTCTTTTTCATGGTATTGGCTGTAGCTGTAACCTTCTTTGTAATTTTTGTTGAGCGCGGCCAAAGACGAATTACTGTCAATTATGCTAAGCGTCAGCAAGGTAAGAAAATGTACGGTGGACACACAAGTCATCTGCCGCTTAAGTTGAATATGGCCGGTGTAATACCGCCGATATTTGCCTCAAGCATCATTTTGTTTCCTGCCACTGTCGCCGGAATGTTTGGGCAGGGGAACGAAAATTTAGCGTGGCTGCAGGATGTTGCTACGATGCTGTCTCCAGGTCAGCCTATATACGTAATGATGTATGCGTTGGCAATTGTGTTCTTTTGCTTTTTCTACACTGCTTTGCAGTTTAATCCTAAGGACACTGCAGATAACCTGAAAAAGTCTGGTGCCTTCATTCCCGGGATACGTCCTGGAGATCAGACAGCACGTTATATAGACGGTGTTATGACGCGACTGACGGTTGCTGGTGCGATTTACATCACGCTGGTCTGTCTTTTGCCTGAGTTTCTAATAGTTAACTGGAATGTGCCGTTTTATTTTGGTGGCACCTCTTTGTTGATTATCGTTATTGTGGTCATGGATTTCATGGCTCAAATGCAGGCCCATTTAACTTCTCACCAGTATGATGGAGTTATGAAGAAGGCCAATCTTAAGGGGTATGGCGGAAGCGGTCTAGTTCGCTAGTCTTTCACCTCATAATACAAGATTTTTCTTGGGATTTGGACTGAGTTGGGGTATAATTCGCCTCACTTTTTTCGAGGGGTATCGCCCCCTTACGATTTTGGAGATGTTGCAATGAAGGTTCGTGCTTCTGTCAAGAAGATTTGCCGTAACTGTAAGGTTATTAAGCGCAAAGGTGTTATTCGGGTGATTTGTAAAGAGGCCCGTCATAAGCAGCGTCAAGGTTAAAAACGAGAGTTTTCTTACTAATGGGTCTGAATGCTTGATTTATAAAGCGTTCAAGGCTAAAATTTCGCGTTTTCCGAATATGGCCAGCAGGCCAGAGTAGAGGAGTTGCCTGAGATGGCTCGTATTGCAGGTATCAATATTCCAGTAAATAAACATGCTGAAATCGCTTTGACAGCAATTTACGGCGTTGGTCGTACACGTGCGCGAAACTTGTGTGCAGTAGTCGGGATTAATCCCGCTACAAAGATCAAAGATTTACCGGAATCAGAAATAGAAGCACTTCGTGGTGAAGTTGCCAAATTCACTGTTGAAGGTGATCTTCGTCGTGAAGTTTCCATGAATATTAAACGTTTGATGGATCTGGGTTGCTTTCGTGGCATTCGCCATCGTCGTGGTCTTCCTCTGCGTGGTCAGCGAACTCGCACGAATGCCCGGACCCGCAAGGGCCCTCGTAAGCCGATTAAGAGATAACTGGATTAAAATATGGCAAAGCCAAGCACAACACGTACGCGTAAGCGCGTTAAAAAAGACGTAGTAGATGGTATAGCGCACGTACACGCGTCGTTTAATAACACGATCATCACTATTACTGATCGCCAAGGTAATACCCTTTCTTGGGCAACTGCTGGTGGTTCAGGTTTTCGTGGTTCACGTAAAAGCACACCATTTGCAGCACAGGTTGCAGCTGAGCGTGCTGGCGCTGTCGTTAAAGAATTCGGTATGAAGAACATGGATGTCATGGTCAAGGGCCCAGGCCCTGGTCGTGAATCTGCAGTACGTGCACTCAATCTGAGTGGGTTTAAAATTAATAGCATTACGGACGTGACGCCGATTCCACACAATGGCTGTCGTCCACCTAAGAAACGTAGAGTTTAGTTCGGAGAACTGTTGTGGCTAGATATATAGGCTCAAAATGTCGTTTATGTCGCCGTGAAGGTGAAAAACTTTTCCTTAAAGGTGAAAAGTGTTACACCTC
>CAMYNQ010000213.1 GCA_947259785.1 uncultured Chromatiaceae bacterium | reverse complement strand
CCACAATGCCGTCACCAACCGCACAGCAAGCCAAATGGTCACCCGAGCTCTACTATGGTGAAGCCCGTAAGGCCCAAGCCAGCGGCAATCACAAAACCGCCATCAAATACTTCAGCGAACTGGAAATTCACTATCCGTTCAGCCCCTATGCCCAACTGGCACCAATCGAAACAGGCTACGCCCACTACAAACTAAAAGACTTTGACGCTGCAACCAGAGAGGTCGAGCGCTTCATTAGCACCTATCCAGACCACGACAATAGTGATTACGCCTACTACCTGAAAGGCCTGGCAAAAAGTGAACAAGCACGGATAAAAACTGGCTTAGACGCTGAAACAACAGAAACCACCATCAACACAGACCATGCACGACAGGCATTCAACAGCTTTTCAACCGTGATTCAAAAATATCCAGATAGCCAATATCGTGACAATGCCATGCAGCGCATGAACACACTGCGCAATCAGCTTGCTCGCCACGAGCTTCAAGCAGTCAAAACCAAACTAAAAAATGGCGACAACACAGGCGCCTTGCAGCTAGCCAAATATATTTCCGAACAATATCCAAAGACACCGGCGGCGGCGGAAGCTTTCGAGATAATCACTAGCGCCTCAAGCACCACTGTTTCCTCTGGTATGTCCAGACAAGCAATCATGGCTGCAGCCGAACCACAACCCGTAAAACAAACGCCGACCAACAATGAAACACAGTATGAAACATGGTTATTGCAGCAAAACCCAGCCCATTTCACCGTACAACTTATTGGCACCAGCAATCAGAGAAACCTTGAGACCTATATCAAAACACACCAACTACAAGACAAGGCATTCTACTTCCGTCACCAATTCAATAAGAAAGAATGGTACTCATTGCTGTATGGCAATTACAGCAAACGAGCCGATGCAGAGACAATAGCGATGCGATTGAAAAATGGACTTGCTCTTAACAAAGTCTGGATTCGCCAATTCAAGGATGTCCAGCTATTGATAGCACAACGCAAGTCTGACAACTAAATATGCAACGCCCAAACATCAAGGACAAAATAGCACGGCTATGCTAGGCTACACTCGTCTCAAGAGCCCTATTTTAAGCTACGTCAAAATTGCCAGAAGTCCCGGAACACACCAATGCTGTCACTCATAAAACTTATACCTGCCCTACTTTTATTCCTGCTTGTTGGCTGCGCATCAACCAGCAACCCAGCCACCTGGCCAGCCTCAGAATTTTATAACCAGGCCCAGCAATCCATGTCGATAAACGACTACCAAACAGCCATCAAATACTATGAAGACCTGGAAATTCATCACCCTTTCAGTCCCTACACTCAACAAGCACAGCTGGACGTCGCCTACGCTTATTACAAATATGATGAACCGGACTCAGCCATTGCTGCGACAAACCGTTACCTCAAGCTTTACCCTCGCGCCAAGGATGTTGACTATGCCTATTACTTACGCGGCCTGATCAGCTTCGAGCGCAGCATGAGTTCATTAGACCTGGCCCTGGGGCTGGATTTCAGCAAGCGCCAGCCGAAAACGGCCAAGGAAGCCTTCCATCACTTTGAAGACCTGATCAAACGTTACCCCGACAGCAAATACGTCAACGATGCCAAGCAACGCATGCTCGCTATCCGCAACCAGCTAGCCCAATACGAACTGCATGCCGCCAACTACTATTTCCGCCGCAGCGCATATCTGTCCGCCGTTAAACGGGCCCAATATGCACTAGCGAATTATCCGCAGACACCGGCAATCCCGGATGCGCTTATCATCATGATTAAGGCCTACCGCCAACTCGGCATCAATGACCTCGCCGATGACGCCTTGAAGGTATTCAAACTAAACTATCCGGAACATAAAGCCATCAACAATCTTGGCTAACACCGATCAACCTGCCGGACACACTGAAGGAGAAAAGTATGTGGGACTTTTTTGAAACAGTACGTCATCGCCACTCGGTGCGCAGCTATCAAAGCGACCTACCGGTAGAAAAAGAAAAACTCAATGCCATCATTGAAACGGCTTGCAGCGCTCCATCTGCTGGCGACTTACAAGCTTACAAAATAGTCGTCGTCAGCAATCCAGAAAAACGACAGGCACTCTCCGCTGCCGCGCATGAACAAGGTTTTATCAGTGAAGCACCCACCTGCCTTATCTTTTGTGCCGAACCAGAACGGTCAGCCGAGAAATATGGCGACCGCGGCCGCGAGCTTTATGCCATTCAAGACACCACCATCGCCGCAGCCTATGCCCAACTGGCCATCGTCGCTGCAGGCATGGCCTCGACCTGGGTCGGCTACTTCGACGAAAGCAGGGTAAAAGACATTATCAAACTCGAAGATGGGCTCTGCCCCATCGCCATACTGGCGCTTGGTTACCCTGCCGAGCTACCTGAACCAACAACACGTCGGCGCCTGGATGAGATTGTTACTCAGCTGGACTAGCCTAAAAAAACACCACTATACAAAAAGGGGAGCCGAAGCTCCCCTTTTGTTTATATGCTGAGCAACCCCAGCCTAGATATGCAGACTCCGCTTCTCCACACCCAACGCCGCTTCATGTAGAGCCTCTGATAAAGTTGGATGAGCATGGATGGTTCTAGCCAGATCTTCACTACTGGCTGAAAACTCCATCGCCAGTACCGCTTCAGCTATCATCTCCGAAGCATTTGCGCCAATGATGTGGACACCGAGAATAGTATCGTCCTTGGCGTCACTAATGACCTTCACCATACCCGACAGATCACCCGAGGCACGAGCACGGCCATTCGCCGCAAATGGGAAGACACCCTCCTTAAAATCCACACCTGATTTTTCCAGCTCTTGCGAGGTCTTACCGACCCACGCAATCTCAGGCCAAGTATAGATTACCCAGGGAATAGTGGCATAGTTAATATGACTTGGTTCACCGGCAATATGCTCAGCAACAGCAACCCCTTCTTCCGATGCTTTGTGCGCCAACATCGGACCACGCACTACATCACCAACGGCATAAACGCCAGGAAGGTTGGTGCGACACATTTCATCGGCAACAATAAAGCCACGCTCATCCATTTCCAGACCAACTTCGGCGGCATTGAGACCATCAGTATTGGGGCTGCGGCCAGTAGCAACCAGCACCTTATCGAACTTTAGTTGCGACTCGCCTTTGCCATCATCAATGGTGACTGTCACATGACGACTACTGGCCTTGGCTGAAATGGTCTTGGTGCCGAGACGAATATCCAAACCCTGCGACGTTAGCTCTTTCAAAGCTGCAGTAGCCAGATGCCTATCGACTGCGGGCAGAAATTCATCACGCCGAATCAGGACCGAGACATCCGCCCCCAGACGGCTCCAGACACTGCCCAACTCAAGACCAATCACACCACCACCAATCACCGCCAGGCTCTTTGGCACTTCACTAAAATTCAGCGCTCCGGTTGAATCTACGATGCGCTTATTATCAACAGGCAAGGAGTCAACTGTCGCTGCAACAGAACCTGTCGCAATGATGATGTTATCCGCCTCAACAACCTCAGCTTTGACCTTTTTCTTGCCCTTGACATGAGGCGTAAATTCAACTTTGTTTTCTCCCAGCAACTTGCCATGCCCTTGCAGCCAGGTCACCTTGTTTTTGGCAAACAGCGCCGCCACACCCCCCGTCAGGCTTTGAGTAATTTCGTCCTTACGCGCCAGCATTTGTTCAATATCAAGACTGACACCCGTGGTCTTGATGCCATGGTTATCAAACTCATGTTGCAGGCGATGATAGTGATGAGAGCTATCCAACAATGCCTTGGACGGAATACAACCTACATTCAAACATGTCCCACCCAGTGATGGTTTGTCATCAGGCCCCAGCCATTTATCAATACAGGCCGTTTCAAGCCCAAGCTGGGCGCAGCGAATTGCGGCCACATAACCACCGGGGCCACCACCGATAACAACCACGTCATAATGATCCATATCTGTATTCTCCTTTAAACCTGCAGCAACAAGCGGGTGGGGTCTTCAAGCACTTCCTTGACCTTGACCAGGAATGAAACCGCCTCTTTGCCATCGATAATACGATGATCATAAGACATGGCCACATACATCATTGGCCGGGCAACTATCTCACCATTTTCAACCATGGCTCGTTGCTCGATCTTGTGCATACCAAGAATCGCGC
>CAMYNQ010000212.1 GCA_947259785.1 uncultured Chromatiaceae bacterium | reverse complement strand
TTGCTTAAAGGTGAATCTGCCAGCGTAGGTGATAGCGCTGTTGATGGCGCCGTAGCTGGTGGTAATGATGTTGCTGAAACGTCAACGGTGGGCTGGAATATAGGCTTTAAACCACTTGCCCATTTATTTAAGACTGGGAATGACCCGGTTAGAATTATCAAAGAATTATCAGAGCTAGGCCCTATCAAGGCAAATGCCGATTTGTCATCACTGCCAGAGTTTGACCTGTTAGATCCAGAGGAGTGTTGCTTGGCCTGGCAGATAGAGTTGCTTGGTGATGCAACTGAAGAACAGGTTAAGGATGTCTTTGCCTGGGTGGATGAAGATTGTGAACTGGTTATAGAGGCGATAGTTTCAGGTGTTTCCGAAGAGCCTGAGGCAGCCGATATTGTGCCTGAAGTTATATCTACCCCAGAACCTGTTGTCGAAGAGCCTGTTGTAAATATTGAGCCTGTACCCGAACCTGCCCCAGTTTCTATGTCTGTAGAGGAGGAAGATAAGCCTGCCAGTGTTGTTGCTGTGAAGAAGCCTGTCAGCACTACAGCGAAAAAAGGACCGGCAGCAGAGTCTGGTTCTATCCGCGTTGGTATAGATAAAGTAGATGCGCTTATCAATATGGTCGGAGAATTAGTCATTACCCAGTCAATGCTTAATCAATTAGGCGAAGACTTTACGATGGACAGGGTTCAGCGGCTGCAAGAAGGCCTGTCTGAACTTGAACGGCATACTCGCGAGTTGCAGGAAAATGTAATGCAAATTCGTATGTTACCTATCAGCTTCTCCTTTAATCGCTTCCCAAGATTGGTGCATGATCTAAGCAGCAAACTGAATAAAAAGATTGAGTTGAAGATGTCGGGTGAAAATACAGAACTTGATAAGACTGTTATGGAAAAAATTGGCGACCCACTTGTGCATCTTGTCAGAAACTCTCTGGACCATGGAGTTGAGTCACCTGAAGAAAGGGTCGCGAAAGGTAAGCCTGAAACCGGAATTTTGCATTTAAATGCCTATCATCAAGGCGGAAATATTGTCATTGAGATCAATGATGATGGTGCCGGCCTGGATACTGACCGAATCCGTGAGAAAGCAATTGAAAAGGGACTTATCGGAGAAAATGATTCGCTGTCAGATGAAAAAATTCATGAGTTAATTTTTGCGCCGGGTTTCTCAACGGCCAATGTAGTCAGTGACGTCTCTGGTCGTGGTGTTGGTATGGATGTGGTCAAGCGAAATATCAGAGATCTTGGCGGTGTCGTTGAGGTTAAATCAAAAAAGGATGTGGGTTCCACATTTACAATCAGGCTGCCACTGACCCTGGCAATATTGGATGGCCAGCTGGTTCGTCTTGGCGATGAAACCTATATTGTTCCTCTAGTCTCGATTATTGAGTCACTGCAGATCAAGGCTGAAAATGTAAATTCAATCGCCAGCGGTGCTGAGCTTTACAAACTCCGTGACGAATATCTGCCAATTATCCGGCTTCATGAGGTGTTTGAAATTACACCTGTCAATACAGAACTTGTAAATGGTTTGCTAGTGGTTGTCGAGGGTGACGGTCAACAAGCCGGAATTTTTGTTGATGACCTACTGGGACAGCAACAGGTGGTTATAAAGAGTTTAGAAACAAATTATAAAAAGGTTGAAGGTTTGTCAGGTGCGACAATTCTAGGCGATGGCACTGTTGCCTTGATTCTCGATGTGGCAGGGTTAGTGACGCTTTCTCGTGAAAGGGTTAGGGCTATGAAGAATCAGGCAGCAGTCGCTTAAAGGAGAAACAAATGAACATGATCCAAGGCTTGGAGAGTGATTCTCTTACTGAAAACTCAGAAGGTAGTCAGTACCTGACATTTTTGTTAGCAGGAGAGGAGTATGGTGTTGATATTCTTCGTGTTCAGGAAATTAAGGGCTGGGATAATGTAACTATGATTCCCAATACTCCAGATTATATTAAGGGCGTGATTAATCTTCGCGGAACAATTGTTCCTATTGTTGACTTAAGGGCTCGTTTTTCACTTGAAACTATTCCCTATGGCATAACAACAGTTGTGATCGTGCTGCGAGTCAATAGTGATAATGGCAGCCGAATAATGGGGATTGTGGTTGATGCCGTATCTGAGGTTTATAATATTTCTGATGATGCACTAAAACAGGCCCCTGATTTTGGTCAGGCAATCAGTACCGACTTTGTTATGGGGCTTGGAACTGTTGATGACAAGATGATTATTGTGCTTGATATTGATCACTTGCTTAATTCAAGTGTTTTAAAGGCAATATCTGACCAGGCGGATAAGACCACTTAATTGAGTTCTTTTGCTCGCGGTAGTTTTGTTCCAAGACAGTTATTAATTACTCCATAGAGGCGCTAGTTTTCGTATTTTAATAGGTATAACAGTATGGCAAAGGAATTCCATTTCTCGGATAAGGATTTTCAGCGAGTAAAAAAACTTGTTCTGGAGCATACTGGTATTTGTCTCTCAGATATCAAACACGACATGATGTATAGCCGCCTAGCAAAGCGTCTAAGGCATTTGAGTCTCGATAGTTTTAGTGATTATATCGACTTGATCGAGAGTGGTGATAAGTCAGAATTAGGTAATTTCACCAATTCGGTAACAACCAATCTGACTTCATTTTTTCGTGAACAGCATCATTTCGATTATTTGAAAACAACCTTAATTCCGCACTTAATGAAATTGAATGCAGATACCAGGAAGATACGCATCTGGTCTGCAGGATGTTCAACAGGTGAAGAACCTTATAGCCTTGCCATTACGTTGAAGGAAGTTATTCCTGATAGTGCTGGTTGGGATGTGAGAATTCTTGCTACAGACCTTGATACCAATGTGCTGGAAACTGGCAGAAATGGTGTGTATAGCATGGAGAGGGTTAATGGTATTCCATCGTATGTTTTAAAGCGCTGGTTTAACAAGGGCAAGGGAGAGCGGGAAGGTCTTGTCAGGGCGTCGAATGAACTCCGGGATATGATTATCTTCAAGCAGTTGAATTTGATGGGGCAGTGGCCTGTTAAGGTCGGTGTAGATGTCATTTTTTGTCGCAATGTTGTCATCTATTTTGATAAATCGACACAGGCAGTGTTGTTCGATCGATACGCTGAGACACTGCGTAGCGATGGCTATTTGGTTATTGGGCATTCTGAAAATTTGCATAATGTGACTGATAGGTTCAAGTTGCTTGGAAAAACTATTTATCAGAGGGCTGTCTAAGTGTCCTCTGAGAAATTTGACATATCGAACAATTTAGCCCCAACAGGGAATCCCCCGCCTGTCTTATCTGGGTTTTCAGGTATTAACCGCTATTGGGATAAGTATCATAAAGTCTATGCGGCCAAAATTCTGCCTGGTGAATACTATGTAACTATGCATGGCGAAATGATAGTGACTGTGTTGGGTTCATGTATCTCGGCCTGCATCAGGGATAGCGTATTTGGTATTGGTGGAATGAACCATTTTATGCTCCCTGTTGGCGAGGAGGGGGGGAGCGCGAGCAATACCTGGAATAGCGCGGCTACACGCTACGGAAACTTTGCCATGGAAGCATTGATTAATGACATTCTTAAGAATGGTGGCAGGCGTGAGAATCTCGAGGTCAAAGTGTTTGGTGGTGGCATGATACTTGAGCATATGACTGATATCGGAAAGAAAAATATTTCTTTTGTGCGAGACTTTATAAAGACAGAGGGCTTTAATCTTCTAGCGGAGGATCTCGGTGATATTTATCCGCGCAAAGTTCATTATTTTCCGCAGTCAGGAAAAATATTAATGAAGAAACTTCGCTCTCTACATAACAATACTATTGCCGATCGTGAGACTTCCTATTTGGATAGTCTTGAATCTAAGCCTGTAGAAGGTGAAATTGACTTGTTTTGAGGGCGGCTGATCTGTGTCAAAAATAAAAGTTTTGATAGTAGATGACTCTGCTCTGGTTAGAAAGCTTCTGACTCAGATGCTGAGTTCAGCAACGGGTATCGAGGTTGTGGGCGTAGCTCAAGATCCTTATATTGCACGTGACAAAATCAAAGAATTGAAACCAGATGTTTTGACGCTTGATGTTGAAATGCCGCGGATGGATGGCCTTACCTTCCTGAAAAACCTAATGCGTCTTCACCCGTTGCCCGTCGTTATGGTCTCGTCTCTAACTGAACAGGGGGCAGATGTCACTCTTAGAGCAC
>CAMYNQ010000211.1 GCA_947259785.1 uncultured Chromatiaceae bacterium | reverse complement strand
AGCTTGCCGCTACTGCACAGCTGCAGGACAATATCACCCAGGGCGTCGATCCGGATGCAGAGGCGACACTGATCGAGACACACGCCGTATGGCAGAGTGGCCCCTTTGGCGTGCGTGCACTTTATGCGAAGTGGGACGTCGATGGCAATGGTGCCAAGGCAGTCGGCATGGATGAGCAGAGCGGCTGGTATATCGAGCCATCATTCAAGGTCACACCAAAACTGGGCGTGTTTGCGCGCGTCAATCAGTGGGATAACGCCGCCGGTGATGCGAGCGACAGTGAATACAAACAGCTCGATGTGGGCCTGAATTACTGGCCGCATGAAGATGTCGTGGTTAAGGTTGATATCCAGACACAGGACTCACCCATCGGTAAAAACGAGTACGACGGTACCAACATCGGTATCGGCTACCAGTTCTAACCCAGGACACACTTTTCTCCTTAACGTTTAATTAACGTGCTGGGGTGTCGCCACCTCCTCTCCCTCTCGGCGGCACCCCTTTTTTTAATCAGATGACTCAATGACTCGACAAATCATCAGCCTTATTTTGATGCTGGCAAGCGTGACAACTGTCATGGCACGCGGCACCTATCAGGAGCCATCAGCATTTATCGATAACGCATTTAACGGCTCACCCCCCAAGGTGCAGGCGTTATGGATCACAAAAAAGATACGTCCCGCTGTCGAAGCAATCCTGGGACACAAATTTAAAGGCATGCGCATTCGCTACTGGGCACAGGGCCAGCGTAGCGCATGGATACTGGAAGAGATCGGTAAAGAGAAGCCTATTACCACAGGCATTATCGTTAACCAGGGCAAGATTGAACAGCTGCGTGTACTGGTCTTTCGTGAAGAGCGCGGCTCGGAAGTACGCTACCCCTTTTTCCACCAACAATTTGATGGCGCAACACTCGCAAAAGATAACCGGCTTGACCGCCACATCGACGGCATCTCAGGCGCGACCCTTTCGGTACGTGCACTGACCAAACTTTCACGCCTCGCGCTGTTCCTGCATCAACACGCCCATTTTCAACGCGCTGGAACGGCTGATGTCACACCGTAAGAAACATCACAAACTGCGCTGGCGCTCGGTCTTTTTATGGCACCGTTACATGGGGCTATGCAGCGCGCTATTTGTCGTCATGCTCGCCATGACTGGCATTATGCTCAATCACACCGAAGCATTAAAACTTGATAGTCGGCATATACAGTCCAGCACCCTGCTCGACTGGTACGGTATCAAGCCTGCTACCGCACCCCATAGTTATGCCGTCGACGAACACTGGATCAGCGAACTGGATGGACAGCTCTATTTTGACGGCAGCCCACTGGCCACCGATGCCACGACGCTACGCGGGGCGATCGCACTGGAAGAATTTTTGATTGCCGCACTGCCCAACAAGCTGCTGTTGCTGACGTTTGACGGCGAGATCATCGAACAGATGGGGCAAGTACACGGCATCCCCAATGGCATTCAACAGATCGGAATAATCAACGAAGGGTTGCTGGTGCTCAACACCCACCATGGGCATTACAAAACAGATGCAGAACTACTCGAATGGGATAAATATTCTGCCGAACAGACCATCGAATGGGCACAGCCACAACCGCCTTCCGCTGAACTGCTCAGCACCCTGCTGATCACACATCGCGGTAATGGACTGACCCTGGAGCGGATCATTCTCGATACCCACAGCGGCAGAATCCTTGGCCCATGGAGCGTCTATCTGATGGATGCCGTGGCGATTATTTTCATCTTTCTCGCGGCAGCCGGTATCTGGATCTGGGCCAAACGAAGTCATTGAATACAACACAAGATTAAAATCTATCAAAAATAATTAATAAATTTATATTTAACAGTGGAACTCTATACACTCGTCACAATCAAATTAATACCATTTAGCAAACCCCATACTGATATTTATAGAGGTTTAGATGAAACGCTTGCTCACACTAGCCATTTCGGGCCTGACTGTTCTAACTGCGGCATCCGCTCATGCCGACCTTCAAGCCGGTATCGATGCCTATAACAAACAGGATTACACAACTGCATTTAATGAATTTATGCTCCTGGCGAAGTCTGGTGATGCCGGGGCACAACTGCAACTTGGCCTTATGTACGACAATGGCCGTGGAAAAGATCAGGACCATGATCAAGCCTTTTACTGGTACAAACAGTCTGCAAACAATGGTAATGCCCACGCTCAATTTAATGTCGCAGAGATGATGGCATTAGGGCAAGGTACTGCACAGGATCACAGTCAAGCCTTAAAATGGTATACACGTGCTGCAGAGTCAGGATTCCCCGAAGCTCAGTATAAACTGGGGCTTGCCCTTAGCAGCGACGACCGTGGTAAACAGGATCTGATTGAAGCCTATAAATGGCTGACGCTTAGCGGAATTCAACAGGTTGAAGGTGCTGATGCAGCCATCGAACTGCTTGATAACTTAAAAATACGCATGTCCTCAGCCGAAATATTAGAGGCTAAAAAAAGAGCGGTTCAGTGGAAAAATCTCTTTTCGATAAAACAACATAATCAAATGCTCAAAATCTAGTAATAAGTGCACACACCCTTGCTTATTTATACAAAGCACAGGCCACTCATTCGGTCGTCAGGTTTTCATTAACATCCTGATCTACAAATATCAACGCATCCGTGGGATAACCATACTCCGAGGCCATACTCACTAGTCTATCAACAATATCAGGTGCTAGTGTGCGCTCTCGCGCAAGAATCCATAAATACTTTCTATTTGGCCCGCTAATCAGAGACCAACTGTAATTTTCGTGGTCCAGTGCGATAACATTATAGCCACCATAAAAAGGGCCAAAAAAGGATACTTTTAGCCTTCCTACGTTATTATCCTGAATAAAATAGGCCTTTCCTGTCGCCTCCTGGTAAGCATTTTTTACTATGTGATAACCACGATTTATTACATTTATACCACCATCCTTACGCAGCTCGTAGGTGGCAGTAACGTGAGTCAGGTCACGCTCAAAACTATGATCGAGCCGGGCAATTTCGTACCACTTTCCAAGATACTGCTTAATTTCAAAATTTTTAACGGGTGTAACACCATCAGGTATACCAGTACAAGCATTCAGCATGTAACAGATAAACACCAGGGCACATATTCTATTTTTAGCCATTTAACTCATTCGCCCTATAATGAAATTCGTTGCTAGATTGGCATCGCATGGTTCAGGTAATGCTGACTGGAAAGATACTGATTCGGGTAGTTCTTCAAATGGTGGCTGATCAGCGTTAAGGGCACTTCTCTTGAAACATCCCCAACACGATATTTATTCATGGTCCGTACAAGTTCGGCCTTGTCTGTTGATGTAAGATCTCGTTTCAAAAAACCCATAATATGCATTATTACGTTTATATTTTGATCCACAGTGGGAATATTTTTCAACGCATTCATAAATTCAGCAATGTAACATTCTGACCTTTTTTTGAGTTCTTTTTTTGTACAACCAGCAACGTATTTTCCGAGTTGTCGATAGCAATGCTGATCATGCGCCAGTAATGTAAATTTATGTATACGGTGAAATTCTTCAAAAGAGTGACAAGTTAGCCCCTGGCGCACCCTGGATTGCCAGTCATGGTAAATAAATACTCGCCTAATAAAATTATCTTTTAATTCCAGATCATTTAAACGCCCCTCTTCCTCCACAGGCATATTAGGATTGGCGCGCAGTACCTGCTCAGCAAAAATCCCCCTACCACTTTTAGCAGACATACCCTCAGTCTCGTAGAGCTTGACCCCAAAGACCCCACAGCTCGGAGAATCTTTTTTAAAGATGTAACCACTAAACGTCGCTAGTGTCGGAGCAATATCTACAGCGAAGTTACGCAGCTCATCCGTCACATCCAGAGTATGATCGCGTACTCCCAATGCACGAACAGTGTTCTTTTCTGCCTGCATCAGTCGAATCGGTTGACGAGGCACACCCATGCCGATTGCGACTTCAGGACATATTGAAACCAGGTTAAACTTATCCTTTAGATATTCAGTCACTAAATTATTCTTTTTGTGATTACCATCGAAGCGGACTGGCTGACCCATCAGGCAACTGCTAACCCCAATAGAAGGCAACCTTTTGCTTTCACTCGCAACATAGCTTTCATCCTTAGATTGATTAACCAGGCTCATTGCAGCGTGCGCCTATATTTCTGTTTATTAATATCATCAGATGGAATGATCTCGGGGTGCTCAAAAAACTC
>CAMYNQ010000210.1 GCA_947259785.1 uncultured Chromatiaceae bacterium | reverse complement strand
TTCAGAACCCATTACAAAATCAGGAAACGCAAGTTTGGCCGCATTAAAGGAACCGAGACCGGTACCGATTACGAACCAAAGAATTGACGAAAAACCAAAAAATACCGCCGCCGAACCTGGCGGGATATCCTCGTTCTTCGCAAACAGATATTTAAACATCATGGTTTACAACCTCCCCCTTCTTTCGAAGATAAAATACAAAAATCTATAAAGCTTTATTATTCGTGACTACCGGGCATCATCAGATACCACGCGAACCACATACTCAGGAACGCAAGAATAATCCCCATTATCGTTGCTATTAAGGTCATAACAGCCGCCTCCAATCATTTTTTTAAGAATTCAACAAAGACAAAAACCACCCAAAGGTGGTTCTTAAATTAAGCGTTTTGACCCGCAGTAGCTTCTAGCTCGCCATGACGATTCAGAGCAATCAGCATAATGGCAGTAAAAGCAAAGCCAAATATGATCATGCACCAGTCAACGAAGCCCATGAAAGTCACAGGATTATAAGCTTGCATACCCCAGCCGCCCCATTCGTCGAAACGACCACGACCCAATGCACACATCAGAGCAGCACCAAACACACTACCGTTACCCATGCCGGTGGTGACACCAACGATCAGGCTGACGATAAAGGTCTTAGCTGGCGTTAAGTTATTTACCATGAATCCCCTCCATATTTTTGTTTTGAACAACCCAGACTTACAATCTTTGCTTAGCTTCCATCCGTACCACCAATTCAGAGCCCCCTCTCAATTCGTGATACAGACTTCCCAACTCAGGAAGCTAGCATTGACGAGCGATATTTGCATACTCAGAACAAACCAGTCAAGTCTTTTTTGGGTATCACGACCAGATTAGCGCAAGACAGAAAATGACTGAAATTTCAGATGATTTTGTGTAAGATTTTTCTTCTTAAAGACGAACTGACAAATCGAGAAAAAGCACTTACACAATGAAAGAAATAATTATCTATGGCATAGCCGCGATTGCCGCCATTACCGTGTTTGGCTACACCGTACACATGTTCATAGGCGGCCTGGTAAGTCCGGAGACAGAGAAGCTAGCCATCGCTGCTGCCTGCACCATTGCCGCGGTCGTCATCGGTCTCATGGCCTGGGATATAAAAAAGCGAAGAGATCAGTAAACCAGCACCTAACTGCTGAGACCAAACCCGCTATTTAAAAACCGCCAACCTAGAACGAATATCTTTAAACTCAGACTCTTGGGCGAATTGCCCCTTGTGAAAAACAAACTGTCTCTTTTTGCCAGCCATATCCACCCCGGCCAAACCAAAAGACTTACCGGCGTAGTCAGGGAAATAGCGCAACTCATTCACCAATTCGATCTTTTCACCGCCATTGGTAGCAACAATCACGTTCTTCTTAGAAAGCTCTAGCCACTTAGGTGCAGCAGAGCCCACCATAAGTCGACTCTTAAATACCCGATTAATGCCTATTAAAGTGATGTAACTGGCGGAAAAGATCAATATATAGCTCACATACTGATACTGTCCGTACCAGAACTGCAATGCCATCATAATCAGAATGCCCACTACAGGAATATATAAAATCGCATCCCAAGCAGCCCCTTTGGTATCAGGCTGCAACATAAAACTTTCGACCTTTGCCATTACCCTGCCTTGGAACCCAATACCTGTTTTAACTGCGCATCCAGCTCGCCATACAAGACGCGACCTGCCTGCTTATACTTGACTACGCGATCAGCATCGATCACAAACGTCCATGGATCTCCCATCACCTTAAATGCCTTAAACGCTTCTGGGTTTTGATATTGATCCATGTGAAGAAAGATCACATCAGAGCCATACTCTTCCATAATCCCTTTTAACATCTGCAACTGCTTGTCACAGACCGTGCAATGGCCCGGGGTGGCAAATTCAAGCAAAATTGGCTTGCCCTGCGCCATCGCATCATCAAGCGAATACTGGTACATACGCTCATCGGGATAGCGATAACTGGTGATACGGCTAAAATCACCGTCCACATCGGCCAGCGTTTTTGTTTTCACAGCCGGGGCGATCGCTCCTACTTGTGGAGAACCCTCAGGTGCCGCACCGCAACCCGCTAAAATGCTTGCAAATATTATTGAAATAAAAAGACGCATATTTTACCCCTCAGTAGTTCTTTTCCCAGCCGAAACAGGTTCGAGCCAGGTTGTATGCCCAGATACAGTTAGCAGCAAGCACCATGGTGCCAAACATCCCCATAGCCGCCAACCAAGGCTTCACAATTGCCTCAACTTCTTCCATAGGCAACGGGGCCATCGTTTCCGTCCCACCACTTGCCAATCCACCCAGCACACCAGCAATAGTAAACAATGACACCATACCTATCAGACCGATATTGTGTGTCCAAAAGTGCACCTTAACCAGCTTGATGCTGTAGATCGGTCGCTTGACCAGGCGAGGAATCACATAATAGACCGCGGCAAAAATCGCCATCTCCACCCATCCCAACAGGTTGACATGAGTATGAGCTCGCACAATGAGATCCCCATGCATACGATGATCCACGAAGTGGCGGAACTCAGCGATCCCGCCCATCAAGGCGCCCCAAGAAAACCCAATCAGACTGTAAATAATACAGCAGTATACAAACCACAAGGTATAGCGAATATATACCTTGTCTTCAGCCCATGGTTGACTACTCACATACACCTCGATAACAAATATTATTGCGCCGCTTCAGGCGACTTCTCGCGAATATCCTGATACTTCTCGTCCCACTCATCCGGCGCCATCATTTTCAACATCCCATTGATAAACTGGGAATTGCCTTCTGGCGGCATCGGCGAGGCTGCCGCACCCTGCTCAGCCTTCAGGCCAAACAAAAACTCAGCAATATCGATTAGATCGTCTTTACTCATGCGCGAGACGTAGGCCGCCTCTTTCGGCGGCATACCGTGATCCAATGTCACGGTACCGTAAGTCTCTTCAGGGTTGAATAAAAAGGACTCTATCCATTCGTAGCTGCGCTTGGTGCCAATACCATCCAGGTTCAGACCCATGTTGGTACCATTACGCATAGCACGATGACAGGACGTACAGCGCGCTTCGCGAAAGGTCTTGGAACCGCGCAAGCCCGCCTCAGTAAATACATAACTGGTCTTGGATTGAAACATCGGCTTATCGGAGTTCATACGAACATATTCGAGCAAAGCATAACCAATCACCGCAGCAATGACAAAAGCCCCAAATATACCAAACAGAACCTTTTCACCCTGCTTCAATGACTGCTTATTAGCCATGCTTAACTCTCTACTTCGACAAAACCAATTATCTTACAACAAAAAAGGCGGTTTATAGCCGCCTTTGAAAACAAAGAGGTGGGGATTGCCCACCTCTAAGTATTTACGACCAGCAACACCCTATGGCAGATGCTCAACAGGGATTTGACTGTTACCGATTGTTGTTTGAGGCGCTTGAGTCAGATAAGTTGCAACATTCAAAATATCTTCATCAGTCAACTTACGCGCAACAACCTGCATTTGAGCCATTGGATCGTTGGCACGAGCACCCTCACGCAGGTTTTTCAATTGCTTAACCAAGTAGCCGAACTTCTGCTCACCGATACGTGGATAGAGAGGATCAACGCCACGACCGTTGTGGCCATGACAAGACATGCAAGCAGGGATATTGCGATCAATATCACCGAAATTCACCAGTACCTTACCCAGATGAGATTGGCCCATTTCAACACCGCTAGCGGCCAATGCCTTCACATCAGAACCACCAGATGCCTTCTGCAAATCTTTACCGGTAAAAGTACGACCCAGAGAATTCATATAAGCCGCCACGTCTTTGCGATCTTGTGCGCTCATACCTTTAGCGTTAGCGTTCATAACAAACATCGTAGTGTCTTGACGTTTGTCAGACGCGTAGTCATCCAATTGCTTTTGCAGGTACTGATACAACTGACCAGCCAAACGAGGCGTACCCAGGTTGTCATCACCCAGACCAGTGGCGCCGTGACATGAATTACATGCCGGCACATTGCCCTTGCCGTTATTAAAGATCGCTTCACCATTCGCGTAATCGGCACCAGTTACCTTGCCGCCGGCGAATGCTGGAGTTGCTACGATAGACAGGGCTACGACAGAAGCCGAACCCAACTTTTTCAAATAAGTGCGCATGGAAAAGACACCCTCCCAGTTCTTGTCTTTATAAATTCTCTAAAGCCTCTACGCTGCCGCCCTACACAAGGCAACAA
>CAMYNQ010000209.1 GCA_947259785.1 uncultured Chromatiaceae bacterium | reverse complement strand
AGATGCAGGCCTAGTGCCCGGCTTCCCAGACAACAACAGCTACACACAAGATTGGACTGCGTATATAAAGTCGCTCGATAAAGACGTGAGCATGCAAAATGTCATCGGCTATATTCCCGGCAATAATCCTGAAATGGCCGGCGAGAGTGTGGTCATCGCTGCGCATTACGACCACCTGGGATTTGGTTGGCCAGACGCGCGCAAAGGAAATGAAGGCAAGCTCCACGCAGGGGCTGATGACAATGCCAGCGGAGTTGCCGTCATGCTGGAACTAGCGCGCTTGGCGGCCAAGAACTGGAAGCCTGAACGCGCAATTGTGTTTGTCGCCTTTACCGGCGAAGAGTCCGGTCTAATAGGCTCCAAACATTATGTAAAAAACTACACGCGTTATGCCGCAGACAAGGTTTTTGGTATGGTCAATCTGGATACGGTCGGTCGATTGGGCGATGCGCCTATCACCGCCTTTGGTACCGGCTCAGCACGTGAATGGGTGCATATCTTCCGCGGTGTAGGCTTCGTGACGGGTGTTCCCATCAAGTCCGTAGCCAATGACTTTGGCTCCAGCGATCAAAAAAGTTTCCTCGATATCGGCGTGCCAGCCGTCCAATTCTTTGGCACCGTTCACCAGGATTTTCACAGTCCCGCAGATAGTATCGACAAGGTCGACAGTGCCGGCTTGATTAAAGTTGCCATGGCATTGAAAGAGACTGTTGAATATCTCGCTGCACGCCCCGAGCCGATGACGGTGACATTGGCAGCACGCACCGAAGCAGCACCAGCCAAACGGGAACAAGCGCCAGCGGGTCGGCGCGTCAGCATGGGAACGGTGCCTGATTTTGCCTATAACGGGCCGGGTGTTTTGGTCAGTGATGTAGTAACCGATTCGCCCGCTGAAAAGGCGGGTTTGAAGGCAGGTGATTTGATAACCCACATGGCGGATATCGAGATTAAGAACCTACAAGGATTCGCTCAGCAGTTGAGAACGATGAATCCCGGGGATAAAGTAAAAATCGGATTTAAGCGCGAAAAAGCGTCGCATGATGTAGTCGTGACCTTAAGCCATCGCTAGTGATCCATGAGGAATCTTAGCCGAGTAGGGCAGTATCGCCCTTCCTAGTTTTCACTCGCGATAGAACGGGGCTCCGCAGCACGCTCAGCTTCAAGCCGATCATTGATGGCCTTGTCACACATCAATTGATAGGCCTTAAATAGACTCTCAATGCCTTTCTTCAGTTCAGGCACGGTAATGGAAAAGTCTTTGTTGATGGTCACTCGATAAGCCAGGGCCGTTTCACGCATCATGTTCTCACTGGTGAAATCCAGATTTTCGGTCATCCCAAATCGTGTTGCATTGCGACCAAACGAGTTAAATTCCCTTTTGAAATCGCTTTCATCTAAATCGGAAAGGTTACGCACGGTCATTGCCAGAACGAATGAGGTTTTTTGTGAGCTTTTTTTCCGACTTGGAAATTCGCTGAGAAAACTGAGTTTGAAGTTTTCCAACTACGTTAACACGTAGGGAAAAAAGAGGATGTTTTCTAGTTTGAATGGATTTACGGCCGGGCTAGCTTCAACCTGTTCTTCTGCTGAACCGTCTTGGCTAAGCTTGGGTTGAAAGGGGTCCTCTTTCAGATTAATGTTGTTTTACGAAATGTATTTGCTCTGAAACGCATCCAACTCAATGGTCTAGTCTCCCACATCTGGTAGTTTCTATAAAAACCTTTGACTCTACCTAACGTTTAGTTTTCATTAGCAGGCATTTTGATAGGAGGTTTAAATCAGATTAATACAGAATATACACTGATAAAATAATAGTTGTTATCGCTATCTAACGCTGTAGTTGTGAACTATATATGACATGTGTAATGCACTCGTTTACATATAGATGTCAGAGTGACAGTACGGAGTGTGAAAAAATGTTCGGTGGTTTGGAAAAATAAATAGGGGATATTCCCATGAAAGACACAAAATTCGTAGCTTATATCCTGAGTTTGTTTATTGGTTTCGTTGTGACAGGTTGCGCCACTCAGTCGAAACTTACGCAAGATCAGGTTATGTCTCAGTATGAGCAGGTCTCACTTTTAGAAACACGATTACGAGAAGCTAACCAGAATGAGTCAGACTTTCTCGCTCCCTCTGGGTTTAAGTCTGCAAATCAGTCTTTGGAAAAATCGATCGCTGCGGCACGAAATAACAAAGTGGAAGTCGCAAATAAGTCGGCGGCGGAAGGAATTAAGGTGTTGGACAAGGTTGATAGCGATACCCTTGCAAGTAAAAAGCTTTTGGGCGAGGTGCTGGTTATGCGCGATAAGGCACAAAAAGCCGGGGCGCCTTCACTCAACCCCGAAGAGTATGCGCGCTTGGAAGATGATCTGCAGGATACGGCCCAATTGATAGAAAAAGGGCAGCCTGAGCAGGCTAAGCAGCGTCGACCTGAATTGATCGAAGGCTATTCACAGCTGCAACTAACTGCGTTGAAACGTGGCTTGGTCGATGTGGCTAGGGCAGCCATTGAAAGCGCGGAGAACGAGGATGCTGAAGAGTATGCGCCAAAGACGTTGGCACAGGCGCAGGAGGAAATGAGGCTCGCGCTTTCTATTCTTGATGCTGATCGCAGTCAGACAGAAAAAGCGGACACACACTCAAAGAATGCTAAATGGTTGGCCGAGAAGAGCGCTGCAATTACGGAAATAATCAAGGATTTTGATCGCCGCGATTACACCGAGGAAGACATGGTGTTGTGGTACCAAAATCAATTGAGCATCATTAATGAGCCCCTGGCGGGAACGCTACCTTTCAATGAAGAAAATGCAAGAGTAGTTGCCAGTTTGCAGCAGTCAGTATCCGGCGTTGTGTCAGAGCGTAACCTGGCGCAGGCCGAGGCCGTGAACGCGAAGGCGGAAATAGCCAAGGTTGAATCAAATTCAAACATGGAGCATGCGCAGACCAAACAGCAATTGCTCGCCGCTGAACAGCAAATTGCTGCGCTTATGAGCGCCAGTCAAGGCGAGAAAGATAAGCTCCGTCAAGAATATGAACAGAAGTTGGCGCTGTCTTCGAAGGAGGTTGAAGCGAAAAAGCGTGCGGAACGTGAGCAGGAAGAGCGTTTTGAGAAAGTACAGGCGTTGTTTGGTCAGAACGAGGCGAATGTATACCGCCAGAGAAGTAATGTGTTGATCTCAGCCCATGGATTTAAGTTTTCACCGGGGCAAAGTGAAATCAATGCCGAAAATTTCCCGATGATGAATAAAATCGTTGAATCCATTAAGAAGTTTCCTAATGCCCGCATCAAGGTTGAGGGGCACACCGATGCTAGTGGTGACGATTCAAACAATCAGGCATTATCTCAACAACGTGCAGAGACTGTGGCCGAGTTCTTGAAAGCGGTCGGGGGGATTCCAGCCGAGCGGATCACGAAACAAGGGTTCGGAGAAGCCAAACCAGTGGCTAGCAATGAGACCTCGGAAGGTCGCGCTCTAAATCGTCGCGTCGAGATTGCGATTATCAATGAACAGTAGATAGTGTCTGGAATGTCATCTATTCAAGGGGCCTGAAATGGCCCCTTGTTTAATATAATTGTCGGACTTGTTAGTCTAGGCCGGTTACATCTGCTAGCCATCAAGATTCATTCAGGTTGTTATATACCGCCGCACGGATACGACAGTTTTGTGCGCGCCCATTTTTACTGTCATTAGCGGTAATCGGCCGGTTGTCGGTATACCCAGCTATGGACAGAGTTTCGGCCGTAACCTGAAGAGCATAGATCTATATCTAACTACCGAGGCGCCACGGGCGGCTGACAGCTCCCAATTGGAAAAATGGCGCTGCTTCAGCTCGGCATTTAGAGGCAGATTGTACGTATGTCCTTCAATTCTCATGTGATAGCCGGAAAATCGACTGAATGCCTCAGCGATCTCTTCTACAATAGCTTTGCCGGGACCGCTAAGATCTGCCTGACCCGAACCGAACAGGACACTGTGGTCCATCATCGATAGATGAGCTGTTTGAAATCCTGACTCTGATTAAAACTAGGAAGATTAAACCGGTGCCAATGTCGTTACTGGGTGGTGACTATTGGCGGCGGATAATCAGTTTTGATGCGTTGTTAGAGGAGGGCGCGATTGATGAGGAAGTCCTGGAATTGACTAAATACGTGGAAACTGCTGAAGGAGCTTGGCAGATAATAAAGAATTATTACAAACTATAATTTCTGGCAACAGCTGATGGGATCCATGGATACTCATATGTACAGAATCATCGGTTTTATTCTATTTATCGCGATCTATCCAGC
>CAMYNQ010000208.1 GCA_947259785.1 uncultured Chromatiaceae bacterium | reverse complement strand
AGGTGTGATTAAGAATGATACTTTCTGTAATCTCAAGTTCCAAACACTCGGGTGCCAGGCCGGTATCTGCAAGCGCAGACTGGACCGTTTTGACAATATCACCGCACTGAAACCGCAGCCCGGATACATTGACGGCAACCACTCCCAGTTCAATCCCATCGCTTTGCCAGGACTTCATTTGACGGCAGACTGTCTTAATCGCCCAGGTACCAATGTCAATAATCAGGCCCGAATCTTCCGCCAGGGGAATGAAGCGGTCAGGCATGACTTGCCCCAGCTCCGGGTGGTTCCAGCGTGTTAATGCCTCCACGCCTTGAGCACGATTTTTTGCCAGGGAAAATTGTGGCTGATAAAACAATTCTAGTTCGTCATTTTCAATGGCATTGCGCAGTGCGCTTTCTAGGGCCAGGCGCTCCATTTCTCCTATTTAGAATTTCCCCCTGCCAGCGGCCTGTAGAATAAATCTGATCCCACATTGCGCTAATAACTCTTGGTCCTTGTGGTCGGATTTTAGGATACGGGGATTTTGGCCAATGGCTTCATCCTCCGAAAACTCTGTAATCACAGTAAATGTTGGGTTCACAAAGACGATAAAGCGTTCCTTATCGGTGATGACAATGCCTACAGCGGTATTCTCTACAACCGCGTCCGAGCCCCAATTTGATCAGCTTCCACGGCGTCCTAGCCCAAACGCCAAATGGCGCTCCCAGATTGTTCCCGAGCCGCCGACCCACGCGGAGCAAAGCGCTGACGAGCCAATGGAGGAGGGCAGCGCCAAATACCGTAGGTATACAAACTTGGCACGTCTGCTTAAACGGGTCTTTAATATCGATATCGAAATGTGCCTGTGCTGCGGCGGTCAACTCAAGATCATCGCCGCGATTGAGGGTCCGCCTGTGCTTCGCAAGATTCTGCCACACCTTGGCTTGTTGTCGTACCCCCCCCGCACGCACCTGCGGGCTACGACCCGTACCGCGAAGCGGATATCTAATAAGGACACAGTCAAGATAGGTACACGAACGAGGGTCGAGGGTTTCCAATGGCCTGGATCCCTCAACCGCCAAATTTAAAGTCCTCAACCTAGCAAAACATCTTCTGATTTGTTAGGCACCACCAACTCCTGGAAGTGATATTTACGCGAACTGGTGATTGCGATCGACTTGGTCTACTTTGGAGTATAGGCAAGAGTATCGGTTATTCTGCCTATACTTTTGGGGGTAATATTTTTTCGCTAACTATGTTGCTGATCGAGCTGGGCGTCAACAAAGCTTATTCGCTGCTGCACAAATTGAAGCAGCGAGCCATCGAGAAAGCTGAAATCCTTGGCGCGGCGATAGGCGCTTTTGGCCACTGTCCAATCTTCCAGGGACTCAGCTGTCATGCCTACCCCCAGCCACCAGCGTCCATCCTCGGGGGCGAGATTTGCAGCTTGTCGAAAGTATTGGTGAGCATCCATTTGGCGGCCAGACTGTTGATAAAGGCTGGCCAGTGCCCCCAGGTAATCAGGCGCCTGGCTGAATCGAGTCAGGTTTTTTTCAAGCACCTGATGGGCCGCTTCAGGCGCATCAAGTTTGATGTGCAGTTGGGCCAGCCACAGGGGAAATCCAATATGGTTAGGCGCAACTGCCATGCCGGTATAGAGTACGGTAATGGCCTCTTGGACGGCATGCCTTTGTAGCAGAAGTGTGACCAGCATTTCTCTGGCGTCAAGATGGCTATCCTGTTGCGACAACGCATGCCGTAATTGTACTTCTGCCGCCCCAGGTCGTCCTTGCTGGATCAATAACACCGCCCGGCGGTAATCGTTTTCCGCGTTGCTTGTCCTGTCTAGTGGATACAGGGTGACCTTCAATTCAGCGGTTGGCTGTGTATTGCTTTCTTGTGTGGACTCGGCAGCAAGGGGCGGCTCTGCTTCAACCTCAAGTGGCTGAGCAGTCGCAACACCTGACAACAGCAATAATGCCAGCGTGATAGAGCGCTTTATACTTTTTACGGATTGAGTCATGGGGCTGATTGGTCAGTTTTAGGATGATCGGATCGGCTTTCCCGTAACGTCGATGTGCGCTGTTGCGAGGCCCGGATCGACTCACCCCATATATCGTTACTGTCTACCACCGTGGGTTTGAGCAGGATCACCAGCTCTTTTTTGACCCGGGTCAACTTTTGATGCCTGAACAACTGTCCGACCAGCGGCAGATCTCCGAGCAGTGGGATGGATGCGTTGTCTTCACTGCTCGCTTCCTTCATCAAACCCCCGATTACAATGACTTGACCAGTTTCTGCCCGCACCACGTTGTCCGACTCCTGAATGTTACTGATGGCCAGAGGCAGACTGAAGGCTCTGCCATTAATGACGAAGGTTTTATCCTTTTGTGAAACGTTGCTCACTGTAGGATGAATATGCAGGATGATGTTGTCGTGCTCATCAATTTGTGGTGTCACATCGAGTGCGATGCCGGAAAAGAAGGGGGTCAGTTCAACCGTGGGGGCTTCAGTCGTAGTTGAACCGCTGGTGGATGATGAACTGGTGACGCCGGTGACAAAAAACTCGTCACCACCGACCTTGATCACCGCGCGTTGATTGTTGACGGTTGACACTCTGGGGCTGGACAGCACTTGCACATCCCCCTGGCCCTGCAGGAATTCGAGAAAGGCAGAAAATTTGCGTGCTTTGATGGCCAGACTAAAGACGCCGCCAAAGGCGGAGGTGGTGGCCGAGCTAATTGGAAAGTAGTTGCCATCAGGCTGCAAGTTGCCTGACAGGCCAGAGGTTTCACTCACGCCTGCACCCAAGACTGTGCCGCCACCCACCTGGCTGGCCATGATGGATTGATTGGTGGTGGAACCGATGGCAGCCCAGTTGATGCCGGTTTGGTAGGAGTCGTTGAGTTCGACTTCAATGATTTTTGCTTCCAGGATGACCTGGCGATTGATCGAGGCCTGGGTGGTGCCGAGAAAGTCTTCGACCATGCTGAGTTCATCCGGCAGGGCGCGCACGATCACCAGACCTGATTGGGGATGCACTACCACGCGACGGTCATTCTCTTCGCCAATAATTGTTTGCAGTGACTGCTGCAGCTCTTTCCAGAAATTGCTCTCGGAATCGGTTTTGATCTGTATGCCATGAGAGATGCTGGCAGCCCCGCCACCACCGTTATCACTGCTGCTACCTGAACTGTTCAGCTCGGCAGAGGAGACCCGGGTATTGGAATGGCCTTTGCGATTTAAGTTGAGGTAGTTAACCGAAAAGATGCGTGTTTGAACGCCCTGACCAAGTATGTAATAACGAGTTCCATCATGGCGATAGGCGAAGCCGTAGACGCGTTGCAAGGCGTCCAATGCTTCGTCTATGGTGACATGTTTGAGGTGCAGCGAGACTTTGCCATCTATGTCCGGGTGCACCACCATACTGTAGGGAGTGCCTCTCACCAGGCTCATGAACACCTCTCGTGCAGGTGTCTCGTTGGCTGTCAGATCAAATGTGGGTTTTATTAAGGCCGGCGGCCGAGTGGGGATATCTGCCTTTCTTTCCGGCAGCATGGCTTGCCGCACTTCATCGGGAACACGCAAAGGTTTTGCCTGGGCTGCTTCCTCCAGGGTTTTGTTGATGTTTTCATTGACCGAGGTGTGCCACTTTTTCGGCACAGATTCACATCCTGTCAATGACAGTGTCAGTAGCGTTACAAAACCAATTATACGTAACCTTTCCATGTCACATGTCTCAATAGTTATGGATCGGATCGCCCATTTTTGCGGACGATCCCGGTCTTAAGCAGATGCAAAGATATTTCTCGTCCACGCCTTTCTATTACGATGTCATAAGGGTTGATGGCCAATAGTCTTGCACCTTCAATCCGCTCCCCAATGCTGACCTGTTTTCCATTGACAATTGCGTAACTGCGATCATCCGAGATCAGGGTTGATTGCAGTATCAATGGCTTGCGTACTACTTGTTTAACGACCTTTTTAGGCGTTTTTTTATAGCGGGTGGGATCGGGCAGTCCGGCAAACGGATCGGCCGTATGACCACTTAAGGGAAAGCCCAGGCAGAGGGCGATAAAAACAAGGAGACGTTTGCGTATTCCGTTCATAGGCCCATCCAGGCTTTTTCCGGGCTTAGGGTGTAGATCATTAACGTAGCCACAGAGTCACTGTCATCATCGGTTGTCAGGCTTACATCACCCCAGAGTATTTTCCAGGGCAGTTGTTCAAGTGTGGAAAAAAACATAATGACCTCTCTGTAACGGCCTTTAACTTCCAGCAACATGCCATGTCGATAGATAGTGAATCTATTATCTATCGCTTGAG
>CAMYNQ010000207.1 GCA_947259785.1 uncultured Chromatiaceae bacterium | reverse complement strand
TGCTCGACGATGCCGCTATACGCATCGTCCGCCTGGCCTCACCCTATGCACCACTACCCAAAGATATGCTAAAAGACACCGATGTGCTGCACATCACTCGTACCTGGCAATTCACCTCGGGCAATCAGTTAAACACACGCTAAAGCAACAAATTTTCGCCCACCTATAAAGCAAAGCAACGCTATACTGAATCATATGAATAATGACGCCTGCCTTACCGATCACTTTCTCATCGCCATGCCGCAACTGGACGATCCCAATTTTTTCCAAAGCGTCACCTATATATGTCAACACGATGCCGAGGGGGCCATGGGAGTCATCATCAACCAGCCTCTGGACATGAAGCTGGGTGAAATTCTGGAACAACTGGAAATCGACAACGATAACGAAACGCTGGCACAGCAAATGGTCTACTTTGGTGGACCGATACAACAGGATCGTGGTTTTATTCTGCATAGCCCCAGCAAAAACTGGCAAGGCACGCTATTTATCTCTGACGACATCGCCCTGACCACTTCCAGCGACATACTCAAGGATATCGCCAACCAGGATGGTCCAAAAGATTGCCTGCTTGCGCTTGGTTATGCCGGTTGGGGCGCCGGGCAACTGGAAGAAGAACTGGCCCAAAATGCTTGGCTCAATGTGCCAGCCTCAGCTGAAATCATTTTCGACACCCCGATTGAAAAGCGCTGGCATGCCGCCGCCTCACTGCTAGGTGTTGACCTGCAACTACTTTCTGACGATATCGGTCACGCATGAACACCATCATGGCCTTTGACTACGGCAGTAAACGCATCGGCGTTGCCATCGGCCAACAATTCACCACCAGCGCACAGCCACTGGACACCGTTGCGGTAAGACAAAACAAGCCGGACTGGGATCACATCAGCCGCCTGTTAAGAGAGTGGCAACCTGATCTGCTACTGGTCGGCCTGCCGCTGGCTGAAGATGGCAGCGAACAGGAAATGAGCATCGCGGCACGACGCTTCGCCAATCGACTCAATGGCCGTTACCAACTGCCAGTAGAACTGGTGGATGAACGATTCAGTTCCATCGAAGCCGAAGAAATCGTCGTCAACGCCCGCCGCAGTGGTCATCTGAAAAGGTCCAAGGCCAAACAATCTGTCGATCAAGTTGCCGCTGCGTTAATCATTCAGTCTTGGTTTGATGAACCAAGAACATAAGGCCCAGCAGCATTGAAGAAATGATCACGTAACTGCCTAAGAAGCACCTGACAAGCAGCCAGAGATACCGGTACAATAACCACCGAATTGTATGCGCAGTCATCAGGAAGTGGTCATGACCAAAGCCGTCGATATCGACATTTTACTCAAAGATCTGGCCGAACGGCTTAAACTCCACCTAGTCGAACTCGGGGCAGAAAAGCCACTCATGATCGGCATCCACTCCGGTGGCGTCTGGGTGGCGGAACAACTGCACCAACAACTGGCCTTGCATGATCCCCTCGGACACCTGGATATCTCCTTTTATCGTGATGATTTCAGTCGCATCGGCATGAACCCGCAGGTCAAACCCTCACATTTACCCTTCAATGTCGATGACCGCCACGTCATCCTGGTCGATGACGTGCTCTACACCGGCCGCACCATCCGCGCCGCCCTCAACGAAATCTTTGACTACGGCAGACCAGCCAGTGTCAGTCTGGCCGTGCTGGTCGACCGTGGCGGACGTGAGCTCCCCATTGAGGCCAACGTCAGCAGCTTGAAGATGGATTTAGGCAACGGCGAGAATGTCAAACTGCAAGGCCCACAACCACTCAGCCTGATTGTCGCCAACAAAGATGCTGAACAGGAAGGCACAGTATGATCCGACGCAATATTCAGCTCAATGAACAAGGGCAGCTGCGTCACTTTCTCACCATCGAGGGGCTTAAGCGGCAGATGTTGGTGGACATTCTCGATACCGCCGAATCACTCAGCGGTGTGACTGACCAAAGCGTCAAAAAGGTTCCATTACTGCGCGGCAAGACCATCGTCAACCTGTTTTTCGAGGCCAGCACTCGTACTCGGACAACTTTTGAACTGGCGGCCAAGCGTCTGTCAGCCGACGTGCTCAACCTCAATATCGCTGCCTCCGCCACCAAGAAGGGCGAGACCCTGCTCGACACCCTGCATAATCTTCAGGCCATGCACTGCGACATGTTTGTGGTGCGCCATGCCGACAGCGGCGCAGCCCACTTCATCGCCAATCATGTGGCACCGCATATTAGCGTCGTCAACGCCGGTGATGGCAGCCACGCCCACCCGACCCAAGCCATGCTCGACATGTTCACCATTCGCCGGATCAAGGGGGATTTTTACCCACTCAAGGTGGCCATTGTTGGCGACATCTTGCACTCGCGCGTGGCCCGCTCGCAGATCCACGCCCTCACCACCCTAGGTGTTACCGAGGTGCGTGTTATCGGCCCCAAAACGCTGATGCCAAAAGACGTCGAGGCGCTAGGGGTACACGTCTATCACGACCTGGATGAAGGCCTGAAGGACCTTGATGTCATCATCATGTTGCGCCTGCAAAACGAACGCATGCAGGGTGAATCGCTGCCCAGCGAACACGAATACTTCCAGCTCTATGGTCTGACCCAGGAACGGCTGGATAAAGCCAAACCGGATGCTATCGTCATGCATCCAGGGCCGATCAATCGCGGTGTTGAGATTGAATCCAGCGTTGCCGATGGGCCCCGTTCGGTGATCCTGCAACAGGTCACTCATGGTATTGCGGTACGGATGGCGGTGATGTCCACCTGCCTTGGCAGTCATGCAGAAGGAGGTGTCTGATGCGTACACTGATCAAGAATGGCCGCGTCATCGACCCGGCCAACAATATCGACAAAGTGACCAACGTCTACATCGCTGATGGCAAGATTGCTGCTGTAGCCGACGCTTTGGGCGACTTCACCACCGAGCAAGAAATCGACGCTAGCAATCAACTGGTTTGCCCGGGCTTGGTCGACCTGTCGGCCCGTTTGCGTGAACCCGGCCTGGAGCACAAGGCCACTATCGCCTCCGAGACTCGTGCCGCCGCTGCCGCCGGTATAACCTCCTTGCTAACCCCCCCTGACAGCGATCCAATTATCGATACCCCGGCGGTGGCCAAACTGATTCGCAAAAAGGCTCAAGATGCAGGTTATGCCAAGGTCTACAGCCTCGGTGCCGCGACCCAGGATCTGCGCGGTGAAAACATCAGCGAAATGGCTGCCCTCAAGACCGCTGGCTGCGTCGGCATCAGCAATGCCCTGACACCGATCAAGAATCCGCAGATCATGAAACGGATCATGGAATATGCCGCCACCTTTGACCTGCCCTTGTTCCTGTTTTCCGAAGACCCCAGCCTGCGTCACTCCGGCTGCGTTCATGAAGGTGCCATCAGCACCCGCCTTGGACTGCCCGGCATCCCTGAAGCCGCTGAGACCGTTGCTGTGGCCCGTGATTTAGCCCTGATAGCCGATACCGGCGTCCGCGCCCATTTCTGTCATATCTCCACCACTAAAGCCTTGCAGATGATTACCCGGGCCCAGTTTGATGGCTTGCCAGTCACTGTCGATGTTGCCGCCCATCAACTCTATTTGACCGATATGGATATCGGCGAATTCGATAGCCAATGCCATGTCCGCCCCCCTCTGCGTGATCAACGTGACATGCGCGGCCTGCGTGAAGGCGTGTGCAAGGGCAGCGTCAGCGCCATTTGCTCAGATCATCAACCCCATGAGGCCGATGCCAAACTAAACCCTTTCAGTCAGACAGAAGCGGGAATATCAGCGCTGGAAACCCTGCTGCCTTTAACCTTGAGGCTGGCCGAAGAGAGCCGCATTCCGCTATCTGATGCGATTGCCCGAGTGACCGTTGGTCCGGCCAGCATTGCGGGGCTTGATGCCGGCACACTGGGCCAGGGCAAAGATGCAGACATCGTCATTATTGACCCGGAACAGTATTGGAAAGTGTGTCCTGAAAGTCTGCTCAGCCGCGGCCACAACACCCCATTCCGTGACTGGGAGCTGAAAGGCCAAGCCATTCACACCCTGCTGGCGGGTAAAACAGTTTTCGAGCGCGCATAAACCCAGACAAATTAAAGGGCCTCCACCGGCCCTTTAATAAACACTTTGTCTTTTATTTTCGTTTGGGTCGCGTTCGTACGCGACTGCCATGGTGCAGTAACACACTATCATCATCACTTACATTCGAACTATCATAGGTGACGCCTTGCATGGCCGAAGCCAGCTCACTAGGATCAAGCTTGCCACCCAGTTTAATCATCAGACGAATCTCGTTAGGCGAGTCGGAATACATAATGGCGTCATCATGAGTAATACCACCCTTCT
>CAMYNQ010000206.1 GCA_947259785.1 uncultured Chromatiaceae bacterium | reverse complement strand
ATTACCATCATTGTCTGATTCGCCTGTGGAAGAGTTGCCACACCTCAGGTTGCACAATGGCACTATCTGGCGTTGGAACCGGCCGCTGATTGGCTTTAATGAAAATGGTGAGCCGCATCTTCGAATTGAGCATCGTGTGGTGCCAGCGGGACCGACGGTGATTGATAGTATTGCCAATGCCGCCCTTTTTTTTGGTGCGCTTGAGAGTATGGCGAATACCGAAATAGCACCTGAGGCCTGTTTGGGATTTGAGCAGGCACGGGAAAATTTTTACGCCGCTGCCAAACATGGTTTGCGCGCGGAAGTGGTTTGGCTGGATGGAAAAAAGGTGCCGCTATTGAGTCTGTTACAACAACAGGTCTTGCCATTGGCGCGGCAGGGTTTGAATATGCTGGGGATCGATAGCGATGATGCCGAATTGTTTCTGGGCGTGATTGAAGGCAGGATTAAAAAACAGTGTAATGGTGCAGTGTGGCAGCGCGCTTATGTTGCTAAGCATGGCGCTGACATGCTGCAGTTGACGCAGGCCTATCACGAGCGTCAGCAGCAGGGGCAACCGGTGCATGAGTGGTCTTGCTAAGGAATGGTTATGTTGAGAATTGTTGAGAGTTTGCCGGATGGCTTTGCCGAGGCGCAACCAGAACAATTGGATGGTTTGCTTGGTGGGCCAACCCTGATTCATCTGTCGGGGCGGCAACAGCCTGCTTTGTTTGTTTCGTTGATGCTGCACGGCAATGAGCCGACAGGTCTATTTGCTGTGCAGTCTTTGTTGAAAAAATATGCTGGGCGTGAATTGCCTCGTGCCTTGTCGATCTTTGTCGGCAATGTCAGTGCCGCGCGCCATAAACTCCGACGCCTTGATCAGCAGCCAGATTACAATCGTGTCTGGGGTGCTGATGGCGATACTGCTGAGCATCGGATGATGGCTCAGGTGGTGAAGGCTATGCGTGAGCGTGGTCTCTTTGCCAGCATTGATATCCACAACAATACCGGCATCAATCCTCATTACGCCTGCATCAATAAACTGGAAACAGCGTTTTTGCAGTTGGCCTTGTTGTTTAGTCGTACGGTTGTGTATTTCACCAAACCTGACGGCGTGCAAAGCAATGTGTTTTCACGTTTGTGCCCGGCGGTGACATTGGAGTGTGGTCAGCCTGGTCAGGCCTACGGTGTTGAGCATGCCGCAGACTATGTTGATGCCTGTCTTAATTTGCATGAAATTCCTGAGCATCCGCTGGTGCCGCGGGATATCAGTGTCTTTCATACAGTTTCGATTGTTAAGATCCCTGAAGATGTCAGCTTTGGCTTTGGTTCGAGTGATGTGCAGTTACAGTTTGTTGACGATATTGATCATTTTAATTTTAGTGAGATGCCGGCCGGAACCCATTTTGGCTGGCAGCATGACGAGCTTTCCCGGTTGGAGTGTCGGGACGAAAATGGTAACGATGTCAGTGAACGATATTTTTGTTATCAGAATGGCAATATCGAATTGGCGATGACGGTAATGCCATCCATGCTGACCCGTGATGAAAAGGTGATTCGCCAGGATTGCTTTTGTTATTTGATGGAGCAGATGGAGTTGCCGCAGGAAGCGCTGACATAAAAAAGCGCGCCGGCAGGCGCGCAAATTCTTTTGACGATGGTCTGATTGTTAGCCCAGGTTTGGTTTAATCATGGAATACAAGCTGTCTTTCAGTTTGATACGTTCTTTTTTGAGAAAGTCGACATATTCGTCGGTGACAGGACGGCTCTGGACTTCTATGCCGTAAATCTTCTTGTCGGTTTCATCGTAGCGGGACAGAAGTGTTGCAAACGTTGGATCGCTTTTCTTCATCGTAGCGATGGTGCCTGAAAGGTCTGGAAATTCTTCCAGGATGTGATGACGAACTCCGTACATAGGTCTTACCTCCTGATGAGTTGAGTGAATCGTCGCCACTAATCTGCAAAGTGCTCCTTGCATGCTAGTGCACTTTTGAGCGAGGCGAATTCCGAGGCTCGCACAGTTTTTTGGTTGAAGTCAATCTTGGCTTGGAAATTTGCTGGTTGGCTAATTGTCTGAAAATACTAAACAATATTTCTTCGCATAGAGTGAGCCAGAGTGTTGAAGTGATTGTTATTCGGACTTTTTTCTGAGCTAAATTTTATTGGTTATTTTTGCTGCAATGGCTTCGCAACGTAGCTGCTGTAGTTTGCTGGCCAGTTGTTGGCCCTTGAGGCCACTCTGGGCCAGTGCGGCGGCATCGACGCTGAGGGCGGCGGAGTAGGCACGGCGAAACAGCTCGGCCTGGGGATAGTCCTTGTCTTCAAAGCCTAGCCGGCCACGCGAGTCGGCAATGCAGGTTAGCAGAAACTCTTCAAACCGCTCCGGGCGACGAAATGCATCCAGCGTTTGCAGGGTGTCGAGCAGGGTTTTGGGTCGTAGCTCAGCGGCACGGTGGCAGCGAGTGTGGTATTGCGCTGCCAGCAGAGCAAGGTCGCGGAAATCATTTGGCACGCGCAGCCGTTGGCATAACTGTCGTATCAGAGGCAGAGAGCGTGCCTCATGGCCGATGTGGCGTGGCCACTCATTTTCGGGGGTAGTCGCTTTACCTAGATCGTGCAGCAGGGCGGCGAAGCGCACTCGCGGTTCTGGGCTGATCTGGCAGGCCTGGTCAAGCACCATTAGGGTGTGGATGCCGGTGTCGATTTCGGGGTGATGGGTCTCGGTTTGTGGTACACCAAATAGTGAATCGATTTCGGGAAAGATGCGTGCTAGTGCGCCACAGTTACGCAGTGCCTCGAAAAAGGCACGTGGTTGTTGTTCGCCCAGGGCGCGTTGGCTTTCCTGCCAGACCCGTTCGGGTACCAGGGCATCGACCTCGCCGTTGCTCACCATCTGCTGCATCAGGGCTTGGGTTTCATCGGCAATGGTGAACCCCAGAGGGGCGAAGCGGGCATAAAAGCGGGCCAGCCGGAGGATGCGCACCGGGTCTTCGGCAAAGGCCGGTGAGACATGGCGGAGAATTTTTTGTGCCAGGTCTTGTTGGCCGTTAAACGGATCGATGATTTCGCCATCTTTAGCCATGGCGATGGCGTTGATGGTCAGGTCGCGGCGCACCAGGTCTTCTTCGAGGCTGACATCCGGCGCGGCATGAAAGTCGAAGCCGGTATAGCCGGGGCCGGTCTTGCGTTCGGTGCGGGCGAGGGCATATTCCTCGTGGGTGTTGGGGTGGAGGAAGACCGGGAAGTCCCGGCCGACCTGTTTATAGCCCTGGTTTAGCATCTGCTCTGGTGTGGCGCCGATCACCACCCAGTCATGATCCTGAACCGGCAGGCCTAGCAGCTTGTCTCTTACCGCACCGCCGACCTGGTAGATTTGCACGACTAGGCGGGTTGATCTTTGTCGCGCGCCGCCCTTTCTCTGATGGCGTGATAACGGCCGCGGATATCGGCATGGCCAATATACTTGGGTACGATTATTTCGACGCTGATGGGGGTCACACCAAGCTGGCTGGGGAAGGCGTCGCTGCATACCGCTGGTGTCTGCAGGCTCAGATAGTTGTCATAGCTGAAGGGTTTGAATGGCATCATACCCATGATGCGGCCCATCATGGCCGACATGCCGTTGCCGAGTGGGATAATGGTGCGTTTCAGACCGGTCAGCTGGTTGGTGTAATCGGCCAACTCTTTTAGACTGTAGCTCTTGGGGCCACACAGCTCGTAGCTTTGGCCAAAAGTAGTCCTGTCATTGAGCGCTTTAACTATCACCTCAGCAACATCGCTGACATAGATCGGTGCCATACGGCTTTCAGGGCAGGTCAGCGGTAGCACCGGCAGGTTGAGCAATAGGTTGGCAAGTTTGTTGAAGAAACTGTCATCTTCACCAAAGATCACTGATGGACGGAAGCTGGTAACATCAAGACCTTCGGCGGCCAGGGCCAGTGCTTCGCCCTCACCTTTGCTGCGCAGATATTGGCTACTGCCCTTGTCGGCATCGGCGTTGAGGGCGCTCATGTGCAGCAGGCGACTGACGCCGGCGTTTTTACAGGCGTTGATGATTTTCTCGATCAGCTCAACGTGCACCTGTTGGAATTCACCACGCTTGTTTTCATTGAGGATGGCGGTCAGGTTGATGACGGCATGGCAGCCGACAAATAGAGCATTCAAGGTCTCTTCGTCGTGGATATCAGCATCGATGACATCAACCTTGGGCAGAACTTGCAGTGAGCGATGGCGTTCGCGGTTTCTTGATGGCGCCACTACATAGTAGCCAGCCCGTGTCAGTTGCGATACTAGTTGGTGCCCTACAAATCCGGTTCCGCCGAGGACGCAGATGGTTTTTGCTGTCATGCCTAATCCTTAGTTCAAATTCT
>CAMYNQ010000205.1 GCA_947259785.1 uncultured Chromatiaceae bacterium | reverse complement strand
CATGGGGCTGGCCGGTACTGGCGCCAGCTATATCCAGCAGATTATTGCCCAGGAGTTGAACGCGTTTCTGCAGGGGGAAAGTGCCACAGCCGCAGTGAAGATTGTCACCCGCGCCCGCTTTAATCCCAATATGGAGCCAACCTGGTTTCAGGGCGCCATGTCCCTCACTAACAACATCACCCTGATGGCCATGCTGCTTACCGGGGCAGCCCTGATCCGCGAGCGAGAGCACGGCACGATTGAACACCTATTGGTGATGCCGTTGCGGCCGGTGGAGATCATGCTCGCCAAGGTCTGGGCCAATGGTCTGGTGGTCATCATTGCCACCAGCCTGTCGCTGTTCATCGTTGTGCAGGGGGCGCTGGCAGTTCCCATCCGCGGCTCAATCCCGCTCTATCTCGTCGGCACGCTGATCTATCTGTTTGCAGTGACCTCACTGGGAATTTACTTGGCGACGCTGGCGCGCTCGATGCCCCAGTTCGGGCTGCTCACCATGATCGTGTATGTGATCATGTTGTTATTGTCCGGCGGCAACACCCCGTTGCAGAGTATGCCGGTTGAGTTGCAGGCCATCATGCAGCTGGTGCCATCGACCCATTTTGTCAGCCAGGCACAGGCCATTCTGTTTCGCGATGCCGGCTTGGCGGTGGTGTGGCCGCAGTTTGCCGCCATTGCTGCCATCGGTGCAGTGTTTTTTCTGGCGGCGTTGTTGCGATTTCGCAAGACAGTGACCTTGATGCAGGGCTGAAATTTATGAATGTAAAAGAGGATAGGGAGATGAGACGACAGCAACTGTTTGGCATGCTGATCATAGTGTGTCTTTTATTAATGCCCACCGCTCAGGCTGCAAAGGTCGTTACCATCGGCATCGTCATTGATGGCCCGATTGAACATATTAGCTGGTCACCCGAGTTGTTTAAAAATGAGCTCCTGGCCCTGACTCAAGCAGACTTCGACATACGTTTCCCTGCGGCGAAACAGATTGATGGCGCCTGGTCGGCCGAACGCATCGCTGCGGCACTGAAACAACTGCAACAAGACCCCGAGGTAGATATGGTGTTGGCGCTGGGTTATGTCTCCAGCGCCGTCGCCAGTCTTAGCGGGCAATTACAAAAGCCGACCTTTGCACCGTTTGTGATGGATGCGGGTTTGCAGGGGCTGCTCAGAAATAACAACAGCAGCGGTGTTAAGAACCTCAACTATCTGAGCGGAACAGCGGACTTTGTTCGGGACCTGCAGCGCTTGAAAAGTATGATTGATTTCAAGACGGTCGCCGTGCTCGTGGATGAAGCCCATTACGCTGCCCAGCCGGGGCTGATTCGTCGTGCACGGGAGGTGGCTGCGGCGGGAGATGTGGCGATAAAATTTGTTATGCAACAGACTCGCAACGAGGATCTGGCGGCAAAATTACCGCAGGACACCGACGTGGTGGTGGTCACCGACCTGGCACGTCTTGATCCAACCGCCATGAAACAACTGATCGCCACCTTGATTGAAAAACGCCTGCCCAGCTACAGCTTGCTTGACTCACAGCTTGTTGAGTTGGGCATACTGATGGCCGAGGCACCGGCCTCTGATTGGCGCCGGTTGGCGCGCCGCAACGCCTTAAACATGCACGAAGTATTACATGGTAAGCCGGCTGAGAATCAACCTGTCAGTTTTAAAAGCAAGCGGCGTTTGACAATCAACATGGCCACGGCGAGGGCCATTGGCATTCATCCGCGCTTTGACATTCTGCACGAGGCGTTGCTGTTTCAGGCAGAACCGCAACCGCAAGGACGGCCACTGTCTCTGGCGGCGGTAGCTCTCGAGGCAGTGGCTGTTAATCTGGATCTGCGGGCGGCTGCACTGGGACTAGAGGCGGGGCAGACAGAGGTGGACGAAGCCCGTGCCAGGTCGTTGCCCCAGCTCAATGCCAGCATCGCTTATGCCCAGCTCAATGACGACAGTACCACGGTGATCAGCGGTGCGGCAGCTGAGCAGTCCACCACCGCTACGATCATGCTAAGTCAGTTGCTTTACTCAGATCAAGTGCGTGCCAATGTATCGATCCAACGCTATCTGCAAGACAACAGAAAGGCTCTGCTGCACCAGCTGGAGTTGGATATTATTCTTGAGGCCACCACGGCCTATCTCAACGTGTTGAAAGCGCAAACCTTCGTTCATATCCGTCGGGAAAATATGAATCTTAGTCGCACCAATCTGGAGTTGGCTCGCGACCGTCAGCAGATCGGTGTTGCCAGTCCTGCCGAGGCCTACCGGTGGGAGAGCCAACTGGCCACCTCCCGGCAGATCTTGCTTGTCGCCCAGGCGCAACTTCAGCAAGCCCGTGATGCCGTCAACCGTTTGTTGCACCGGCCACTCAAGGAGGCTTTCATTGCCGAATCCGCCACCCTGGATGATCCGCACCTTATAGTCAGTCGCAAGGAGTTGTTCGAATATGTGGTTAATGACCGCAATTTCGAACTTATGGGTGATTTTATGGTGAAAGAGGGCATAGCGGCCGCACCTGAATTGGCGGGGCTCGAAGCCTTGCTAGCTGTGAGCCAACGGCAACTCAAAGCTAATAGGCGTAGCTATTGGTCGCCGACGATTTCGCTGCAAGGCGAAGTCACCCATGTCATGGAAGAAACCCGGGTGGCCGGTTTGTCAGCCGAGGACGATACTGATTGGTCGGTGGGTGTTAATGTTTCGCTGCCCTTGTTTGAGGGCGGTGGCCGAAGTGCGCGCTTGTCTGGCAGCCGATTGGCATTTGATCAACAACTGTCACAACGGGATGCCGTTAGGGGGCGCATCGAACAGCGTGTCAGGGCGACGCTGCATCGCATAGGTGCCTCTCATCCTGCCATACAACTTTCGCAAGATGCCGCCACTGCGGCGAAAAAAAATCTGGATCTGGTCAGCGACGCTTATTCCCGTGGTGCTGTTTCCATTCTCGATTTGCTTGATGCCCAGAATGCCGCGTTGGTGGCCGAAGAGTCTGCCACCAACGCGGTTTTCGACTTTCTTATCGATCTGATGAATCTGCAGCGTAGCCTGGGCGGGTTTGATTTCTTTCTTGATGAGCAGGGGCTGGACAACTGGCTGCAACGTTTAAGACATTATATAGACAGTCATGACTCTTGAAATGCCTACTTGTTAGGCTACCCTTTTTAAAGAGGCAGATAGCAATCCTTATTCCAGTTTGTAAGGCCTTATTCGATGCAAAAGCAGAAATGGACACTGCAAGTGATGTTGGCAGCGATCTTGCTGATGATAGGTTTGCTTGTGTACCTGTTTGATCGGCCCGCCGATCAGATCTACTTCGTTCCCGACTGGTGGACGTTCACTGCTGACACTGATCAGGTATTCGGATCTATAGGCGATAATCTTCCCACGTTTATTCACGTAGTCGTATTTATTCTGATCTCTAGCGCATTGTTGTCACCTTGGCGTTCTTCAATTGTTTCAATATGTTTTCTGTGGTTCGGCATAGATAGTTTATTTGAGCTGGCCCAGCATGATGCTGTCGCTACTCTAATCGCTGACATGGTACCTAACTGGTTCCATGGGGTAATTATTTTGGAAAATACTGCCAACTATTTTCTGGCAGGCACCTTTGATCCTCTCGACCTTATCTCTATTGCACTGGGTAGTTTTTCTGCCTATCTGATGATTCGCTGTATCCAATTGAAGGAGAGCGACAATGAACCAAAAACAAAATAGGCGAGCACCATACTTGCGTCTCACTGCACTTGTAGCCGTTATGATAGTCGCATTTCTCTTAACTATTGGCACAGGAAATGATGGGAAAGATTGGGGGGGCTGGAGCGGTTGGAGTGGCTGGGGTGATTGGGACGGCCTGGATTGTGAGTTGGATGGCGTCAGTAACACGAACTTTGAAAAGCGAGAGCCCTTTTCCTTTGATGTTGGAGTAGTAAATCAGACCCAATTCATTTTGAATGGGATAGGTGGAAACGTTACCGTTACCGGTATTCCAGGGGCTACTTCAGTGATTATTACAGGTGAAAAACGCGTTCAATCAGAGAGCGATGAGGATGCCCAAGCGCACATGCAAGAATTGACAGTAAATGTACAAGATCTGCCTAATGAAGTACGTGTAGAGACTGATCGACCTCAATGCAACGAGGGTCGGAAATATATTGTTGATTACATGATCACCCTGCCAAACTATTTTAAGACCCTGGTCAATATCATTGGTGGTGACGTGACAGTTGATTCCATAGAGAGTGATGTTTTGGTAAACAATCTAAGTGGGGATATCACGATAACGAATATTCATGGAAGTGCAGCGATCGATTTGTTTGACGGCACAATCGAGGGTGAAGTGACTTTACCACTAAACGGTAAAATAGACCTGCACACCTTTAATG
>CAMYNQ010000204.1 GCA_947259785.1 uncultured Chromatiaceae bacterium | reverse complement strand
AAAACCTATTGTGCCTTATGTCATGGCAAGAAGGGTGATGGTGGCGGACGCGCCATGAAGCTCTACAAAGATCTTACACTTGGTATTAACAAATATCCTTCAGAGTATTATAAAAAGATCGTTGTAGGCGGTGGTGAAGCGGTAGATAGATCACCCTTTATGCCGTCCTGGGAAGATGAGCTGTCTGCTGAGCAGATTGGTGACGTCGTCAATTATCTCGTTGCCATTACCGACCCGACAAAACGTGGTGAAGTAGTGTTTAAAACCAATTGTATTCTTTGTCATGGTATCAAAGGTGACGGCAAGGGGCGGTCAGCCAAATTGTATGATCCACGGCCGGCTGATCTGACCCGCAGTGATAAAAATGATGATTACAAGCGTTTGATCATCACTCTTGGCGGCAAGGCCCTGGGACGCTCCGAGGTCATGCCGGTATGGGGTGAGCAGATTTCCGCCCAGGAGATAGACGATGTCGTGCAGTATTTACGTACCATCCTGGTGGTACCGCCACCGACATATGATTAACACCGTTATAATCTAAGCTCGTCCAGCGGGTACAAGGTGAAGAGTGATACAGGCATGTACTTGTATCACTCTTTTTTTGTTGTGTAGTCAGAGCTTCCTGAGTAAAAAACCAAAAATAGTTAGGCATATTGACTTAGATAAAGGCTAAGTTCAGTATGGCCGCTGTAAAATCAGCCTTGAATGTTGTAATAGGTAAACGCAGTAATCTCCCCAATGGTCGTAGCAATGAAGTTCCTAACCCCCCGTTTAGTCACAATCAAACTTATTAAGTTAGACCTGTTACCGGCACTACTCCTGTGTTTTTTATTATCCCTGTCATTCCAATCTGTTGCAGATGACTCAATCGAGATCACAGCTGAATCCGCAAGTTTTGCCTTCAATGCCTATAAAGAAGGAAACTATGCAGATGCATTGCGCATATGGCGACAGATGGCCAAATCGGGGGATGCGGCTGCTCAGAACAATCTCGGTATGATGTATTTTCATAGCAAGGGTGTTGAGCAAGACCTGGCTGAGGCAAATAAGTGGTTTCAGGAATCTCTCAATCAGGGCTATATTTTTGCCAAACTCAATCTTGGTATCATGTATGCGCGTGGTCAAGGCGTGGAAAAGAATATCTTTTATGCCTATCAACTGCTGTCGGAGGCCGCCGCGCTTGAGGTCCCGCGTGCTCAACAAAACTTGGACAACTTATGCCAAGACAATGCCTGGCTTTGCGAGTTTAGTGAGTGGGATTAGATGTTGGGGTTGATGGGCTCTTAGTGATGCGAAAACGACCCAGGTAGAGTTCATCCATTGCGGTGTTTGTGAAACAGTTCAGTGCCTCTTGCGGACGACAGACGATGGGTTCCCCCCTCACATTGAACGACGTATTGACAAGTACACCATGACCGCTCAGGCTTTTGAACCTGGATATCAGCCGGTAGTAGAGTGGGTTTGTCCTTTCATCGACGGTTTGAATACGGGCTGAATAGTCGATATGGGTCACAGCGGGTAGTACGGATCGAGCCTGGTTGACGCGCTCTAAGCCGGTGGCTTCTTTGTCCTCGCGTGTCGGCTCACATCGCAAAGAGCTTTTAACAGGCGCAACAAGCAGCATGTAGGGACTGTGTTGGTCCAGCTCAAAATAGTCACCAAGGTCTTCACACAGTACCGAGGGTGCAAAGGGCCTAAACGATTCGCGAAATTTTATTTTCAGATTCATAACCGACTGCGTTTCCGCCGAGAGGGGATTGCCGAGGATGCTGCGATTACCCAAGGCGCGTGGACCAAATTCCATACGGCCCTGAAACCAGCCGATGACCTTGTTCTGGGCGAGTGCCTCGGCGGCGGTATCGATCAATTCTTCCTGTTTCAGTCTTGAATAACTCACGCCCTTTTTGTCCAACAATGATTGAATTTCTTCGTCGTCGTAGGCGGGGCCCAAATAGGTGCCCTTCATCGCATCTTTGGCATGATCGCCGGCGTTGGGTTTGCGACAAGGTTTTTGATGATGGAGGTGATAACCCACCAAGGCGGCACCCAAGGCCCCCCCGGCATCGCCGGCTGCGGGCTGGATCCAAATGTCTTTGTAGAGTTTTGCGGCCAACAGTTTGCCATTGGCAACACTATTCAGGGCAACACCACCGGCCAGGCAGAGTGTGTCTACTTCATACTCCCGTCGCAAGCTCGTCGCAAGTTTCAAAATGATTTCTTCCGTGACGGCTTGGATCGAACGGGCCAGGTCCATATCCATTTGCGTAATCGCTGATTCGGCCTGTCTTGGGCCGCGGCCAAACAGCTTGTCGAATCGATGGTTGGTCATGGTTAGGCCGGTGCAATAGTTGAAATAACGCATGTTGAGTTGGAAGGAGCCATCCTCGGCGATGTTGACCAGGTGCTGTTTGATGGTATTTACATACACGGGCTCGCCGTAGGGTGCCAGGCCCATCAATTTGTATTCACCACCGTTGACCTTGAAGCCACAGTAGTAGGTAAAGGCGGAATAGAGCAGACCTAGTGAATGGGGAAAATGGATCTCTTTGAGTGGGCGGATATCGCGGCCTTCGCCCAGCATGACCGAGGTGGTGGTCCATTCGCCGACGCCATCCATGGTCAGGATCAAGGCCTTGTCGAAAGGCGATGGATAAAAGGCTGATGCGGCATGGGAAAGATGGTGTTCGGAAAACAGAAGTTTTTCGTCGAGGTTCAGTCCCGGCTCAAGCTCGCTCAAATGCTGTTTCAACAAACGTTTCTGAAACAGTTTCTCCTTTAACCACACCGGCATGGCCTTGGCAAAGGATTTGAATCCGGACGGGGCAAAGGCATGATAGGTTTCCAAAAGGCGTTCAAACTTTAAAAACGGTTTGTCGTAAAAGACAATACTTTCGACTTCCGCTAAGGAAATTCCGGCCTCCTCCAAACAATAGCTGATCGCCTGCTGGGGAAAGCCTGCATAGTGTTTTTCACGGCAAAAACGCTCTTCCTGAGCCGCAGCGATGATCTCGCCCTCGTATATTAGGGCGGCGGCACTGTCGTGGTAAAAGGCGGAGATGCCGAGTATCCACATGTTAGAAAACACTGTAAATAAAGGGGGCGAGGGCGCTGCCTTGGACAAAGACGATTAACAGGGCCAATAGCAGTAAGACCATAATCACCGGCAGCAGCCAGAGTTTTTTTCGGTGCTTGAGGAATTGCCATAACTCTGCGAGAAAATCCATCGACGTCGTGCCATTAAAACTGGTTTTTAAAAGATTCGGCTGACCAGGCCTTATCTTGTTTAACCCAATAGCTGCGGGACTGTGTAAATTTCCGATTTAAGGCGTCACGGCCAATCAAGCGGAAGAACAGGGCGAGCGGGGTGATCAACACAAAGAACACTATCGCCAATAAGACATAGGTATTTACAACGCCTAGCCCATGGCCGAACTTCATCCAGGCGCGATAGGCGGGGTTTAGCAGCAGAGGTCTGAGCAGTGCGATGCTGGAGAGGCCAATACCTGCGATCAACCAAGGCCATGCCAGCGCGCTAGGCTCTGCCCATTGCCAGAGGCCGATGGCTGCAGTGACGGCCGAGAGCACAAGTCCAAATATCCGTTCCGGTGGATGTGATGAAATCATTTAGCTAAACCATTGGTGGCTCAAGTTGAGTCTTTCGTAATTATAATTTTTCTTGATAGTTATAACGGCTCGCTTCTCGATCAGGCAAGCCTCTATTTCGGTAAGACAAGTATCTGGAGGCATTTGTGTCCTTCCTTTGGTACAAGCCTCCAGGATTGGGGTAGTATTTGGTATTCCAAATCAAAGTCCATTATGTCGATAAACAACGCCCCAAGTCGCCAACGCCTCGCCCTTTTTTATGCAACGGCACTTGCATTCCCATTGCTGTTTTTTCTGTTGTTGGAGGCTGGGCTGCGTTGGTTCGATTATGGTGACAATGTCGACCTGTTTATTCCCGCCCCCAGCACCATGGGCAACGAGGCGCACTGGGTGATAAACCCGCTGGTGGCACAGCGCTATTTCCCGAAAGGCAAGAGCCTGCCTGGTCCTGCCTATGAAATCTTTTTGCAGCGCAAACCGGACAATGCCTACCGCGTGTTTGTCTTGGGCGGATCCACCGCCGCCACCTGGCCCTATCCGGAAAATGTGCTTTTTTCGCGTATTCTGGCACAGCGTCTGTCTGATGCCTTCCCGATGCGACACATCGAGGTGGTCAATACCGGCATCGCCGCGGTCAACAGTTTTACCCTGCTGGATTTTATGGACGAGATCCTTGCACAACAGCCTGATGCCATCTTGATCTATGCCGGTCACAATGAATTCTATGGCGCCCTGGGCGCCGCCTCGTCACAGTCGGTTGGACAATCGCGCTGGTTGATCAAGAGCTATCTGGCCTTATTAAGACTCA
>CAMYNQ010000203.1 GCA_947259785.1 uncultured Chromatiaceae bacterium | reverse complement strand
CCCTGCATGGCAGCCATCATTCCTGCCATGTACTCAAGCTTATAACTTGCAGTCAACGCGGTCTTGGCAAATGGCAATGAGCCAATATTGTCATTAGCCAAACCAGTTGCATCATTTGCGCCATTGCGAAAATTAACCATGGCGCCAGCAAACTTATTCTGGATGTCAGCAGGCATGGGCTTGGTTGAATCACCACCAATATTGACCTGGCCAGAGGCATCAACACCATCCAGCGCGCCATCGGAAAGGTCCTTTGCCAATGCCGCCAACAGATCAAACTGTTGCCCAGCCGCAAGCCCCATATCATTGGTCATCTGACTGAATACCGCAGCACGCAGACCAACCAACAACGCATCATTATCAGCGCCACTCGCGGGGCTGGTGGCATCAGCTGGAGCAATGGAATGATCAGGACTGTAACCAAACGCGCTATTGAATGCAGTTCGAGCATCGGCAAGGCTGTTACCGTAATTGGTCACAAGCTCATGAATAATCGTCGAATCAGGTGTGGCATGTACAGAGGCGTTCGTGCCAAGCGTGCCTCCTGCCACATAGGCCGCCAACGTACCCGCCGCCTGCCCTGTAGCACCCGTCGCTTCATCGGTATAGGTGCCGCCATTACATACAATCATCAAATCATCAGCCAGATTGGCATCAGGCACATCAACACTATAACGACCATCAGCCGAGCTCGTCACCGGCCCCGCAATAGCAATGCCATTGGCATCCTTCACTACACAGCTGGCAGCGTCAACGGCCGCAGCAAACACCGTGCCTGTCACAGCCGTGCTAGCGGTATTATTGTCATCACTGCCACAGCCAGCCAAGCCTAAACCTAGTAAAGACAGCAACACGGTTACCATACTGCTGCGCGTTACCGATAAGTTATTGCGCATAATCAAACCCTCTTCCGCTAAAACTTGAAGTCATATTCATTTCACCAATATTAAAGATGACTGCCGCAATGGGGAATGCGACATAATGTCGCACTTAAACACCTACAAGCGTGTCGCTACGCGTTGCATTTAGATCAAAGCACTAAGGTGCACAGTTTTGATTGCGTATTGAGACAATAAAGGCACGCCGTACAATGGGGCGCCAGCCAAGCATTTACTTATACTTTACAAATACCGTCTACGGATCGCCGAACCACTATTGCCGTGGAACTTTCAGTACAATCGTCATTTTGACAGTGATACTTACTTGATATGCCAATGCGTTATTCCTTTTATCTGTTCGTTTGCATCTGCCTCGCACCCGCTGCGAGCAGCGCAAACGAACCAACTGAGCTATTTGCCCAGATCAAGCCCTACGCTGACATGGCCAATGCCGCTTATCTGCCAGCGCAAGAGGCTCAGGGGATAATCGAGGCACAGAGTTATCGGCTTGATCAATACAGCAACGTGCCAGGGGTGGAGGTAAACTATTTTGTCGCCACCAATGATGCCCTTAAACACCATATTATCGCCGTGCGTGGTACGGCTAATATCGAAAATGCCATTGTCGATGTTTCACTGAAACTGTTGGCCGACGAACACGCCAAGATCGCCTTGCACCAGGGTTTTGCGCAAGCGGCAGAAGGTATCTATAAAGTTGTGCTACCCACACTCAATAAAGACTATAAAATCAGCACCACCGGGCACAGCCTGGGCGGTGCCGTTGCTGTGATCCTGGCTATGTATCTCGATATCGATCAGTACAAGCTTGGCCCCATCATCACCTTTGGCCAACCCAAGCTCACCAACGTCAGCGGTGCGCTGGCATTCCGGCATCTGGATGTTAGCCGCGTTGTCACATCACAAGATCTGGTACCGCTGGTGCCGCCGCTTGATGTGATGGATATCAACAAGCTTGATATCTATTGGCACCTAGGCAAGGAGATCGTCTTGCTGGAGGAGCATGACTACGCTGAGTTAGAGGGTGTTAAAAGCATGATGCGCGCTACCAAGATATTCAGCACCAAGCTTAGCCAAGAGAACCTTGAACATCATAAAATGGCCGGTTACCTAGAGCAGATCGATCGTAAGTCCGACGCAGCCACGTTAGTGCCTTACGACACTAGCATTAACTTATTAAGACTATTCGGCAGATAACAATTGAACAACGGCCTAAAGCCCTTCAGCCATAGACTCCAGCAAGGCCTGCTGTACAAAAAACGGCTCTTCATATTTTTTTAATTTCGGCACTGAATAACTACCATCCGCCGACAATAACCAGGCTTGGCTGTTATCTTTTAGATACCAGTTCAAATCCTGAATCACACGTTCACGCAACGCCTTAGCTTCAATTGGAAAACAAACTTCGACACGACTAAACATATTACGCTCCATCCAGTCAGCGCTTGAACCAAACACTTCTTCTTCACCGCCGTTGGCAAAATAAAAAACCCGGGTATGTTCAAGAAAACGACCGACCACTGAGCGCACACGGATATTTTCTGAAACGCCTTTAACCCCAGGGCGTAACCGACACATGCTGCGAACAATCAAATCGACCTCAACGCCGGCCTGCGAGGCACGATATAAGGCTTGGATCAGCTGCGTGTCAACCAGGGCATTGACCTTGATAATGATACGCCCAGCACGTCCATCCTTGGCATGTTCAATCTCACGCTCAATCTTTTCAATCATGCCCGTGTGCAGGGTAAAAGGTGAGTGCAACAAACAGTTAAACTTGGCCACCTTGCCTAAACTGGTCAGCTGGTTAAAGACCTTCTGAACATCTTCACCAATTTTTTTATTGCAGGTTAGCAAACCGTAATCAGTATAAATACGTGCCGTACGAGGATGATAATTGCCGGTGCCCAAATGCACATAATGACGCAGGCGTTTAGCTTCACGTCGCACCACCAGGATCATCTTGGCATGAGTCTTATATCCCACAACGCCGTAGACTACATGTGCACCGGCGCTTTGCAGACGTGTCGCCAGGGCGACGTTTGCCTCCTCATCAAAACGCGCCATCAGTTCAATCACCACTGTCACCTCTTTACCGGCATGAGCGGCAGCTACCAGGGCGGCCACCACGGCAGACTGCGGCCCAGTGCGATACAAAGTCTGTTTGATCGCCATTACATTTGGGTCTTCTGCGGCCTGGCGCAAAAAGTCGATCACAGGCAAAAAAGATTCGAATGGTAGATGCAGCAAAACATCACGCTTGGCAATCGCTTTAAAAATATCCTTGCCTACCAACTGAATTGGCAGCCGCGGCGTAAACGATGGATACTTCAGATCCGGCCTATCAACCAGATCACAAACCTCTTGAAGACGATTCATGTTCACAGGACCATTGACCTGATAGACATCGGCAACTGGCAGGGAGAACTGTTCCTGGAGAAATACAATCAACTGTTGCGGGCAATTATGTGCAACCTCAAGACGAACAAGATCACCATAGTTCCGACTCAGCAATTCACCCTCTACTGCACGCAAAAGGTCATCGATCTCTTCTTCATCGACAAACAGCTCACTATTACGTGTCACTCTGAATTGATAGAGACCTTCGACCTTCATCCCATAAAACAGGCTATCGGCATGAGCATGCATTACGGAGGAGAGAAACACAAAATCATTGGCGCCACTGTCAGTTTCGTCAGCCGGCAACTGGATTAGCCGTGGCAGGGAGCGCGGTGCAGAAATCACCGCCAGACCACTGCTACGACCAAAGGCGTCTTTACCTGTCAGTGAAACAATAAAGTTCAGGCTCTTATTCAGAATACGGGGAAAAGGATGGGCTGGGTCTAAGCCCATTGGACTCAATACTGGCTGCAATGACTCATTAAAATAATTCAACAACCACTGCTGCTGCGATTCAGTCCAGTCATCACGGCGAATAAAACGTATGTCCTGCTGTTCCAGCAAGGGAAACATCACCTCATTCAGGACACGATACTGCTCATCGACCAGTTGATGCGCGCGAATACTGATTTCTTTCAGGGTTTCCTGCGCTGACATATTATCCGGGCCACTATCCTTCGCCCCCAGACCGGCCTTTTGCTTTAAACCGGCAACGCGCACTTCAAAAAACTCATCCAGATTGGTACTGGAAATACAGAGAAAGCGAACCCGATCAAGCAGCGGCACACGCTCATCCTTGGCCTGCTCCAGCACACGACGATTAAACTCGAGCAAACTCAGCTCGCGGTTGATATACAGCTCGGGTTGTTTAAGATCGATTTCATCCATAGCAAAATCACCTTTTACCACTAGATGCTAATGCAGTTCCATTAAAAAATTAGGCTCTTCGTAGATTCGTGTAAAGTTCACGGAGCCATATCCAAGCCGCCACAATAAAACAAGATACTGTTTCTGAATCCTTCGAAAGAACGATAGCCTCTGGCGTTTGCTTTAACTGCTTGTATTTTTGAGTTCAGTCCTTCCGCTACCGCATTGCTGATTGGATGTTTAAAGTAGGTCAGCAAATTTGATAAGTGGCGCTTTATCATCCTGGCCTTTTCTTTGATTGGCTCTAGACGAC